>JBDTVG010000212.1:0-30293 GCA_040007395.1 Chloroflexota bacterium
TGCCAGAAGCATATATCCCGCCGATCACCACTGCTGGAATCAACATGCACAGTGCAATTAAGAGCAGCGCAATCACACCACCAATCGCCAATATCCAGAAATAGGGTTGGAAAGCGTTACGCGGTTTGTAGTTTGGAACAGTATTGGCTGGATAATAAGATGGAGTTCGCATAGTGCCTTTCGCTAACAATAAAAATCCCCTATTGATAAGCATAGTACACTCGCGACCAATCAACTTGACGCAAGCGTGATGCGAACCTGACGATTGCACTACGCTTGGGTGGTGCAGACCAACATAGTCGTCTAAATCCTCAGTCTGTGACAAATTTGTAATCAATAACGCGAATAAAACGCCATATTTGAGTGATAATTAGATCATCAGAGGATCTCGAAATCAGTCTTAAAGTTCTTCTGGTGATTCACTATAATTTCCTGACTCTGTGAGTCCTGAAGGTAGTGATAAATGGTCATAGGGCATGTAAACCAGATTAAATAGTGGGCGAGACTATTTGTGATTTAATTACCAAATACTCCGTACCTTGCCTGTCGGTAACTAAGCTGCGCCATTTTAATCAGCAAACAAACTCATTTGCCTTTTCTGTAGGAAAGACACTCATGCCGCCTGTAATATGCCCTGCTTGTGGTCACGAAAATCCTGTGGGCGCGTTAGTTTGTGCTCATTGTGATACCTTACTCGCCCATGTTGATCGTGATACGCGCGCCTTGCCTACGGAGTCGCTCGATGATATTGAGATGTCTGCACCCCAGCGTCAGTTTACCAAGCATCTGGGGCTGCTTGGCCCAGATGCGGTGGCTCTCTACGTCAACGATATTGATGATCCTTTGATCGTGCATATCACACGCCAAGCCGCACTAGGCAGGTATTCAACCCAAAACACGACTCAACCACGCATCGACCTAACCGATTATGGCGCGTTTGAAAAAGGCGTATCGCGTATTCATGCCGTGCTACAACGCACCGACGATGGGTTGACTATCGAAGACCTTAATAGCAATAACGGAAGCTGGTTGAATAATGCTCGGTTGGCACCCAACGACCCCCAATTGCTGCACTCCGGCGATCGTCTGCAATTGGGGGAGATCTTTATCGAGATCTATTTTTAGCTACAGGCGGAATAGACTGGTATTAAGGTTTGGCGGTGGGGGTGGTAGGTTGCCACGCTGGCAGCGGCGAATAGTTGTTCGTACCGGGTTTTAGGGCTGGTTCGCTCGTGTCATCCACATAATGGGCCATATCTGCTAACGCATAAAACGCATCGCGGAAATAGGTCTGTTCTCCGGTATGGGCAATGCTCCACCAGTATTCTTCGTCATTTTCCGTCCAAGTGGGGTCAGGCATATAGATCGTGACCATGAGGCCGACCCAAGGTCGCCAGTATTGGGCGGCGTAGGCATACGCGCCGACTAGGTAGTCGGCCTGCTGTTTCTCAGTCACCGCGTGCCAGCGATAGGGGTTATCGACTAGCTTGCCGTCTTGCAGCACTTTATCGCGAGTATCTACCGTCCAGCCCACTTCTAACAGTGCCACTTGTTTGGCACCATCGCCGCGTGCCACCTGAATCGCCCGCATATCCTCGACATGGCGGAATACCTGAAAGCGATGTCCATCCAACGATGGATCGTCAGGCGCGGTTTCGGGCGGTGATTTGTAGCCGGGAGCGTTCAGACCAAGCACATCATAGTAGTTGGCGAGACCCGCATCGTACATCCCTTGTAAATAGCGTTCGTCAGACATCGCAGTTGCGTCGTCGTTGCCAGTGGGCGCTAGCGGCGCGCTAATCACCAACGCATTCGGATCAGCGGACTTGATACCCTCATAGCAGGCCGCCAATAATTTGACGTAGGCGGCAGGGTTCGGCGGGCGGTTTTCCCATTCGCGAGCGAGATTCGGCTCATTCCAGACTTGATAGCCAACGATCTTACCTTTGTACCGATCCGCTAGCACATGACACCACGTTCCAAAGGCTTTAGTGTCAAAGGGTGGTTGGTTAGGGTCACTGTTTTTGGGCATGATCACCCAATAGGGCGGCTTGCTAAGACGGGCCACGAGCTTCAAGCCGCGGTAGGCGGTTTCGCCCACAACGAGATCCATATGTTCCCAGTTGTAGGGTTGGTTCACATCGGCACGAACATCGTTCCAGTCGATGATCTGCTTGACATAGCCAAAGCGCATCTGTCGTATACGTTCCAGATCGCGGGATCGGGTGGCGGCGTTCCACCATAGGAAAGCGTGAATCCCATAACTGAGCGACGGAAATGCTCGATGGGTGATCAGGCTTGCACCGAGCTTATCAGGGGTTGGTGTTGGTTTACTGAGTACAGAGACAAGGGTAGGCACACCGAGCGCCAGAATAACCAGCACAACGAACGTGCTGATTCTGGCGCTCTTTGAATTGAATATGTTCATCAGCTAGCTTTACGCGGTTGCCCCCTGAAGTTGCGGTCTTCGATCTTCTTCCAGACCGGATGTGCCACAAAATCTTTGCCGAGGATCGACCATACCACGTTATCGCCCACGCCGCCTTCCAGCGACCAGCCTGCCTGTGCGCCATAGTTCAGATTGAACACGATTGCCAACCGGACAAAGCCCCACTGCTGCATCTCAGTGATCGCCAGCTCGGTAAAGTTGGCTTGATCAACGATGGTATTATCTTTGACAAACTCAAAGCCAGAACGCAGATTACCCGTTAATCCGTCGGCAGTAGGCCAGCCGAATTCTGTCACGCATAGCTTGAGATTACTGCCGGCTGCCTTGACCTTATCGGCGTAGCCCATGATGGTACTCTTGAATGACCAGCTATGATTCGGATTTTCCCACGGGCCACGATACTTGGCGCGGGGGGTACGCTCTGGGATATTTTTGTAGTCGGCATCAGGCGGCACATTCAAGCCGTTATGGTGTGCGCCTACACAGTCGGCGTAGTTGAGCATCCCAGCTTTAATTAGCTTGTCCATATAAACAAAATCGTCAACGTAGTTAACGCCGTTGTTGGCTCCAGTAGGTGAGAGCGCCGACGTAACGACGATCACGTTCGGGTCTGCCGCCTTGATCGCATCGTGGGCGGCTTTGAGCAGTGATACATAGCGCGCCGGATCGAGTTGTTGTGGCGCAGTAGACCATTCGCGATCCAGATTAACCTCGTTCCAGACTTCGATAGCGTTGATCATCCCCGGATACCGTTGGAGGATTGCAGTCAGAAAATCGGCGTAGTCTTGAGGATTGCTTGGCGGACCATCGAGTACACCCGGCTTATCAGTCGGAGCGTTTTTGTCACGCGCCCAATTGGGCGCTTTGGCAACTGCCAACAGCACTTTGATATTGGCGGCGTGCAGCATCTTGATCGAGACATCCATTGCTGTCCAGTCAATCTTACCCTTGACAGCTTCGACATCGCGCCAGACGACCTGCGTTTTCACCCAATTCAGTTTAAGCTGTTTGCCCGCCATATCAACCCAGACTTTGTAAACGTTCGGGTCGGGATTGTCTTGTACAGCGATCCCCAGATCGAAATCGGTATCTTTGATCGGGTTAATCGTCGCAGTCGGTGCGCCGCCTGCTGCATCTGGCGCACTGGTCGCTGCTACTTTCGTCGGTTCAGTCGTATTGGTCGGAACGGCTGCGACGGCTGCGTCTGGCGCTTCTGTAGCATCCGAGCTTCCTGCCGTACTAGCGATTGCTGCTGCGTCTGCGCCGTCCGATGGATTGGTCGTTTTCGCGCTTATACTCACCGGAGCAAGATTGCCTTTGGCATTAGCGGCAATGCCCGTTGCTGCATAGATCGAGATAAACGTGCAAGCACCAATCATCAGCGTAATGCCTGACCAAATCAACGCAAAGTTCCGAACTTGCTGGCGACGACGCGGCGGGGTCGGCATCATAGTTTCGCGTGCGGTGTTTTGTGAAGTCATCAAAGTAATCTCCTTAAAAGGCGTTGCACTATATTGCAGATCAATCAAAAATCAATGACCAAGTACAGGCAAACGCTAGGGTGCAAACTCAGGTTAGGATCTGGCACCATCTGAAACTAGGGTAGTCACGCTGCCTCACGGTGAGGCAGTCGCGGGTAAGGTCGCTGGCGGCGCAGCTTGAGTCGGCACCGCAGCAGGAGCCAGCACATTGATCGTTACGGGGCCGAGCGTACTCTGTGCGCCCACAACCTCGGCATTGACGACGCTCTCCTTTTTCGGTTTGATGATAAAAGGCGTACCGGGAATCGCTGTTGATTCAGAGACAAGCGTCCCATTTGACATGACCATCCATTTGAGTGATAGCGCACTGGGTTGGACAGCAGGCTGATTGACTTTGTAACCAGACAACGTATTGACCGCATCATTGGGCGCACCCGGCGATGCAAGGTCAAGCGCAACGACACCCGCCAAATTATAGGTGGCAACCCGTTCCAGCCGCTTGCTGATCGCCGCGCCTGTCGTGAGCCACATGGTTCCCACAAGTGTACCGTCCGGGTTGAAGTACTTGATTCCCGGTGTGTTAGACGAGTCAAGCGGCAAGAACTGTGCGGCATACCCAGTCAGGCCGACTTCTACCGGGTTTTCCGGTTGGATAGGCGTATTGGGCTTGACCACGACGCGCCCCAGCGGAGCCAACGCATCCCCCGCACTGACCGAGGTAAAACTGCCGTCGGTTTCCTGCACGCTCAACACGCTAATCGCTGCCTGCAAACGAGCGCGGTTTACCTCACCGGCTGCCCATTGTAACACATTGCTCACTAACCCTTTGTCGGCAAGCGCTTGCGGATCAAGGGGGAAGACAATCTGCACGCTGTCGGCGGTTGCGCCAATACTGCGCCAGTCGTAAGCACCCGTATTGAAGTTGCTGCCATCTTGTGTCGGAAAAGGAACCACAACGGTTAGAGTGAGGTTCGCATTGTGGAGTTTTTGCGCCAACGTCGTGATGAAATCAGTGAAGTTATCGCGTTGTTCAGGAGGTAAACGGCGGTAATCAATGGCAAGCCCCTGATACGTCTTGCTGCTAGCAAAGTCTACCAGCCGTTCGATGTGAATGGCCCGCAGCCCACTATTTTGTAATAGCATTGTAACTGTCGCCACATCAACCGCGGCAGGCGTAGCAAAGTTGCGGATAACCGGAACCACCCCATAGCTATGCCCGATCTCGATCCCGGCAGGCAGTACCCCTTGCAGCGCCCCAGAAGCGGCAGGCTGTAACCCGGCAGGATAAATCGTGTTTGCCAATGCCGCCGCATCACGTTTGAGATCCTGACCAACATCTACTGCCACACCGATCACGGGAACTAATCGACTAGGCAAAAAGACTGCCAAACGGTCTGGCAGTGCTTTGACATTAGCAATCAGGGTTTTGTTATCGTCTGAAGGATGCGAAGCCACGAACTGCCAGCGGCTAGTTTGTAGATCGTAGCGGTATAAATCGATTAGGGTGACCTCTGCGCCTTGCGGCACAGCAATTGTTAAAACTGCGCCGGGAATTGTCCCTTGCTTCTCGATCAGGTAGATCGGACTCAGTGGGGTTAGCGACTGTGGAAGCGCTCCCCGCGCCGCCGTGATCCATGTCACATCTTCTGGTTCTGGGGCAGTCTGCCCAGAAAAAACTTCGTAGCTAATTACTTTCAGACGCACCCCGAAGCCGCTTTCCGCATTCGCCGGATCTAGCGCCACAGTCAAGCCACCAACGGAAGTGCTAGTGTTTTGCTGGTTAAGCTGCGTATAGGGCGGACTAAATAGTCTTTCTCCCAGTGAAAAAGGCGGCAAAAGTAGTGCAATCCCGATCAGAACGGCAACCAACACAAACACGATACCAACAAGCGCACACCCCAAGCCACCGCCGGAAGTGCGGGAGGCTGGTTGTGTACCGCGCCGTTTGGGTTGGCTCTCTTGGCGGATAAACGGCTGTGGCTCGTTATCCTCGTTGTTAATGTCAAAAGACATTCGCGCAACTTTCTGACCGTTTACAAGTTTATACAAGTTTGGCGCGTATTGTATCGCAATAACCGTTCGTTGCAACTAAGCGAGTACCCGATGACTTTACGCTGTGTCGCTAATGAAGCTCATGGTACGCGGCTTGCAACATCATCTATTTTGGGGTTGGAAAAAGCCAAACCAACGGGGTAGCACTAGGGATAAGGTACCTCAGAAAAGCAGGGTCGGGCATTCCCAACCCTACACAAATACAACTTGGAACGAAGCGCTCAAGCCTACAGTTTGGTCTAGTTCCCCAGCAAGAGGTTGGATGGCATCCAGCGCTGCCACGCTTGATTCCCTAGATTAACCAGAGAAGCCGCCAGTAACACCTTGCCCGGTTCGATCAGGATAAACGGGAAGACGCTAGCAATCAGAGCGCTGTCCAGCGACATCTGTCGGAAAGCCGCTACGCCAATGGTACCGAAGGCGAGAATCACGACCATTGCAGCAAGACCGCATATAACATTTAGCAACAATCGATGTTGTTTGGCCCGCCACGCTAACCCCGCCACAAACGCCGCCGGAACGAAGCCAACCAGATAGCCCGCAGTTACGCTCCAAAAGACCAACGGGCCAAGTCCGCGTGTATCCAGCGGTGCGCCTAATGCGATTGCTGCGACATATACACTAACGCTCAACGCCCCTTCTAACGGGCCAAGTACCATACCCGTGATGAAAATCATCAGTGTTTGGGCCGTGATGGGCGGAACGTTCGGGGCAATCTCAATACGTACTCTCGCGGAGAGGGCGACTAATACTGCAAACAAGCCGACCCGAACGGCCCGAATTACCCACATCGGGTAACGACGACTCACAACTTCAGCAATCATAACCGATCCTTTTTAGATATCTAGCTAAAGATAGCACGTTCTCAAACGCTTATAACCCTGATCATACAAAGTGGTAGCGGATTGATCCATCTTTTATGGGAAACGATCTTATCGTGGCTATACCACGTAGAAGGTTGCTCATTGTCTGTCGTGGCACAAAGCGAGATACACACGTTACAACAGCCCTATTATCGGCAAAGCATTCCATGTGTAACTATTAACCAGTCGTAATCTGACTGGGGAGGCGCTAAACTGATGCTCAAAATTTACAGGTCAACGCTTGGTGTCACAGCAAAATACCGCTACAATGGATAAACTTGCCCGACATGGCACTTTTAGCACCGTAGCACATTTTTCGCCTGTGGTGGTCAAGTAATATTTTTGCTGCCTCCAGGAAGGATACAACGGATAATGGTAGACATCATCAAGGTTTCAGCCCGTTCACGTTCCACTGCTGTCGCTGGAGCTATTGCGGGCGTAGTACGCGAACACAAACGCGCCGAAGTGCAAGCAATTGGCGCAGGCGCGGTTAACCAAGCAATCAAAGCGGCGGCGATTGCACGGGGTTATTTGGCAGACGATGGAATTGATGTGATTTGCATCCCTTATTTCACAGAAGTAACCATCGAAGATCAAGAACGAACCGCGCTCCGGCTCATTGTCGAACCCCGTATTACTGCGGCAGCCAAGTAATACAATGCGGGTCGATCTCCATATGCACAGCACAGCCTCGGACGGTGTTTATTCGCCTGCCGAGGTTGTGCAAATCGCGTTAACAAATAATATGGATGTTATCGCGCTCACCGACCATGATAGCGTAGAAGGCATCGCGGAGGCGCGACAAGCCGCGGCTTCGTCCAAACTTGACGTTCTAGTTGGTGTCGAACTGAGCAGCGAAGGAGATCAGGGCGACGCACATATCCTTGGCTATCTGTTTGATACGGACAATCTGCCACTGCAAAATTTACTGTCCGAGTTGCGCGGTGCACGAGTCCATCGTGCAGATCGGATCGTCCAGAAACTTAGTGGGCTAGGGATTGATGTCCCATTAGAACGTGTCTATGCGCTGGCAGGCAGCGGCGCAGTCGGGCGACCGCATGTGGCGCGAGCGATGGTCGAGGCTGGTTTTGTAGGATCATTGCAAGAGGCCTTCGATAAATATCTGGGCGACGATGGCCCCGCCTATGTTCCGCATTTCAACCTGACCCCCGAAGATGCGATTCGCGCTGTCCATGCCGCTGGGGGAATTGCCGTGCTGGCGCATCCGGGTCGCTACGAAGCCTACGGCAAAATCATCGCGGGTCTGCTGCCACTCGGTCTAGATGGATTGGAAGTGTTTTACCCCGACCATACCCCTGCCATAATCGAAGAACTGCGTGGAATTGTTCGGCAGCATGATCTAGTGATGACCGTTGGCAGCGACTTTCACCGTCGCGAAGGGGATGGCTCCGCCCGCATCGGCTCTGTCAAAACGCCACCCGATCTCGCCATTGTCGCTGCACTGCGCGAAAGAACGCTGCGCTACCGACAGTAAAATATAGATCACCACATGGGCAGGAAATTAGGCATCCTCGATAGTCACCGACTGGAACACCAGTGTGACCGAGCGTTGTGCGCCGTTAGCATCCTGCCCATCGATGATCACGCGCTCGACCAGCAGCTTGCTATCCGTTTGAAGGCACAGTGTGAACAATTCATCGATTGTTTTGAACTGTTGAGCGATCTCATTTAAACCGTCTTGCTCATCCCAATGACGGAAAATTACCGTTCCTTTATTGACTGACATGATGTGTTATCCCCTATATTTATCATCTACCAGCTATAGCCTCGGTTTTAAATGTGAAGGCATATCGGCGGGCATATCACCGTCATTATGGTGTTTTTCCATCTCAGCGACTCTCTGCGCCACCTGCTCTATAGCCATATTCTGTTTGCGGTATAAATCGGCTTCGCTCATCGATAGTCGTAGGGTTACATCGCGTACTTTGTGACCCTGAATAAAACGCATCTCAAGGATGTTATATAGTATCCATTCGGTAGTAGTCATGCTGCGCTGACCTTCAGGCTTCAGGCTTTCGATCGCTTGTGTCAGCACCGCCCGTACCGCTTTGGCAGGATTATTATCATTTTCGGCTAATGCACGCTTCACGATATTGAGATCGAGCAAGCGTCTTTCTGTCAGGCGTGGGCCGCCCCAGTAGTGACGCAGCGCATTTTTGATCAGGTCGATAAAGTCCGGCTCCGCCACAACATCGCCAGATGCCGAGCGCACTAACGCCGCCGCATTGCCGTAGGGTACTGGATCGGGGCCATACTGAACATCGCCGGTCTCACGCAGCACATTCTCAAAGGTCGTAAAAAGTTCTTCCTGAAGCCGCATTCCTTCAAGAACGTGTGCTGCGCGTGTATACAGCACTTTGAACACAGCCTCTTCTTCGGGCAGCAGATCTGGCTGTGAGGCACGCGCCCAGACTCCCATCACCCCAAGCAATGGCCCATTTGAGGGCGAATTACCATTAGTCTGATTAACCGTTTTCTGACCGTGCAACGACAATAACCAGAATGACTGCCATACCATGACATCGCCATGAATCTGCATTCCTTCTGGAAGTGTACCCTCCCCGGCAGCAATTGCCATGAATTCCGGCGAGGACAGCCACGTTTGCGAAGGCAGCAGCGGTCCGATTACCTGCTCTAGTCGTGCGCCCTGCGGCCCCACCGAAGCCACAAAAGCGCTTGATACGCGCAAATAATCGCACACCGCCGCTAGAGTCGACTCTAGCAGTTGATGGGCATCTTCCCGCGTCATCAGACGTTGGCTAAACTCGCGCACCTGCTTGATCTGATCCTGATCGTGTCTATAAATGAGCCAGCCCTCAAGCACTGGGATCGCTAGCGTGAACAGCCATTGCAAGAGCAGCACGGTGGCGACGGCGGCGAAGGGCATCAACTCCAAACCGGGCAATCCAAAGAAACGCGATGCTGGTACAAACAGGATCACGAGCAATACCAAAACGCCAGTGACCGGGCCGCGCAGCATGAAACGCAGCAGTTCAGCCTTGATCACACGGTCTGGGCGGTTGGAGCCGAAAAACGACAGGGGATAAGCCATGAACACCAACATCAGTGCGATCCCCAGATTGCCCAGATTGATCAGCACCCACAACAGCAGACTATCGGTGCGTGCTGGATTATGAAACAGCAACGAATAGGGGAAGATCCCTGCCGATGGGGTGAGAAAAACCAGCAGTAAAAAGGTCATGCGGCGATGGGTCGCGCTGGTCAAGCAGCGCCGCCGCGCCCGCAGCACATTATTCACGGCAAAGATCGTGACGGCGAGAAAATAGACTAGATACAACCAGAACAGCGATCCCGGCTGCATCATCGGCATGGGAGCCACCGTCAGTCCGTCCACAATCAAGTTAGTGAAGACTGCTGTCAACAGAAATATGACTCCATACAAATACAGCAGTCTGACTACTCTACGCCGCCGACCGCGTGAAATCAAGCCAGTTGTGGCAAGCAGCGCATCGGAAAGGTGAAACAGCGCTGCTGGAGCAAACGCGATCCCGATCCACTGGAAACGCAGCCATGCCTCTACCGAATGGGGCGTTCCGCTGATCGAGACGAACACATCACCAAGATAGGTAACACTTACACAGCCTAATAACACGCTAGAGGCGCGGATCACACCATCTCGCAAACTGTGTGTCAAGTTATAGAGCAGCATCGAGGTCGCAACGATCACTGTTGCTGCGGTCAGCGCTTCATTCAAGCGCTGCATGGCAAGGATTAACAGATTTTCGCCCATTGGTTAACGCACATTCTGTCCAAAAAACAGGGCAATATCGTGGTTGGGATAGTATCGATCATTAAAGCCGCAAAAGTTCAGCCCGCGTTTCTGGCAAAAGCAGATTCCGGGATAGTTCTTGGTCTGCGTTTCAACAGTGAGACGTTGCAACCCCGCGTCACGAGCGCGATTGTAGACCTCAGTTAGCAGCGCACTTCCCAATTTTTGCTGCCGCCAAGCCCGACCAATCGCTATATCCGTTACCCAAGCGGTACTTGTGCCAGTATCGGTACGCATTGTTAAATACCCGCGCACCACCCCAGAAGTCTCAGCAACGAGGAATCCATGATGCCGCTGCCATGTCAGAGTCAATGCCTCCGCATCGCGTGGATAGATAACCCGCATTGGGCGGGGCAGCCGCACGGTGCGGAAACTGATGGCAATCGCCCCAGTATCATCGCGCACATCCATTTGCCATACATAATCTGTTTCGTAGGAGAGGTCAAGTTGCAGGCAAGCCATGAGGTCTTCTTCTCTGGCATCTCGAATAGTGATCTGAGTCGTTTGTAGTGTGGTCATAATTTAATTCTACCTGATTGCTTCGATGACACGGAATGCGGAACTGCTCGAAGTTTCCAGAAAATTCCCAAAGTGTTTCCACATGATATAACACTTTCCAGTGGAACAGAAGCGCTAAACCCGCACAAGATACCGTGACCGTAACGCCCGTAAATCGTTACAAACTTTGCGTAGCCCAAGCGCAGTCTATCAGTCAGCTTGACGTCAGGCATCTTTAGGTAAGAGCGGGGTTATAATAATTGTGAAATCAGACAAGGAACGCGCCCCATGAATAAATCCATGATTAGCAATGCGATTGCGTATCGTTGGGCGTTGAACGAAGCTGGCTATCCTATCCCCATTACCGCAGCGCAGCGTGGTCAGCGCTACTTTTGCCCGCTGTGTCATGGCCCGATGATCGCCCGTCTGGGCGACCAACTACAACACCATTTCGGGCATGAAGACAACACAGACTGCACACCTCAAGCAGTGACACGCGCCGCTGTTCGCCGCTGGATCACGATCCAGTTAAGGGATGCAGTCAGCAAGCATCAAGTCATCAAAATCGAGTGGGATTGCTCGAAGTGCGGCAACCATCACAGCGCCAATTTATTGGAGGGAGTTACGCAGGTACTCGAAGGGCATTTGTGGGATAGAGTTCACTATGCCGATGTCGCGCTCGAAGATGCAGCAGGCAATGATCGTGCCTTGATTCTCATTCAGGACGAGCTAATGCCATTGCCTGAAACCCTTACTTTTTTCATCAAACAGCGCGTCTTTACGATTACTATTCCCGCCACGATCACTCCGGCAGAGGGGGATTTTGTCGCTATTCTCTCGCAAGGTCAGATTGTTGGAGCATCATGTCCTATGTTGCAAGCTGCCTCAAATATTATTCAGGACCCGGAAACGCAACGTCAAATTCTGCGGGATGTCGTGGCACGCTGGCCCGGATATTTTTATGGGCCGCTCGAAACAATCGATGGGCTAGCGCATATCCTTCGCATCGGCAACCATGAACTGTGGCTACCGCCGGAACAATGGCGCGACGTGATCGGCGGAACACGCAATCCACTTGCGCCCGCGGTGCAAGTCACGATGCAAACGTGGCCTCATACAGATGGTGGCGTTATCTGGCTGTATTATGCTATTGTGCGCGATACAGGTGCGGTGGGAATCCGGCGCTATGGCCCGACACAAACCCCCATGCCCTATATCGATGCCCGTTTCCGCAATCGCCAAACAACTGCCCTTGACCTCGTGAAATATCTTGTCACACAAGGGTAAAATTTGTGCATGGGCGATCCTTAAGTGCATGGATCGCCCATACCGTTCGTAGCATAGATACGGCTAATTCCACGAGATCTCGCAGTGATCTTCTTCGTCCGGCTCTTCTTTGTCGCATACAGCCACCACTTTATCGCCCCGCAGCACTTCAAATTTGTCTTGTCGCCAGAATAAGCGATCTGGGCTGACTGAGAGTACCGCCCGCAGCGATGTACAGGCTTCGGGCAAGAAAGCATCGGCTGTCGTAACCTCTAACATCAGGCAATGACCCACTGGAAAGCCAGTGAGTGATACGGGTGATACCTTTGACCAACGGCTTGTTTCCAATACTCGCCCCTGATAGCGCAGTTTCAGATCGCTAATATCGGCAGGCTCATCGGTATCATTGACAATGACCAACGCATCGTCATCGTACAAGATCAGGATTTCGGGTGATTCGTCTGTATAAAGAATCGTGCTTGGCGACTCAGTCGCATCCACCGTTGCCGGGGTAGAGGTAGTTGGTACAGCCGTCGCACGGCGTGGGGTATTGGTCGGAAAAACCGCCGGACGACTGCGTGGCGTATTCGTTGGTGGTACACCTTTGACAACTGCTGACAAAGATGGCGTTATTGCGACGATTGGGGCAGATATAGTGGGTGTTGTTGCCGCGGTACTTGCTGCACTTGGTGGATTCGCCGGCTGCAACTGAACTGTCGCCGCTTTTTGATGATGCGGTAGCAGCACGACATCGTTCCTGACATTCAGTATATAACTCGTCGTTGCGGTGCCACTTTCATAAACCACCTTGATATTTTCGGTGGTCAGTGGCGGAAGGACGATCTTATTCACATAAGACAAAGGTTTGGTAAGCAGTGGCTTGCCATTTTCATCGTACAGTTCAATTTTGCTAACGTTTTGTATCCACTTGCCGCCGGATTTGAACTTGTATTGTTCGTTCGTAAAGTAGAGATCCCCTTCTTCGGGGAATACGAAAGCCGGAAGATAGTCTGGGCGTGATCCAAACACGGCAATAATCATGTAGTCTCTGTGATAGCGGATCGCCGCGACACCGACCTCACGATAGCCCGGATTGAGCGCGGTCTTTCTATGAATTTCAGAGTGTTCCCAATAGCGCAGCGCAAAGCCCGCGTTGCCTACCGCCGCATTTTCCCCAACGGCGGTACGAGCGCTGATCCCATAAGAAGGCCATTTCGCGCTGTACGCCCGCTGCGGTGGCAGATTGCCCTGCGAATCCTTATGCAGTTCGCCACCATGTGGCAACTCGGTCAAGCCAACCAGATATTTTGCCTGTTCAAAGGCCAGTGTTTGTAATTCAGGATTCAATTTCAGCGGGGCAACACCTTCGGTAATTCGCCACGCATTCAGACGCGCCACAACGTCAGTTTCCACCGCAGGATCAGAATTTATCTGACCGCTAATCGGGATTAATTGCGTACTCAGCATCACGAATCCTATTGCGAGCGCATAGGAAATACTGAGGATAACGCGGGAATAATGTACGTGTCTCATATATCTAACCTTTATAGTTATGTAAAAGGCTTGCCCTAATTCTTTGAAATTGTACAGAAGTTTCGATTTAAGACTAATGCAAGCGATAATGCCGCCTATTACTTTGACATCAACCACAAAAAATGTCACTATCAACGCATGGAAAATTCAGCACCGAGAGATTTTAATCTGTGAAAGTTGTCATTCTGGCAGGCGGCTTCGGCACACGCCTTGCTGAAGAAACCGAAGTCAAGCCCAAACCAATGGTCGAGATCGGCGAACGACCCATTCTGTGGCACATCATGAAGCATTATGCCCATTATGGATTCAAGGAATTTTATATCGCCTTGGGCTATAAAGGCGATATGATCAAGCGCTATTTCTTGGACTATCATCGACTGAATGGTAGCCTGACCATCAATCTTGCCAAGGGTGAGATCGAAGTGCAAGACAAGGAATATAATGAAGATTGGGTAATCCATCTCATGAATACAGGATTGCGGACGAACACGGGCGGACGAGTCAAACGTCTTGAACCTTTCCTGAAAGATGAACCCTTTTTGCTCACTTACGGCGACGGAGTCTCGGATGTGGATCTTCACGCGCTCCTGCGTTTCCATAAAGCACAGGGTTGTTTGGCAACGATCACTGCGGTTCGCCCACCAGCACGTTTTGGCGGATTGGTACTCAACGAAGATCGAATCATGGAGTTTACCGAAAAGCCCCAGATCGGTGAAGGTTGGATCAATGGCGGCTACATGGTACTTGAACCCGCTATCTTTGAGCAGATAGCGGGCGATATGATTAGTCTGGAAATCGATCTACTCGAACGGTTAGCGGCTGAAGGGCAGCTTGCTGCGTACCGCCACGAGACTTTTTGGCAGTGTATGGATACGGTGCGCGATATGAAATTGCTTGAATCGCTTTGGCAGCGCGGCAATCCGCCTTGGAAGCTGTGGGATTGATCACGTAATGACAGATATAACAAACTTCTGGCAGGATCGCCCTACGTTTGTCACAGGTGCGACAGGGCTAGTGGGCGGTTGGCTTGTGCAACGCTTGTTGGCGCTGGGCGCAGATGTGGTGTGTTTAGTACGCGACTGGGTTCCGCAAAGCGATCTGCTTGGTCAAGGGATGCTTGAGCGCGTTAAAGTCGTGCGCGGCGATGTTTGCGATCAGGCATTGCTGGAACGGGTACTAGGCGAATACGAGATCGATACCGTGATTCATTTAGCAGCGCAAACTATTGTCGGAATCGCCAATCGCAACCCGATCTCGACCTTTGAAACGAATATCGGCGGGACATGGGCGCTGCTGGAAGCCTGTCGGCGCAGTCCGGCGGTCAAGCAGATTGTCTTAGCTTCGTCGGACAAAGCCTATGGCGACCACGAGATATTGCCCTACGATGAAAATGCGCCGCTGCAAGGCCGCCATCCCTACGACGTGAGCAAATCGTGTGCCGACCTAATCGCGCAGACTTATGCGGTAAGCTACGGGTTGCCAGTGGCGATCACGCGCTGCGGTAATTTCTACGGCGGTGGCGACCTCAACTGGAATCGGATCGTTCCGGGAACTATCCGATCTGTACTACGTGGTCAACGCCCCGTGATTCGCTCCGATGGCAGCTATGTTCGCGATTACTTCTATGTCGAAGATGGCGCAGCGATCTATACCCTGCTGGCGGAACAGCTAGCGCAGAAGCCTGAACTATGCGGACAAGCCTTCAACTTTTCCAACGAAGTACAGGTCACAGTGCTAGAACTGGTCGAGTACATCCTGACCTTAATGCACTCAGACTTGAAGCCAGACATACGCAATGAGGCCAACAACGAGATCGAACGCCAATATCTGAGTGCTGCCAAAGCGCGAAAGATGCTTGACTGGCAACCTTTGTTTAGCCTCGAAGACGGTTTGCAACGCACGATTGACTGGTACACCGAATTCTTGAAAGTATCCGCATGAACTTATCATTGATCCCTTGCCGATCCTGTGGCAAAACCGATCTGGAACTGGTACTTTCGCTAGGTCAGACACCGTTGGCGAATCGCTTGCTGACGGCGGATCAACTCAGTGAGGCCGAACCGCGCTATCCACTCGATCTGGTCTTTTGTCCCAATTGCACGCTGGTTCAGATCACCGAAACTGTGCCGCCGGAAGTCCTGTTCCGCGACTATCTATACTTCTCGTCCTTCTCGGATACCATGTTGCAGCACGCCGAAAAATTGGTCGGGCGGCTGATCCCGGAACGCGGATTGAATGCCAGCAGTCTGGTCATTGAGATCGCCAGCAATGATGGCTATTTGCTGCAATACTATCATCGGCAGGGTATCCCGGTGCTGGGCATCGAACCTGCCGTCAATATCGCCAAAGTCGCTGAACAAAACGGCATTCGCACGTTATGTGAGTTTTTTGGCGAAGATCTCGCTCGACAGCTTGCCGCACAAGGTCAATTTGCCGATGTGATCCATGCCAATAATGTGCTGGCGCACGTTGCCGATCTCAACGGAGTCGTGGCGGGAATTAGTCTGCTGCTCAAGCCTGACGGCGTGGCGATTATCGAAGCGCCGTATCTCAAGCCGCTAATTGATCACACCGAGTTTGATACGATTTACCATGAGCATCTCTGCTATTTCTCACTTACAGCATTGGATCGTTTATTCAGCAAACACGGACTACTGATTGTCGATGTGGAACAGATCGCCATTCACGGTGGATCGCTGCGGATCACCGCGCAAAAAAACTCAGGGCAAGCGCAATCATCGGCTGTCCAGCAAACACTGAGCGATGAAGCCGAGTCAGGTATGAAACAGATCGCGTTCTATCGTGGATTTGGCGCGAAGGTTGAGCAGTTACGCGCTGATCTACTGGCGCTGCTGCATAAACTTAAAGCAGAAAATAAATATATCGCCGTGTATGGCGCGTCCGCCAAAGGCAGTACGCTGCTGAACTATTACGGCATAGGTCAGGAAACACTCGATTTTGTGGTAGATCGCAGCAGTGTAAAGCAAGGACTATACACGCCGGGAACGCATCTTCCGATCTACGCGCCGGAAAAGCTATTAGAGGTAATGCCCGATTATGTTCTGCTGCTAACATGGAACTTTGCCGACGAAATCCTCGCACAGCAAACCGAGTATCGGCAGCGCGGCGGACAGTTCATCATCCCGATCCCTGATTTGCGGATCGTATAGGAATGGGATAGGAAACTGGCATGATCTTCATCGAAACCAAACTTCCCGGCGCGTTTATCGTCGAACTGGAAAAACGCAGCGATGAACGCGGCTTTTTCGCCCGAACATGGTGTCAGGATGAATTCGAGGCGCATGGGCTGAATACGCGGCTGGTACAATGCAACCTCTCGTTCAATGCCTTCAAAGGGACACTACGCGGGATGCACTATCAGGCGGCTCCCTTTGCCGAGGCCAAACTTGCTCGCTGCACACGCGGCGCACTCTACGACGTGATTGTCGATCTGCGCCCTGAGTCGCCCACCTACAAGCAATGGATCGCGACTGAACTCACCGCCAACAATTACCGGGCGCTGTATATCCCCGAAGGCATGGCGCATGGCTTTGTGACGCTGCAAGACGATACCGAAATTTTCTACCAGATGTCCGAGTTCTATCACCCCGAATGCGCCGAAAGTGTGAGGTGGGACGATCCTGCCTTCGGGATCGATTGGCCCTATGAAGTGCAAGTTATCTCGGCTAAAGATGCCAACATTCCAGACTTTAGCAAGGAGGGATAATGATGAGTCCTGATGAGGTTGATAAATTTATTGCGGCTCTCGATAATACATTTTTGAGGCGGGGAGCCGTAAGAGAATTAGCGCGGCTTGGAGATGTTCGAGCTGCGGAACCTCTTATCAATGCTGTACGTAATGATGACGATCCTAAACTTATAGAACCTGTCACTAGAGGGTTGATACGAATCGGTGAGGGAGCATTACCTGCTCTGCTGGATGCCATACACTCGGACAACAAAACTTTACGCGAATTAGCGGCTGAAGTCCTCGGTGAAATTGGTAGTCAAGCGGCTGTAAAGCCCTTGATAGGTATCTTACTAAATGATCCTGCCAAGTTTGTAAAAATGGAAGCGGTGGCATCGTTGGGGAAACTGGGAAGCAGTGAAGCAGTAGACCCTCTAATTACTATGTTAGGATCGGAAGACAAGTTTTTGCGATGGACAGTTGTGGAAGCTCTAGGGGAGATTGGTGACATCAGGGCGGTTGAACCACTCGTGAATATGTTAAATGATGAAAGTGAAGAAGTAAAAACTGCAACTCAGCAAAGCCTCGATAAGCTAGGATATAAACTTGGTGGGGTAATCGATGCGTTGTAAGCATTCACTGATAATGAATTTGATCATCCATCACTTACCATTTACCTACCACGCATGAAGACTATCTTGATCACCGGAGCTAATGGTTTTATTGGTCGCCACTGTTTACCGTTTTTGCTGGCGAGTGGCGCGGAAGTTCATGCGGTGACTTCGCGACTTCCAGCGGAAAGCGAGAGCGCAGGTATACATTGGCATCAGGCGGATCTGTTGAACGAAGCAGAAACCCAAGTACTGATTGCCAAGATTAAGCCAAGTCATTTGCTGCTTCTGGCGTGGTATGTGGAGCCGGGGCAATTCTGGACTTCGCCGGAAAACTTACGGTGGGTACAGGCCAGTCTCAGCCTTTTACAAGCGTTTGCCCAACACGGCGGCGAACGGGTCATCATGGCAGGAACGTGCGCCGAATACGATTGGCGCTATGGCTACTGTTCCGAAGCAGTTACGCCGCTGCTGCCGAAAACGCTCTATGCGACCTCTAAACATGCGCTGCATCTGATCCTCGATAGCTTTGCCCAGCAAGCGAACCTTAGTGCTGCGTGGGGGCGGGTGTTTTTCCTGTATGGCCCATACGAACACCCCAATCGGCTGGTGTCCTCTGTCATACGATCTTTGCTACGCGGCGAATCTGCCCGTTGTTCGCATGGCAACCAGCAGCGCGACTTTCTGCACGTTGAAGATGTCGCCAGCGCTTTCGTGGCCTTGTTTAATAGTGAGGTACGCGGCGCGGTGAATATCGCGTCTGGCAAACCCGTAACTTTGCAGACGATTATCCATAAGATTGCCACTACCCTACATCAAGAAAATCTCGTACAGTTTGGTGCGATACCCGTTCCAGCCGATGATCCGCCGCTGCTAGTTGGTGATGTGCGTCGATTGACTAGCGAAGTTGGGTGGTCGCCACGTTACGATCTCGATCAGGGATTAGCGGATACGATACACTGGTGGCAGGATCAGCTTGCTAATACAGCACAGGAAAAACAATGAGCCATCAGCAAAATTGTCCGGTTTGCGGATCTGATTCCATTACGCCGTTTTTGACACGCGATCAGGTTCCCGTTAACCAGAATCTTGTCATGGAAAGTCAGGAGTCGGCGCGGAATATCCGACGCGGGACTTTGGCGTTGGGCGTGTGCGAATCGTGTGGATTTGTGTTCAACATGGCTTTTGACCTCTCTAAGTTGAGCTACGATGCCCACTACGACAATACGCAGACCTACTCGCCGTTCTTCAACGATTATGTGTCGGGATTAATACGTCATTTGGTCTATGATAAAAATGTCCAGAACGCTCAGATTGTTGAGGTTGGGTGCGGCAAAGGGCTATTTCTGAGAGCGTTGGTCGAATTTGAAGGAGCCAAAAACAGCGGCTACGGCTTCGACACCAGCTATGTCGGCCCCGAAGTCGATCTCGATGGACGGCTGCACTTCGAGAAGCGCTTCTACACCGCAGATTGCACCGATATTCCCGCCGATGTGATTGTGTGCCGCCATGTAATCGAACATATTCCCGATCCGGTTGAGTTTCTTGGCATTATCAAGCAGGCGTTAGTCAACTCGCCGGAGGCACGGATCTTCTTTGAAACACCTACTGTCGAGTGGATTTTGCGTAACCGCGTAATCTGGGATTTTTTCTATGAACACTGCTCGTACTTCACCGCCGAGTCGTTGACCACCGCGTTTGAGGCAGCAGGCTTTCAGGTTGAGAGTGTGGAGCATATCTTCGGCAGGCAATATCTATGGCTTGAGGCGACGATCCCGATGGAAAAACCCGTCGTCAGCAAAAAACCCGGCGCGATCCCGCAGCTTGCCCAAGAATTTGCTACTTCAGAGCGAGACCGGACGAGCCAATGGGCAGCAAAACTGCAAACCTTGACCACGCAAGGTAAAGTCGCGCTTTGGGGCGCGGGAGCCAAAGGGGTAACATTTGCCAATCTGCTCGATCCCGATTGTCAGCAAATCGCCTGTGTGGTTGATTTGAATCCGCAGAAGCAGGGACATTTTTTGCCGGGTACAGGCCACCCGATTGTTAGCTATCAGGCGATGGCAGAGTATGGGATACGCACCGCACTCATGCTCAACCCAAACTATCGCGAGGAAAGCCTAAAGTTGCTGCGCGATGTACACTTAGCGATTGATCTTGTCACACTGGATTAAGTGAAACCTATGAAGCTAATCATCGATACCGATACGAAAACTTTGACCGAGGAAAACGATTCGCAGCAGCGCGTACTGCCATTGTACTCGGATGAAGCCTTCCAGTTGATCGCCGCCCAATGGTTAAAAGTCGGCTGGAATCAAAAGTACTCGTATACGTTTACGTGGATGGGTCGCCCGGTGATCCAATTGCCGGAGGACATGCTCAGGATTCAGGAAGTACTATACCGTGTACAACCGGATGTGATCATCGAAACGGGGATCGCACATGGTGGGTCATTGATCTACTACGCCAGTTTGTGCAAAGCGTTTGGCAAAGGGCACGTCATCGGGATCGATATTGAGATTCGCAGGCCGAATCGCACTGCGCTTGAGTCGCACGAATTGGCCTCGTATATCACGCTGATCGAAGGCAGTTCCACCGACAGCGCCATTGTTGAACAGGTTAAAGCGTTGATCAAACCCGACGAAAGTGTGCTGGTACTGCTTGACTCATCGCATCTTAAGCAGCATGTATTGAACGAACTCAACGCCTACTGCGATCTGGTTACGCCGGGATCGTATCTCGTGGCGACAGATGGCATTATGAAGGATCTATATGATGTGCCGCACGGCGATCCAAGCTGGACATGGGATAATCCTGTGGCGGCGGTAGAAGCCTTTTTGCCGAACCATCCTGAATTCGTGTTAGAACCGCCTGTGCCGCCCTTTAACGAAAGTACGCTGCACGACCCATTGACCTATTGGCCTAGCGCATGGCTCAGAAGAAAACCACTGTAAGGATCGATTCGCATCCAAAACCACAACGCCACCAACGCCGCTATTCTATCGTTATGCCGACCCACAACCGCGCCGATCTGCGGCGATGAGATCCGAGTAGTGTCTATTTTGGGCATGACGAAACGGATCAATGACTATCGCAAAAAATAAGCGGCGCGTTACGGGAAAGCGATAAAAAATGCCACAGTCTAAGGAGAGCTATCCACAACCTTTTCTAACTGCTTATCCTCACCTTGCTGAGTGGGTAACTGGTGCGGGTTGGATCGAAGTCGGGGAGGATGATTATATTAAGTCTCTGATTCGAGTGCTTAATGAGGGTGGCATGATTTGGGAGAGTAGCGGTCACTATGCGAATCTCGATGAGGCGTTGAAAGCCGCCGACGCTGCCATTGCTGGATGGTTAGAAGACAACGGTTTTAGTGAGTGAGGTAGACGACTATGGACAAACAATCGAAACCACCCTATCCGTATAACCAACGCATAGGCACGATTACACTGCCGCCTGAGGTTGATCAGGAGATACGAGAGCTTGTCAAAAGTGGTAAAAAGGTTGAAGCCGTTCAGCGGGTGCTTCACCTAACCGGAGCCGGACTGAAGATCTCGAAAGACTATGTCGATAATCTGAAGTAAGCAACTCAACACTGTGGGCTGATTTACGGGCTTGGAGTATCAAACTGTTCCAGATGATTGCGTATCCAGTCAATGGTCAATTGCAAGCCAGTATCCAGATCGGTTTCGGGCTGCCAGCCGAGCAGCGTTTTCGCTAACCGGTTGTCCGATTCGAGGCGTAGCACTTCGCTCAAATTGGGGCGCAAGCGTTGGCTATCGTTGGCAACAATCGTTACAGGCCGACCAATCAGCGCGATGATCTTATTTGCCACGTCCCCGATCATCACGCTTTGTCCCGTGCCAAGATTCACGACCTGACCGAGTGCGGCTTCACTTTCCGCCGCTAGGAGCAGTCCGTGCACGGTATCGGCAATGTAGGTGTAATCGCGCACGGTATGGATTGCGCCCAGCGTGACGATCTCTTGGGTCAGGGCTTGTGTGATAATAGTCGGGATTACCGCCCGCGTACTCTGGCGCGGGCCATAGGTATTGAAAGGGCGCACGATGACTACTGGCGTTTGGTAGCTGCGATGAAAGCTGATGCTCAACGCCTCGGCGCTGATCTTCGTCGCAGCATAGGGCGATTGCGGTTGCAGTGGATGTTTTTCGTCAACGGGCATGTACTGCGCCGTCCCATAGACATCGCTGGTCGAGACAATCACGCCGCGTGCCGTGCCATGCTGACGC
Source organism: Chloroflexota bacterium (assembly GCA_040007395.1). Taxonomy (GTDB): domain Bacteria; phylum Chloroflexota; class Anaerolineae; order Aggregatilineales; family UBA2796; genus DATGFK01. The sequence continues at coordinate 22,503 of JBDTVG010000212.1, forward strand.
ATCGCCTGTAAGATATTGAGCGTCCCAGTGATGTTCACTGCAACGGTTTCTTCTGGATTTTGTATCGAATAGGGACTCGATATGATTCCGCCCAAATGGTAGACCGTATCGATCCCTACCATTGCCGCGCTAACCGCTGCCGCATCACGCAAATCAGCTGTGTAAAACTCAATTTCGTGCTTGATCTCTGGCGCGATCAGGTCAAGATTGCCGGTATGTCGCAGCATAGCGCGAACGGTAGCACCAGTGCGAACCAGACTCTCGACAAGATAGCTGCCAATAAAGCCACTTGCGCCAGTAACCAGTATTTTGTTAGCCGTCACCAGATCACATCACATCTTGCCATGCTGTGTGAACCTCACGCTTGCCGGACTTGATCGCCCGCAGCAGCGCATCCTGATCGACGGGCAAATTATAGATGCGAACCCCGGTAGCGTTGGCAATGGCATTAACGATGGCAGGTGTCGTATTGATCGATGCAATCTCGCCCACACCTTTTGCACCGTAAGGCCCATCGGCGGTACGCGCTTCGATGATATGTGAGACAATCTCTGGCGAATGGCGAATGCTTGGCATCTTATAGCGGGCTAATAACCACGACCAAGGACGGCTATCTTCGGTAATATACGCTTCGGTCAGGCAGTTACCGAGTCCCATGACAATCCCGCCTTCGATCTGACCTTGTAGCGCCAGCGGATTGATGGCTCGCCCGATGTCGTGTGCGCCGACTACCTTGAGACAGGCGACTTCGCCCGTGTCGAGATCCACCTCGACCAGCGCAGCTTGCGTGGCATAGCTGAAAGCGAAGTGCATATCACCGCCTGTGCCAAGCGCCTGTGTCGTGGGAGCCATATACTCGTACAGGGTGCGCGGTTGCAATCCCTGACTACGCATCCAGCCGACCACTTCCCCGATCTCGACAGTCCGTTCCTCGTAGCGGATTAAGCCTTCCTCGAAACGGATCTTTTCTGGCGGTGCGTCGAATTGCTCCGCCACAGTACGCGCCATCGCTTGCCGAAGTTGGCTGGCTGCCAGACGCGCTGCGTTACCAGTCACATAAGTCTGGCGCGATGCAGTCGTTGGCCCGCCATTGGGAGTCTTGTCGGTATCACTGAGTAACACACGCACCCGATTGTACGGCACACCGAGTTCTTCGGCGGCACACTGCGCCACGACCATCACTAACCCTTGCCCCATATCAGCCGATGAGGTGCGAACCTCGAATGAGCCATCATCATAGGCTTCGATCTCGGCTCCGGCTTTATCGGGAGCACCGCCGCCCAACCCTGTGTTCTTATAAGCGCAGGCAATGCCCCACCCATAAGCCTTGTTGCCGTCACGCCATGACCAGCGAAAATCGCCTTTCTCGTTCATGGTCGCGAAGACTTTATCCATCGAGTCAAGTAAGCCTACGCTCTCGCGGAGGAGTTGCCCGGTAGCCGTTGTCGCCCCGACGCGCTGTGCATTAATCCGCCGCAGTTCGAGTGGGTCCATATCGAGCGCTTCAGCCAGCAGATCCATATTCTGTTCAACCGCGAAAGCCGATTGTGTCACGCCAAACCCTCGGAACGCACCGCTGACTGGGTTATTGGTGTACATGGCGTAGCAGTCGATTTTGGCGTTCGGCACGATATACGGCCCCGTAGCGTGGGTCGTAGCGCGAGTCAGTACCTTATCCGATAAGCTGGCATACGCGCCGCCATCGCCGTACAGTTCAGCCTGTACCGCCGTTAACCGCCCGTCGCGTTTGGCTCCGGTCTTGATGCGGATCACGGTAGCGTGCCGTTTGGGGTGGAAGACTAGCGATTCTTGCCGTGTATAGAGCATCTTGACAGGCAAACCTGTCGCCGTTGCCAGCAGCGCGACATGAATTTGTCCGGCAATATCTTCCTTGCCGCCAAAGCCGCCGCCGATGAGGGTGCCACGAATACGCACGGCTGTATCGGGCAACTTGAGCACCGCCGCCACCTGATCGCGATCCTGATAGGGGATCTGCGACCCGACATAGATGGTTAGCTTGTCGTGACCCATGAAGCCTGCCGGGATACCAATGGCGCACTCCGGTTCGAGGAAAGCATGTTCCGTCGTGGGGGTGCGATATTCTTTCTCGATGATCACGTCGGCCTCAGCAAAGCCCGCCTCAGGATCGCCGTGCCGCACTTTGATATGCTTGAGCAGATTGCCACCTTCGCGACCTTCGTGGAGGATCGGCGCTTCGGGTGTGTTAGCATACTCAGGATCGGACACTGCCTCAAGTACCTCGTACTGCACATCGATCAGGTTGAGCGCCTCGGCGGCGATGTCCTCAGTATCGGCGGCGACAATGGCTACCGGGTCGCCCATATAACGGACTTTATCGTCGCACAGGGCAGGCCAATCCAGATGCACCAGCCCATGCCGATTTTTCCCCGGAATATCTTTGTGGGTCAGCACCGCACGAACTCCCGGTAGTGCATTTGCCCGTTCCGTGTCGATGCTTAGAATTCGTGCGTGAGGATGCGCCGCCCGTAGTGTTCGCGCAAACAACATACCGGGAAAAGTGTAATCGTCAGTGTACAGAGCGCGTCCGGTAACTTTATCGATAGATTCCTGACCGGGCAGCGAATGGCCTACCACTTTCAGATCTTCGGTGTCGGTCTGCGGCACTTGCATCGGTGTGGGTGCTTCACCGCGCTGCACTGCCGCCGCCGATTGGATCGCCCGAATAACGCTGGTATAGCCTGTGCAGCGGCAGTAGGTATCCTTGAGCGCGTGCTTGATATTGTCCTCATCGGGTGCAGAGTTATTGTTGAGCAGCGCCCGCGCTGTCATGATCAAACCGGGGGTGCAGAAGCCACACTGCACCGCGCCGTGATCGATAAACGCCTTTTGCAGCGGATCAAGCGCACCAGCTTGTTCCAACCCTTCAATAGTCGTAATCTGAGTACCTTCGGCTCGAAGCGCCGGATAAATACACGAATTGATCGGTACGCCATCGATTAGTACGGTGCAAATGCCACATTCCGCTTCGTTGCAGCCGATCTTGGTTCCGGTCAACCCCAGTTCATAGCGTAAAAATTCGGCAAGGGTCTGCGAATCGGGGATCTCGCGAGAGACGGATTGTCCATTAATGGTTAGCGTTAGCTGGGTCATGGGTTTTTACCTCACCCCCTGCCCCTCTCTCCGCGAACGGGGAGGGGGAACCGATAGGGTCATCTATTGCGTAACACGGTAGAGATTCTTTCCAATACGTTGGTCATTGAAGATGATAGTTCGTCGTTGGTGAAGCGAATAATGACAGAACTTCATAGCTTCATTTATTCCAATATTCCTGCAAAAGGCAAAGATTTTCCTATAAAAAACGTTTTCTAGAGCCTCAAATTGGAATTCTATGAAACCCTCGAATCGATCTTATCAAGTTCAGATACTTCGATACTACCCCAAGGAGTGTCTCTATCATAAGCATCCCAACCCCGTCGAGAGATAGCAGTCACAGCAGTTATATCAATTCCCTCATGTGACCGGTAAAAGAATCCGCCTCGTTCATACATCAGGATGATAGGTTCGTAGGGTTGTGGGAGATTAAATGTTCCGGTTAACTGTTTGTCTTCTACAGAAGCCCAATGTAATGCAGCTTCTAAAATAAATTCCATCTCTGGTGGTACCCGTTTATCATTTTCTGTATGGTCAAGATGTTGCCGCCATCGGTCCAAAATAGCTTTTTCGGCACGGATCGATGGATCGATATGTAAAGCAAGATCAATAATAGGCCACTCTGCGGTGGCAACAAGTGCTTTAGCCCACAAGGCAGTTCGCCTAAAATATTCGTGAAGCAACGCCTTGTGCGATTTATATCGTGCATAATCGGCTTTCCAATTAACTGTTAAAAGCCGTTGCAGAGTGGATTCAACTTTGGTTACTTCATACATATTGCAACGACCCCTCACAATACTTGGTTCATATTAACCGAATTATCATTTCATTCCACATTCTGTGGTACGGCTTCGCCAGTTCTGGCACGGCTAACAGCAAGCAGCAGTGATTGACGAATCAACAGGTCGATCATTTCGGTGCGGTACTCAGCCGTCGCCCGATATTTACTAGCGCGCGGTTTAAGGTGATCGCGGGCAACCAGCGCCGCCTCGGTGATCTCTGCATTGTCGGCGGGTTGCCCACGCAGTAGCGCCTCGATCTCTGTAGCCCGTACCGGAGTTGGCCCGACTGGCCCCACGCAGATCGATACATCCTCGAAACAGGTATTGGATGGATCGAGCTTGACCCACACCGCGCAACCCAGAATCGGCAGCGCCACGCCCTGTGGACGCATGATCCGCTTGAATGCGGAGGCTTCGCCGGGTTGGGATAACTTAAAGCGAAATTGGGTTAATAGCTGGCGTGTAGCGTCCACCTGAGATTTACCCGGCCCAAGAAACAGATCGCCGATCTTGTGCCACTCACGGCGACCCACTGAGGCAACTTCGGCCTGTGCCTCAAGTGCCACCAGCGATAAGGTGCCATCGGCGGCGGGGAGCGCATGGGCCACATTGCCGCCAATGGTGGCGACATTGCGTACCTGCGGCCCGCCCACGACTCCGCAGCTTTCTGCGAGACATGTTGCACGACTGCGAATCGTCGGGTGGGCGACGATTGCAGTATGCGTTACGCCCGCCCCTAGCAGAACATCATCACCATCGATCTCAATCGCGGTTAGGGCATCTATACGGGTAATATCGATCAACGCTTCGACAGGCGCATGATTGCCCTGTTGGATGTCTAGCAGCAGATCCGTTCCCCCCGCAACGATTTGAGCACGGCCTGCATACTGTGCCAGCAGATCGATAGCTTCTTCAACCGAATGGGCAACGTGATAACGTGACCAGAGTTTCATCAGAATTAACTCATTTATTTTCGGGGCGTGTTGTAATATGATAGTACTTTTCGTCCGGCGTGGCTCCGAACGCCGAGGCAGGGACTCCCTACACCGACTGCATATTACAGGATATAGTTATCCTATCACACAAAAGACTACCCAAGCAAGCGATTTCGTCCTCGGTAAAATACACAAACTTTGCCGGGGGATCTTTTGGGCAAATAGCTAATGTCCTGTAAGCGCAGTCCGTTTAAGATGTGTACTTATTGAATTTGAGAGTTACGATGACACTTTATTCACGGTTTACTCGGCAGCGCGAAGCCCTCATGCCGATCCTTGTGCCAGTGCTGGCAGTCGCGGCGGCACTCGCGGTTGGGGCAGTGTTCCTCTTGGCGTTGGGCATTGACCCCGGCAAAGTCTACGAAAAACTGATCAGCGGGGCAGTCGGCAGCACCTACAGCCAAACGCAAACCATCGGCAAGGCCACGACTTTATTGCTAGTGGCGATTGGAGTGTGCATCGCGTTCCGCGCCAACGTTCTGAATATCGGGGTCGAAGGTCAAGTGATCGTCGGGGGATTGGCGACGACAGCTTTTGCGCTTAACTTTAAAGATCTACCCTCACCAATCCTAATTACCTTGAGTTTGCTCGCGGGCTTTATCGCAGGTGGCGCATGGGCTGCGATACCGGGTGTGCTCAAAGCATGGTTCAGGGTCAACGAGATTCTCAGTACAATAATGATGAATCAGATTTCGGTCTACCTGTTGATTGTGCTGCTGACCGGGCCGTTGCAAGACACTACTGCCGGAACCGCTTCCGCCAACATTGTGCAGTCGTCAAAGATCCCAGAAGCAGCATGGTTGCCACTGCTTATCCCGCGCACAGTCTTTCATCTGGGGGCTATTCTGGCGGTGATCGCGGCGTTTGTGGTCTATTTCTTCCTGTGGCGTACAGTCGCAGGCTATCGCATTCGTGCTGTCGGGCAAAATCCTTATGCGTCTGCCTATGCAGGAATCTCGGTCAAGCGCATGACCGTGCTGGCGATGGTGCTGAGTGGTGCATTGGCAGGCTTGGCGGGCGGGGTAGAAGTGCTAGGCATTACGCATCGTGCCATTCAGGACTTCTCGACGGGCTATGGGTTTTCGGGGATTGTAGTCGCGCTGTTTGGATCACTGCACCCGCTTGGCGCGATCCCGGCGGCGCTGTTGTTCGGTGGAATGCTGGTGAGTGGAACGAAGCTAGGATCGGTAGGCGTTAGTTCATCAATGGTCACGGTGCTTGAAGGGTTGATCGTGTTATTCGTGGTGAGCAGCAGCGAGTTGGTGCGCCGTTCGCGTCGGCACGCCGCCGAACCGCCACTCCGCGCCGAAACTGAGTCCGAGTTGAGCGCCGATACCTCGCTTAACGCTGAACGAAAGGAAGTCGTAACCTGATGGCAGACTCTTCGATTGTCCTGATCGCGGCGCAAGGGGTATCGGCATCGGCATCGTATTTGTACGCCTCGCTCGGTGAAGCCTTTGGTCAGCGCTCCGGTGTGTTTAATCTGGGCGTAGATGGTATCATGCTGATGGGTGCATTCACCGCTTTCTACACTGTCTATAACGGGCAGTCGCCATTGGTCGGAGTATTGGCGGCGGCGTTGGTCGGTGCGGCAATGGGTCTGCTGATGGCGTTTATCAGTGTCACGCTCAAAGCCGAACAGGGGATCAGCGGCATTGGATTGTATATGTTTGGGCTGGGACTTTCGACGTTGCTGTTCGATACATTGATCAAATCGGTACGCCCGATTGATCACGGGTTCGATAAATTGCCGATCCCAGTTTTGAGCACTATTCCGGTAATCGGGCCGATTCTGTTCAACCAGAATTTGATGGTCTATGGCGCACTGCTGCTCGTGCCGATCTCGTGGTTTGTGCTGAACAAAACCACGCTTGGCTTGAATATCCGGGCGGCGGGTCAGAATCCACAAGCCGCTGACGCAATGGGCGTAAATGTGGCGTTGGTGCGCTATTTCGCGGTGACCTTTGGTGGTACGATGGCAGGCATCGCGGGTGCGTCGCTCTCCATTGCCCAGACGAATATTTTTCAGCAAAATATGACGAATGGCATTGGCTTTATCGCAGTAGCGTTGGTCTACTTTGGTGGTTGGTCGCCGATTGGAATTCTTGGTGGGACTCTGCTATTCAGTGTGGTCACGACCTTGCAGCTTTGGATACAAACATTAGGCGTGCCGATTTCACCAAGTTTAATTAGTATGCTGCCCAGCGTTGTGACAATCATTGCGCTTGTACTGGCAGTTTACTTCTATCGCACACAGGCTCCATCGGCATTGGGGCAGCCCTATCGTCGTGATGAGAACTGACCACACCCGACCGTTACCATAATTGTGTATCCTGCGGTCTATTCCGCTTTTTTCGCGCAGGTGTTAAGTCTTTTCAAGAGGAGTCTATTCCATGAAAGCTCGTTTTTTTACATTGAGTCTCGTATTGGTTGCACTATTAATGGTGCTGTCCGCCGGGATAACCCACACGCCACAGGTCAGCGCTGCCACGATGGAAGGCACGGAAGCCGCCATGCCCGCTATCACCAAGCAGATCAAGATTGCTGTGGTCGCGCCCAGCGCCAAGAATGACTTGGCGTGGACTCAGAGCATCTACGATGGCTTGGTTGCTGTTCAAACCGCTGTCGGTGGCAAGGATAAGCTCGACTTCACGGTTTCCGAGAATCTGTTCAATGTGCCAGATGCCGCTGCTGCCATCCGTGACTATGCCACACAGGGTTACGACATCGTGATTGCACACGGCACACAGTACGGCGCATCAATGTTCGATGTTGCTAAAGACTTCCCCGATGTGAGCTTTGCATGGGGTACCGCAACAGACACAGGTGAATCACAGGGCTTGAAGAACGTATTGACGAAAACGTCGGCAAAGTGGATTGGG
>JBDTVG010000213.1:0-7656 GCA_040007395.1 Chloroflexota bacterium
CACCTATAAAAATTTGCTGGTTGGGCGCTCGCAACGGATTCCCAGCCGCCAGACGTTGATGCAGATCGCTGATTATCTCGAATGTAACATTGAAAGCCGCAACAACTTGCTCTTGGCTGCTCGTTATCTCCCTGAAAGCCTCGAATTGGAAGGAGACGCGCTAAGGCTCGCATTAGAACAGGCTAAGCAGTTGATGGAAACACTCCCCTATCCAGCCCTGCTTGTGACGCACACCCTAGCAATCGAAGCTATCAACGAGCCTTTCCAGCGATTCTTTGCGTTTCCTCCACTCATGGCGCTTCCACGAACACAACGGTACGTCCTCCCCGTCTTTTTTCGAGAGGATTTTCCGATCCGAGAACGTTCGACCTTCAATGACCAAGCAGTCAAAGCTTGGCAAGCTGGGGTATCTCGCGCCATTCAGCTCTTTAAGCAAAGCAATCGGCTCTACCAATTTGAACCGTGGTATCATGAATTGGTCAAACAGTTTTGTGCCATCGCCGATTTTCGTCAGTATTGGGGACGAACGCCTGCAATAGTTGATCAGCAGGATGTCCCATCAAAGCTGCTTCTGGGGAGAAATGCTACCACGGAAGAATGGTTGCCGATTCAACTCCAGCATATTCGTATTTCGGTGGGCAGCTACATGTATCCTTGCATTATGGCACTTCGCCCTTTGGATGCTGCTGCCCGTGATGTCTTTGCATCCCTGAGTAGACGCTAATCTTGGAGAGTAGGGAACCCCATTCTCCCTCTTCAACCGCTTTGGGCAACCCGTGGGTCGTAAGGCACGCGCCCAATATATCTACAGCGGTTCCCACCGAGATTGAACGATTACCTCGCGGGCGACCACATAGGGTCGCCCCTGCAAAATTGGCGGACAGGGCTTGCCCTGTCCGCTCATAGATCAATCCACTCGAAATTCGCTATAACGTAGTGTCAAGCTTGATGCGCTTGTGCTGGGCGAGGGAAACGTCTATTCGCTGCCAATCGAAAACATTGCGCCGAGATCGCTCTTGGGAAACGCCTTGAACGCCATCAGCGTTTCGGTATGCAGGATAAACGGAATATCGCGTATCCGTTCGGTAATTAGCTCTGCGATCTGTTCGTTCGTGTTCGTTCGCAAGATCGCGACCAGATCGTATTGACCCGCCACTGAGAATGCCTCAGAAACCCCTTCGAGCAGCAGCATATTTTGCGCTACTTCGTCTACTTTGGAACGTTCCACGTTAATCAGAACAATGGCAATCATCATGGCAGAAATCCTTTCTGATGAGTCAGGATAAGTCAGGTCGTTTTAAATCCCTTGCTGAGTCTCGGCAATAATCCGGTCAGTCACTTTGATGAGCGCATCCTCGGCGGTGCAGCCTTCGGCAAGCGCTGCCCGATAGGTGGCAATCTGCCGATCCGCGCTGGTACCGTTCTTCAAGATTGTGTGGACATATTCAACATCTTTGCGCGTGCCAAGCTGCGGCACCACATCGTCAATAAACTCTAGCAGTTCCGACCACAGAGTCGGCACGGGAACCGCTTCTTCTGATCCGAAGTCGATCAGGCTGCCCTCGATCCCATAGCGGGCAGCCCGCCACTTGTTTTCTTTGATGAGTTCGCCACGATACAGCCGCCACGATTGGTTATTCGCCCGCAGCTTGATCAACTTAGCAGCTAAGGATTGGATCACGGCGGCGACACAGATCGCTTCGTCAATAGTGGTACACATATCGGACACGCGAATCTCAAGCGTGCCGATACGCGGGTTAGGCCGTACATCCCACCAAATTTTGGTCGCATCTTTGCCCGCCCGTCCCAACGATCCCGCCTTGCCGAGCAGCGCCACGAAATGATCGTATTCCTCGTAGCTGTTGAAGATCGGCGGGATTCCGGTACGCGGTAAACTCTCGAAAACCACAGAGCGATAGCTCTTGAGTCCAGTTTCGCGACTATGCCAGAACGGCGAACTGGTGGTCAAAGCGAGGATATGCGGCAAAAAGTAGCGCATCTGATTCATAATATCAATCGTCAGCGCCCGCATACTTTCATCATCGCCAAAGCCCAGATGGATGTGCAGCCCGAAGATCAACAACCGTTGCGCCACTTCCCGCATATCGGAGCGCAAGTCATCATAGCGCTGGTCGTCGGTGATGTGCTGGTCATGCCAGCGTGAAAAAGGATGAGTCGCTGCCGCCGCCATGACCTTGCCATTTTCCAGCGCGACCTGACTCACCGTTCGGCGCAGCCGCGTGAGATCGGCGCGGGCTTCGTAAATATCGTTGCAGATGACGCTGCCGACCTCGACCTGCGACTGCATAAACTCGGCCTTGATCTGGTCGCCGAGGATAGCCCGACCCTGTTCAAGAATATCACTGACCGAGGTGGTGAGCGCTCGGGTATTTGGATCGATGATCATAAATTCTTCTTCGATACCGATAGTCAGTGGTGGGTGCTTAATCAATCAAAACCTCCATTGCGGCGCTTAAGGCTGTGATCATGACCGTATTTGCCAGTCGGGTACATGCGGTAGCAGCGTTTCGATCAAGATTACGAAGTCTTCACGGCGGATCTCCGCGCCATCTTGCCAGCGCTGTTGTTCGACTTTGAGCAGGCGGCGTTGTTCGCCACGTTCGCGCAGTGGCAGTTGCTCCGACTCTAGCTGCTTGCGTGGGACTAACGCGGTAAACTCTTGATAAATGGGCAGCGTAGCCGCCTCTTTTTCTGGCATAAATGTATAGACAATTAGTTCCGCATCATCTTGTAAAAGTTGCAAGCTAAGCATCAACCAGCCTTTGGGGACTCGTGCCGATCCCCGGCTCACTTTGAAGCGCCAGCCAAGGGCGTTGATACGCTGGTTCCACTGCATCTGGGTGGCTTGCTGGCGACCCCGCCGTTTATCCTCAAGCTGCAAACCGCCACTCTCCAGCACTAGGCGGCGACCACTAGGCCACAGCCGCTTCAACACGCGATCCCCAGCCGTCAGCGTGAGCAGGGCGATCATGAGGCCGCCGACAAACGCTAGGCAGCCGCTTGATCCTTCGACTTGCAAGGCGGTCAGCAGCAGCAAAATGATCGTGTAGCCGACCACAAAACCGAGCACAGTCAGGGCGGGTAAAGCCAGCCGAATCCCCCCGTGATCTACGTCAACGGGCAACACACGATCCGGTACATCAGCCAGTGGTTGAAGGGAGTCCGTCGGAAGATCCATATGACCCCTGATTACCAAATCTGCTGGTTGAGCATCGTTTCGATCTGGCGGCGTAATTGTAATGTATCAAAGGGTTTGGTCAGGTAAATATCAATTGGACTGTTGCGGAATAAGCGGCGCGTCTGGAACTCGCGGCGCAGCCCGGTCAGCATAATAATTGGTGTGCCGCTAATCTCAGGATCGGCGCGGATCGCATCGTACACCAGCCAACCGTCCATATCTGGCAGTACAATATCAACAATCACTAGCGCTGGATGAAGGGTACGTACTAATTCTAACCCCTCAGAGGCCAGATTACTTTCCACGATTTCCACTCCCGGACTCTTGAGCACGATGGAGAGCAGTTCGGTGATCTCCTTTTCGTCCTCGATACTCACAATAATGATCGACATGGGGTTTAGCTCCTGAAACTTGACAGGCTGAGAGAATTTTACAATGCGCCAGCGCAATCAACAATTTATTCGATATTAATCATCAGAAATTCTACCCTGATTGCACGTCAAATTTCAGTGAAGAATCTTGCCTTTTGAGAACTGTATTGCCAAAACAGGATCAGTCAGTTAATCTGGACCTGTTAAACTGCCCTATTTGGCGTTATATACTGGAATACCCTATTGATGGTAAGGGCACAGGGATAAATTAAACCGTGAAAAAAAACCTTCGCTTTATTTTGCTCATTATAGCTATGGTGAGTATGGTCGGCACTACGCCGATGAATCGCACGAAGGCGACCCCGCTTTCTCTGGCAGCCATGATGCCCGCCGATATGTCGGCCTATGCGGAACTGCGTACTAGCGATATGCCCAGCACATTGGTGATAATTTCCAGCCTGCTAAAAAAGACCAACCTGCCGTTTCCGCCGAATCTCTTTTCTGACGTAGACCGATCCATGTCACAGGCGTTCGGGCGAACGGCCTCCGTCGAACAGGATGTTTTGCCATGGGTAGGCGAGAGCGCTGCTATTGGCTTGTATGTTCCCGAAAAGCTGATCGACTATGGGCTAACAGGTCGCCAATATCCTGCTTCCGACCCGCAACCCGATGTGTTGATTCTGGCGACAGTCAAGGACGAAACGGCGGCTGACGCATTCGTTCAGGGTCTAATCACGGCAGGCAGCCAACCGGATCACAAGCTCACTGCTTCGCTGGATAAGATCGGTACAGACACAGTGATCGTGTATTCCGATGACAAGGACGATGCAGTCATGGCGCGCTGGAAAGGGTATTTGGCCTTTGGTAGCCATGCTGTGTCGCGGCTGCTTGACACACTCAAGAACCACAAACCGACTCTGGCAGACAATCCAAGTTACCAAAAAGTGACCGGAATGTTGAAGCCGAATAACCTCGTCACCGTGTACTATCGATCCTTGCTGATTTCTGGTGCGGCCCTTGCCTTGACGGGGCCAGCCATCGGCAATATCTTTGATAATATCGTTGCGGGACTGCAAACTCCGCTGGGGGTGCCGACAGCTACGCCCACACCGACTCCCACGCCTACGCCTGCACCGGAAACGCTAGCATTAGCCGACGCGTTCAAGAATCTGGGCGCAACGGCGATTGGTGGATACGGCGATACCAAAATGTTGTCGCTTGATGTGGCTTCCTATGTCGATCCCGCCAATCTGACGAAGGTCTTTGCACTACTCAAAATACCCGCCGATGTGCAAGTCGAAACCCCCGCCCCACCGATCTCGATCAAGCTCGCGGATCGCATTCCCGACACGGCGTTGGCGGTGATTATCGGGTCGAATCTGGCACAATTGATCCAGAACGGGCGGGCAGCGGCAAATGCTGTCGTCAAGTTTAATAATTTGATCAGCAGGCAACCCAATTCATCTACTCCCGACATGAATTCCATTGAGGCGACCTATGGTCAGATCGAAGGGACGCTCAAATTGGGCTTCGATCTGGATCTCAGCAAGGATGTGCTAGGCTGGTTAGATGGCGAATTTGCGTTGTATATGACTTACAATCCAAACAGCGATCTTTCGAGCGGTGGCAGTTGGCCTTTCGATAATTCGCTACTGATCGACACGGCTAATGGCACAGACGCGGCAAATGCCGAGAACTTCCTAACCAAGTTGAATAAGGGGCTGCCCGGTATGGGCGTAACCTTGCCCGTTAGAGTGACCAGAAGGCTGTATATCTACAACCCCACCAAAGATGGCACAGGCCCGACGATTGGCTATGGGCTGGTCAAGAATGGCTTTGTCGTAAGTACAGGAAGCGGGTTAAAGCTAACTGCCAATAGCGCCAAGGCCATGCAGGGTGATGTGACTATGGATGGTACTATCGGCGCGTTAGCTGCGGATGCCAATTGGCAGGATACGATAGCGCTGCTGCCCAAAGCCTATCAGCATGTATGGTATGTCAACTTACAGCAGTTGGGCGAAACACTCAAGGCCGCTGGGTCACAGGGCAACCCAAGTACGCAGCAGGTCGAGGATTTAGTGGCAGTGTTCAAGAGCGCCCTGATGTACAGCACTGATTTCGGTGGAGGCAGTAGCATGACAACTTTTGCCTTGCTGTTCAAGTAACTTTAACTGGCTCTCAAGAATCGCGTTCGCGCCGTTCCCATTCGCTGGCACGCGGCCTGATCAGTGAGCGCCACTGTGGAACAACCGGGACTTCGCCTATCTCACGCGCCAGTTGGCGAGCGCATACGCCGACAATCGCAGCAAAGGTGGGATAGGCCAGTTCAAGATCGGCAAACTGACCGATGCGTAATTGACCTGCCATGCCCGCCGTGACCATCTGGATCACCTCGACGGCCTGTTCACCCACAACATGCGCGCCGATTACCTGCTGTGTGTCGCGATCAATAATCAATTTGCAGAAGCCGACGAGATGATCATCAATCACGGCGCGATCCAGATCGGCATACGGTACGGTAGCGACCAAAACATCGTGCGATTTTCGGGCGCTTGCTTCAGTTAGCCCCACGCTGCCATATTCGGGATCGGTGAAGCCGCCATGTGGAATCAGGCGTTGATCGACCTGTTGAGTGTTGCCTAATACGGCATTTTCAACGGCGATCCGCGCCTGATGTCCAGCACTTTGTACCAGCATCATCCGGCCTGTGATGTCGCCCGCCGCGTAAATATGCGGCGCAGACGTTTGCAAAAAGTCGTTGGTCTGGATGTAATTCCCAGAACGCTCAATGTTGGCAGATTCCAGATGCAGGCTATCCAGATTACCGGGCCAACCAACTGCCATTACCACTGCCAAAGCCGTCACCGTCCGCGTTTCCCCACCGATGCCATAGCTTAATTGCCGCTGCTCATTGCGTAGATCGATACGTTGCAACCCCTCGATCCCCGTGATCACATCGATGTTCCGACTCTTGAGTACGTCGGTCATGATGTCAGCAACGGCTTCATCTTCGGTGATAAGCAGCCGAGGCGCGACATCCATCAAAGTTACATGAGCGCCAAAAGCGGCGAAAATCGAGGCGAGTTGACAACCTGTCGCCCCGCCACCAACAATAATCACAGACTTCGGTAGGCTGGTTAGACCCCATATTTCGCTGTGCGTAATGGTGTGTTCGCTGCCGGGAAAGGTCAGCTTTCGAGGAGAACCGCCTGCACAGATGATAATCTTATCGCCTTCAAGATCCTGACCGTTTTCGAGATGGAGTGTGTGTGATCCGCTGAAAACGGCATTGCCAACTTCGGCAAAAGTTTGGATTTGGACTTCCTGAAGATGGGCAAGAAGCTGCTTTTTCTCTTGAACCTGATACACAACCTGCTGCGTGCGCGCCAGTACCGCTTGAAAATCAATACGCGGCGGATCGCTGATCAAGCCATAGTGGCTGAACTGTTCGGCATCGCGGACTAATCGTGCGGCTTTGGCAAGCGCACGAGTTGGGACACAGCCATCGTTGGTACAAGTCCCGCCAAGCATCCCGCGTTCAACAAGGCTTACTTCGGCTCCCAGTTCACGCGCTCTCAAAGCCGCTGTGACACCCGCTGGCCCACCCCCAATCACGATCACATGAGTCATCGTCTACTCCCCTCTGACTATGGTCTAGTGCTTGAATTGTACACTTTCTGGGGTTGCATGAGCGCGTGGAATTATTTGGCTCTAGTTTAGAGTTGATTATTTCTAAGGAAATACATTGTCTGGTTTTTTATCTTCGATTAACCGTGATACAGCTTGACTATTTTCTGCGTCTAAGAAGCCCCACCATTTGCTAATTATCGGTCTGTTGTTCTCATAGTCAATCGTTAGCATTACTGCTAACCTAACGTGAGTTCAATACTATCGTCTAGCCACCCAACACCAGATCGAAAGAAGGAAAAAAGAGGGCAGGTGGGTCTTCGGATAAGTCTAATAAACGGTCAAGCCACTCAAAGCCAAGTCGAAAAAGGCTCAAGTCACGGCGGCCTTCGCCGCCCACTTGAGCAATCTGAGGCCAGCGCCCCAGAATCGCGTTGACTAACGTTCCGCTGGTGTGAC
>JBDTVG010000214.1:0-28199 GCA_040007395.1 Chloroflexota bacterium
AACACTTACCTCAATTTGCTCAGGAGCAAAGAGGTTGCCGGGATTATTGTCAACATTGATGCGCCGTCTCAGAACGACATTCAGGAACTGGTGGCAAGCGTCAATGCGGGATTCCCCATTGTCTCGTTAGATTACTGGCATGAGACCATCCATTCTGTGGTAGTTGACAAGCTGGAAGGGGTACGGCGTGCGCTTGGGCATTTGCTTCAACTCGGTCATCGGCGCATTGCCTGTATTACCTTTGCGCCGGTACGTGCCCAAGCGCACGCCTCCAAGCGATTGCGTGTCTACCGTGAAGTTCTGGAAGAAGCCGGGATTGCTTACGATGAAACGCTCGTCCGTAATGGTGCTTATGATCCTGAAACAGGCTATCAGGCGATGAAATCGCTGCTCGAGCTTTCACCGCTGCCGACTGCGTTGTTTGCCATGAATGACATCATGGCTTTTGGCGCAATGACCGCCATTCATGAGGCTGGATTGCGCATTCCCGAAGACATTTCAGTTATCGGCTTTGACGATATTCGTTTGGCACGCTATAGCACACCAGCGTTAACTACCGTCCGCGAACCAGACATCTTGCATGGCGCGACAATAGGTCAAATGCTCATCAACCTTATCAACGGCACACCTTTGGAACAAGATCATGTTGTGCTAAAAACCGAGTTGAAAATCCGAGACTCAAGCGCTTATTGCCTACACTAGGATCAGTGATAGGGAGTTTAGCCTAACCTATTCCATCTGCGTTAGTAGAAGCCATTACCAGCGCAATTGAAAGGGAAAGCAATTATCTATCGTTACTAATACGGATTAGTAAATACAAGTAGATTTTAGGAAAGAAAGATAGTTTATGGATACTACTGAAGTTATTTCGCAGTCTATAAAGAAGGCAAACTCCATTAGTATATGGAGCAAACTTGCAGACAATGAACGAGTCGTTGCCTATCTGTTCATCTTGCCCAGCCTGATCGGCTTTGTCGTGTTTTATGCTGTTCCTGCCGTGCGCAGCTTGTTCATCAGTTTCAGCCAGTGGAATCTACTGTCAGATCCCACCTATGTCGGCGGTGCAAACTACCAGAAACTCTTTGCCGACAGCCGCTTCTGGCAATCGTTAGGAGTCACGATTCGGTATGTCGCTTGGAATATACCATTTCAAACAGCGATCGCGCTCTTTGTCGCGGTGATGATGGATCGTATTCATAACTCGTCGTTTCTGCGCGGCATCATGATTTTGCCGTGGTTAGTGCCAAATGTCGTGGTTGCCTTGCTATGGCTGTGGCTGCTAGATCCATCGTTGGGTATTGTGAATGTTGGCTTGCAGGCCATTGGGCTGCCCAAACAACCGTTTCTGGGGTCTACGGAGCAAGCTATCATCGGTATCGCGGGGATCAATATATGGCGCTACACGGGCTACACCGCAATTATTATTTTCGCTGGATTAAAGGCCATTCCAAAGTCATTGTACGACGCTGCCGCCATTGACGGAGCCAACGATATGGAGCAGTTTTGGCAGATTACTTTACCGCTGTTGAAACCAGTCCTGTTCTTTGTGTTGGTGACCAGTGTGGTTGGCTCGTTTCAAATCTTTGACACTATTGCAGTTACTACGGCTGGAGGGCCTGCCGGCGCAACCCGTGTGATTATCTATTACATCTGGGATCAAGTTTTCAATCGTGGCAATAACATGGGCATGGCCACCGCCGCGTCGGTAGTGTTGTTCCTCATCCTCATTACAGCAACGATCATCCAGATGCGCATTCTACGTGCGAATCGCTCTGAACTGGCCGATTACAGTTGAAGCAGGTAGCTAAGTGAGATATGACAACCATGATTAATAGCGAATCTGCACAAAACACATCAAGCCGATCCGCTGGTGGGCACATGACGGGCGGAAAGATTGCCTCATGGATAATGATGCTTGTCCTGATCTTGATCACACTATTTCCCTTCTGGTGGATGATTCGAACTGCCCTGACCAGTCCGCCAGCAATCTTCCGGGATACCCATTCTCTGCTCCCTGTCGATCCAACGCTTGGGAATATCGAACGCGTGCTAGGCTTAGTGGACACAACACAAATCGTTGGACAGACAGCAACTGGTGTCTCCGCTGCGTCTCTGAACTTTTGGCTGTATCTCCGCAATTCTCTCATTGTCTCAGGGCTAATTACTCTGGGGCAAACCTTCTTTTGCTCTTTGTCTGCTTACGCTTTTGCCCGGCTAAAATTTCCGGGGCGAGATCAACTCTTTTTCATGTATCTGACGGGCTTGATGGTTCCGGGTATTGTGCTATTCATCCCGAACTTTGTATTGGTTCACCAACTTGGCCTGATCAATACCTTCGCAGGTATAGTTGCGCCCAGTTTTTTTATGACCCCCTTTGCCGTCTTCTTTATGCGGCAGTTCTTTATAGGTCTGAACAAAGAGCTTGAGGAATCTGCACGGCTTGACGGCTGTACTACGTTGGGTGTTTTCTGGCGCATTGCGCTGCCCCTGATCAGCGGTCCCGTGCTGACTCTGGCAATCCTCACGTTTATCGGGAGTTGGAATGATTACTTGTGGCCACTTCTGGTCGGGCGCGATGAATCGGTGCGCGTGTTGACTGTAGCTTTAGGTATTTTTCGCAGTCAAACGGCGCAGGCCGCACCCGATTGGTCAGGTTTGATGGCTGGCGCGCTGGCTGCCATCACGCCAACTTTGCTGCTGTTTATAGTATTTGGACGCAAAGTCGTGGATTCGGTTCAGTTCTCTGGTTTTAAGTAACTGAGAGCAGAAAGGAAGGCGAGAAACCAAGAAACACGTCCGCGTACCTCGTCGGTCACAATGCTTCTGTGCAGCTTGTGAAACAGACGCCAAGCTAAAGATCGTTAACCTAATTGCAGTTGGAGGAATTTATGATAATCACAAAACAGTTGCGGGGCATGTTGTTAGTTGGTTTGATCAGTGCACTGCTCATCCCGGCAGTCTCGCAGGCCCAAGCCGCAGTAACAGTGCGCTACGGTCTATGGGACACGAACCAATTGCCCGCCTATCAGAAATGCGCCGATGCCTTCACAAAGGCCAATCCAAACATCACAATCAAGATCGAACAACAGGGCTGGGCTGACTACTGGACAGGTATCACGGCGGGCTTTATAAGCGGCGATGCGCCGGATGTTATCACCGATCACCTCTCTAGGTATCCACAGTTTATCCAACTTAAACAAATTGTTGATATTCAACCCCTGATTGACCGGGATAAGGTTCAGACTGACATCTACTACCCCGGCCTCGCTGACCTCTGGGTAAAAGACGGCAAGCGCTACGGTCTGCCGAAGGACTGGGACACCGTTGGCATCGTGTACAATGTCGATGCACTTAAAAAAGCCGGAGTCGACCCGTCTGTCATGACGACTTGGACCTGGAACGCAAAAGATGGCGGAACGTTTGAGCAAGTTGTTGCCAAGCTAACTTTGGATGCTAATGGCAACAATGGCCTCAGCCCCAAGTTCGACAAGACAAAAGTGGTTCAATACGGTTTCGAAATGTCTGATGCGAATGGTTTCGGTGGCGCTTATGGTCAGCAATATTGGAGTTCATTTGCCGCCAGCGATGGCTTCAAGTTTAACGCTGGCCCGTGGGCTACCAAATATAACTACGACGATCCCAAACTTGCGGAAACTCTCCAATACTTCGCGGACCTGATCCTGAAGAAGGGCTTCTCGCCTCTGTATTCGGATGCAAAGAGCGCCGACAAACTGCCACTGTTCCAGTCCAAGAAAGTCGCTATGACCATGGATGGTTCTTGGATGATCGGTGCATACGTCGCCAGCGAATTCCCCGTTGCTTTTGGTCGCTTGCCTGCTGGTCCTGATGGACGCAAGAGCATGTTCAACGGCCTCGCTGACTCGATCTACGTGGGTACCAAGCACATGGAAGAATCTTGGCAGTGGGTCAAATTCATGGCTTCGGCGGATTGCCAGAATCTCATTGGTACAGAGGGTGTGGTCTTTCCAGCTATCTCGGCTGCTGCTGCGAAATCAGTCGAAGCACGCAAGGCGAAGAACGTTGATGTAAGTCCTTTCCTCGACCAAGCCGCTGAGAAAGATGGTACTTTCCTGTTCCCAATCACCGATCATGCCAACGAAATCGATACCATCATGAATGAGGTCATGGACAACATCGGGTTAGGTAAAGCTGATGCCGCGTCGGCACTGAAAACCGCCAATGATGAGGTCAACAAGCTATTTCAATAATGCTTTGAGCGAATAATGTCAGTTATTCAGCCCAAAGCATCTCTGATGAGAGTCACCGCTGATCGACGGAGAGGTGACTCTCTCTCTAAATTATATTGTAATCGCTTCCAATAATTCTACTTTTGCAAGCCTCTAAATTTAGAAAGGTTGCAGAATGCCAAAAATTACATTCCTCGGTGCGGGAAGCACTATATTCGCCAAAAACCTACTCGGCGACATCTTGAGCTTTCCCGAATTTGCTAATGTTACCATTAGCTTATTTGATATTGACGAGGAGCGTTTGCGTACATCAGGAATTGTGGCACACCGTGTTGCTGAAGCGCTCAATATTCACCCTACCATTGAAACAACCCTTGATCGACGTGCAGCACTTGACGGGGCAGACTACGCCATTGCCATGTTTCAAATAGCGGGCTATAAACCCGGAACGGTCATTGATTTTGAAGTGCCCAAGAAATATGGGCTGCGCCAAACCATTGCCGACACGATGGGCATTGGTGGTATCATGCGAGGCCTGCGCACCATTCCCGTCATGCTGGATATGTGCCACGACATGGAACAGCTTTGCCCAGAAGTAACATTCTTGAACTATGTCAACCCGATGGCTATTAACTGTTGGGCATTGAGTCGTGCTACCAAGATTAAGACGGTGGGGCTGTGCCATAGTGTTCCGGGCACCGCCGAACAACTAGCGCGTGATATTGGTGTGCCTATCGAAGAGATAAATTATGTGGTTGGTGGCATCAACCATATGGCCTTCTATCTCAAGTTTGAACACAATGGGGAAGATCTATACCCACAAATCAGGCGAGTAATCGAAGAAAATCGTGTGCCAGATTGGAACCGAGTCCGCTACGACATGTTCAAACGGCTCGGCTACTTCGTCACCGAATCCAGCGAACACTTTAGTGAGTATGTTCCCTGGTTCATTAAGCGGGACCGTCCCGACCTTATCACGCGTTTCAACATTCCGCTTGACGAGTATATTACTCGGTGCGAAAACCAGATCGCTGATTGGGAAACAATGCGGTCTGCCCTAGAAACTTCGAACGAACCCATAAGCGTTAAACGAAGTCATGAATATGGTTCATTGATTATACACAGCATTGAAACGGGCCAACCACGCACGATTTATGGCAATGTACCCAACCACAACTTGATCGACAATTTGCCCAATGGGTGTTCGGTCGAAGTACCTTGCCTCGTTGATAAAAATGGCGTTCAGCCCGTGCGAATCGGTTCCCTGCCACCTCATCTGGCCGCGCTGATGCAGACGAATATTAATGTCCAGGCGTTGACCGTTGAGGCTGCGCTGACTTGCAAACGCGAGCACATCTATCATGCAGCTATGCTCGATCCACATACAGCAGCCGAACTTGATCTGGACCAAATCTGGTCGCTCGTCGATGATCTAATCACAGCGCATGGAGATTTTCTGCCGAGCTATGACTGATCCTGAGTAGTACGGAATCCTGTTGAACATTTCCTGTTTGGAACCGATCTTGCCCATGAAATGCTGACTCGAATCGACAGTGAATTAGCGTAATCCGTATAATATGAACTCATTGAAACTTTTGAGAGAAAGAGGGAAAGAGTGCATCATCGCTAAAAAACCTGACCAAAGGTAAACAGCTATGAGCACTTTGCTGACCAGTGTAACTGTGTCCCAGCTTGGTGAATTTGATAAGTTTAGTATCACTGTTAATGTCTGACAAGGTTGTTTCTCCCAGTGTGATTTGAAATGTGACGTGTATAGACCAGAGCGTTAGTTGCTTTTCTGTGCCTTGACAAAACCCACTCCTCCATCGAATCGTGGGAATGACATGTCCTCTGTCTCCACTAGTGAGAAACCAGCGTCCTCGACGAAACCGGGTAGGTCTCGCACGCTGCCAAATCGTACAGGTTGAGATTGGCGTTCTTCTGGGCGCTTGAAATCGGCAATAACGAGGCGTCCTCCCGGTTTGAGTACACGGGCAATTTCAGCGAGACCTTGACGCTTAAGGCCATCACCCAAGTGGTGCATCATGATGGTACTGAGGACGACATCGAATGTCTGATCGGGAAAGGGCAGATGCTCGATAACCCCGATCTGGAAATCAGTAGGCAAGTTGCGCCGAGCCGCTTTAGAGCGGGCGCGGGCGATCTGCTGTGTACCGGGGTCAATGCCGACGACGCGTCCCGTTGTGCCAACGCGCTGCTGGACTTCAAGGGCCAACGTTCCAGTGCCACAACCTACATCCAGTACTGCATCGCCGGGTTGAAGGCGGGCTAGCGTAGCAGTCCTCTGCCGAAGCTCCCGCAGCTTGCCACGGAACAAGAAAGTATCACAGTACCAGCCTATCAGGTCGTAGCGCCAGCCAGAGTTGAGGATCAGCCCTCTTGTGGCTTTGGTCGATTCCTCGCCCGATTTGCTGTGTTGGTGACGTGCAAACGAATGCATAGTCCATGCTCCTATCCTAGAAAAAGCTTTTTCATGTTGACAGATTGGTTGAATGTAGACACATTGTCTCAATTGAGTTATTCTGTCTAACGTCAAGTGTAGGTGGACTAGCACCAAGAAACAATGATCAATCGGGCAGATTTGTCCCAAATGAGACAAGGAGCGAAAAATGTCTCAGCCGACGAACAATGTTCGTATCAGACGGACGCAGAAGTTATTGCGTGAGGCGTTAATTGAGTTGATCGAGGAGCGGGGTTTCGACGCGCTCACCGTTGGGGAATTGACTTCACGCGCGATGGTGAGTCGGGCCGCGTTTTATCGCAATTATCGGGACAAATACGACCTGGTTGAGCAAATCTTTGAGGAAGTCATGAGCACCATGCACGGCGCTGTCGCCGATATAGGGCCAGAACAGCATCCTCCGAAGGTCTGGGTGAAGTTCTTCGAGCATATCGCGGAATACGAACGGCTCTATCGAGCGCTGCTGGGTAGCAAAGGGAGTCCCTGGTTTGTGAGGAAGATGCGCGCATCTCTGGCTGATCTGGTAAAAGAGCATGAGCGCGTTCCAGACGGGCAGCCTGCAACCACGCGGCTTGTATTGACGTTTGCAGATGAGTTTGTGCCAGACCTAGTGTCCGCCATGTTGGTGGAAGCGATCACCTGGTGGCTTGAACACGGACGGCCCTACACTCCCAGAGAGATTGCCACGCGCTGTGCCCTGCTTGTGTCTACACTCTTCAAAGAAGTAAGCACATGGCAATAAAACCTCGGCTCTTTTTCTCATCTCCATGCAACCGGGGTTAACTATCACGCCATTTGGCAGTGTTGCGGAATGTAATTGCGAGCTACGCTTGGGATTACGAATGTCAACAAGAATCAGGGGGTAGTAATGGAGCATCCTGAACATAACCATAGCGAACATGGACATCCTGCAACGTTGCAGGGTGAAATGACGGATCACCACGAGATGACATCTCATCCACAGACCCACGAAAACGCCGCACACGACCACGCGATGGGGGGCATGGCATATACCGGGCATAGCGGCGCACATGCGGATCACAGCGGACACGAGCAAATGTTTCGGCAGCGCTTCTGGCGATGCTTGATATTGACCATCCCAGTACTTTTATTTAGCCCGATGATCCAGGAATGGTTTCATTTCCAGATGCCAGACTTTCCGGGGAGTCAATTCATCGGACCAGCCTTTGCCATCGTTATCTTCTTCTACGGCGGATTGCCGTTCCTTCAAATGGCTGTACCCGAAGTGCGGGATCGCAAACCGGGCATGATGCTGCTGATTTCACTGGCAATCACCGCCTCGTTTGCTTACAGCGTATTTGCCGTATTCGTGGCCCCGATGAGTGGCTTTTTCTGGGAAATGGCGACGCTGATTGACATTATGTTGCTTGGTCATTGGCTGGAGATGCGAAGCGTGCGCCAAGCGTCGGGGGCACTGAACGAACTCGCCAAACTGATGCCCGATACGGCGGAACTGCTGGATGCCAGTGGCGGGACAAAACAAGTGCCTGTAGCTGAACTCCGCAGCGACGATCTCATTCTGGTTCGCCCCGGGGCAAGTATTCCGGCAGATGGAGAAATCCAGGACGGACATTCCGATATTAACGAGGCGATGATCACAGGTGAATCTAAGCCCGTGAGCAAAGAACCCGGTGGAAAAGTCATAGCGGGGACAATCAACGGCGACGGCAGTTTGCGGGTTCGAGTTATGGCTACGGGCGAAAACACGGCATTAGCCGGGATTATGCGCCTCGTCGAACAGGCGCAGCAAAGCAAGTCAAGTACTCAGATTTTAGCGGACAAGGCCGCCGGGTGGCTGTTCTATATCGCTATCAGTGTCGCTACGTTGACGGCAATAGGCTGGACATTGGCAACGGGCTTCCAACTTAGTACATTGGAACGTGTCATAACAGTACTGGTCATCGCCTGTCCCCATGCACTTGGGCTGGCTGTCCCGCTGGTGGTCGCTATCAGCACATCGCTGGGCGCACGCAACGGGATACTGGTCCGTAATCGTCTGGCATTGGAAGCAGCGCGGCTGATCGATACGGTTGTGTTCGATAAGACCGGGACACTCACCGAAGGGCGATTTGGCGTTGTGGGTATTGCAGTAGCGGATGGCTGGACTGAAGATAAAGCCGTCGCATTGACTGCCGCTGTCGAGGGTGACTCAGAACATCCCATCGCGCAGGGCATTCGCCGTGCGGCGGAAGAACGAAAAGCAGCGTCGGTACAAGTAACGGATTTTGAAGCGCTCAAAGGGCGAGGTATTCGCGCAACTTTCGATGGACACACAGTCCATGTTGGCGGGCCGCGTTTGCTTGAGATGCTAAAGGTCAGTCTACCCGATAAACTTGCTCAGTCTGCTCGACAAGCCGATGAAAAAGGGCAAGCTGTGGTGTACTTACTTCAGGACAACCTACCTGTCGCCGCTTTTACCCTTGCTGACGTGGTGCGAAAGGAAAGCAAAGCCGCCATAGATCGCCTGCATGAATTGGGCATTCAGGTAGCGATGCTGACAGGTGACAGTCAGGCCGTTGCTAACAGTGTGGCAAGTGAGCTTGGCATTGACACGGTATTCGCGGAGGTTCTGCCCGAACACAAGGAGCAGAAAATCGCTGAGCTTCAACAGCAAGGCAAGAAAGTTGCGATGGTGGGTGACGGCGTAAACGATGCGCCCGCACTCACCCGCGCTGATGTCGGGATTGCTATCGGAAGCGGCACCGATGTCGCCATCGAATCTGCCGGAATTATCCTCGTGCAGAGCAATCCGCTGGACGTGGTGAAAATTTTCGAGTTGAGTCGTGCGACCTACCGTAAGATGATTCAAAACTTAATCTGGGCTACTGGCTATAACGTCATCGCCCTGCCTCTCGCCGCAGGCGTTTTAGCGCCATTCGGGATTCTGCTCTCACCTGCTGTCGGAGCACTGTTGATGTCAGTGAGCACTATTGTTGTCGCCCTTAATGCTCAGTTTTTGCGTGGTGTAAGACTTGGGTCGAACAACGCTGGGACATAAAGTTCGAGTCGTTTGCTCAACGCTGTTCGCGGCAGAAATTACTACCGGCCCAAAACGTGAAAATAGGAAGTAACTATATGTCGGTACAAGATTCTGTTCGTGTACTTCGTATTCTTTGGGTCGGTCTGCGAGAGTACACCGCGTATCGCCAGTTTATGCGGCTTACCCCGGAACTGAGGCTGAATCATCAGTATATCCCCCAGCGGTTTGTGAGTGACGTACTGCGGCTTGGCCCAAACATTCTCCCCCAGAATATGTTAAAGCGCTCGCTGTTTTACAAGAGCGAGTGCCACCCTTCACCTTTGACGAGGTGGCAAGCATAGTGAAGGAAGTTTTTGGTCAGGACATTAAAATGCACCTTGAGGGATTTAAGCTCGCAACAGGATCATTACCTTCCCTCAGAGATGCCAGGCGCTTTATTCTTTGCCGCCTCTATGGCGACAGCCCCGCAGAATTACAGTCTTGGGAAAAACTACAGCGCAATGCTGAAATTTATCAACGTTACCTAGCTGGAGAAGATTCAGTGGTTCTGGGACGTGCATTGAGCCTTTCGGATCGGCGGATACGCGACATCATTGAACATGAACGGAAGCGCAGATAGTTATAACTCACCTTACGCAGGCGGTGTTTTATGCAAAGTTACCCTCACCCTACATCCCTCTCCCGCAGGGCGAGGGACTTTCCAAACAAGCGTATTTGCACCCCTCTCCCTGAGGGTTGGGGGCTGGGGGTGAGGGTTGCGTAAGGTGAGCTTATAAGAAAAAGCACCCTCTTGAAAAGGGTGCTCATTGTTTAGTTTAATATGCTACAGATTGACACTAACTACTCAAAGGGTGTAAAGGTCATAGCGGGTTCTTCGCAACGTTACTCGCAAAGCCTTCAAACACTTTTAGCAACCCGCTATTGTCGCGTAAATACACTGGAATTCTGTCTAATGGTGCATTTGCCGATATCCACTTGCCACCATCTAGGGTTTGCCCGGTCCATACATCAGTCCAATGGCTTAGGGCTGGCAAATATACATTACGCACACGTTCACCCTGATGTACAACGGGTGCAATCAACAAATCGCTTCCGAACATAAACTGATCATCAATCGTTGTACAATTGGCATCCGCATAAAAATCGACAAATAACGGGCGCATCGGTGGAATCCCTTGATCCTGCGCAATCTGCATGTGCTGCATGATGTAAGGACGGAGGCGTTCACGCAGCATAAGCAAATCTTTGATGATCTCGTAGGCCGCTTCGCCAAATGACCACACTTCATTGTCTGCACCCACGAACTGGCTAGTTGTAGGCTGGCGATGCCCGTGCAGCCTGAACAATGGGCAAAACACTGCATATTGAAACCACCGGACAATCAGTTCACGAAACTCAGGGTGCTGTGGGTTGCCGCCGTGAAATCCACCTATGTCAGTTGTCCACCACGGTATGCCGCTAACTGCCATATTCAGGCCGGCCCGCATCTGCGCCTGGAGTGCCTCGAATGTACTTTGAACATCGCCTGACCATACAGCGGCCCCATAACGCTGGCTGCCTGCCCATGCCGAACGGCAAAGGAAAAGGATTTCTTCCTCACCCCGGCTGCGCATTCCCTCATAGAAGCCCTGTGTGTGAGCGAGAGGGTAAATATTGGTGACGGCCTGCCCATCGCCGAGGTAATAGCGAATATTGTCTGGCATCATGGGCAGCATTTCTGGTTCGCACACATCCAGCCAAAAGGACTTGATACCGTAGTCATAATAGTTTTCGGCGACACGATCCCAGATAAATTGCCGCCCTTGTGGATGGGTTGAGTCGTAATAGTGGACATAGGTGCCGTCTTCGGACTGGTTGTCGACAAAATACATATGGGCCGGAACGCCGCGATCTGTCCTGACGAGCAAGCCCTGCTCCGCCATTAGCGCATAATTGGGACTCAGGCGGTTGACAGTGGGCCAGATCGACACCATCACTTTAACGCCAAGGGCCTCCAGTTCGCTGACCATTGCGGCTGGATCGGGCCAGCATACCGGATCGAATTTCCAGTCACCCTGTAGGGTCCAGTGGAAAAAGTCAATCACGATCACCGAGAGAGGTAACCCGCGCCGATGATATTCGTGCGCAATATCAAGTACCTCTTGCTGTGTGGAATAACGAAGCTTGCTCTGCCAGAAACCAGATGCCCATTCGGGAAACCGGGGCGTATGACCTGTGACATCGGCGTAACTGGCAAGGATGTCAGCGGGAGTGTCGCCAACCGTGATCCAATAGTCAATTTGCGAGGTTGCATCAGCTACCCAACGGGTCGCAGTTGTACCCAGTTCAACACGACCAACGGCAGGATTGTTCCACAGAAAGCCATAGCCGCGACTCGATAATGTGAAGGGGATCGTGATTTCAGTATTGCGCTGCAACAGATCAATGACGGAGCCTTTTTGGTCGAGCTTGCCGTGCTGATGCTGCCCAAGGCCGAAGAAATGTTCGTCATCGTAGGCTGCAAAATTGACTTCGATATGATACAGATCATTTTTTGCGTTCAGATAGCTCCGCGCTGGCACCGACAGTAAATGGATTGGTTTTTCGGCAAGGATTTCCTGCGTCGTGCCTGTTTTGAGAAACCTTATTTGACCCTTTGCTGAAACTTCTGCTGTGATATTGCCGTTCGCGATCCGCCCCACCGTATCAGAAATCTCGACGGTGGCTTGGGAAGCGGCAACCGGAAGCAATGCGCTGATCGTATCCGCCTGCAAATTGGGCGAGGTGGTGGCCCGAACGCGCAGGCTGTTAGCTCCCCAACTTTCGATTTGAAGCAGCTCGTAATTTAGCCTGAAGGTCAGGCTTGTCTGTGTTTTTGTAAATGGTGACATCGCCTGTGATCTTTCTGATTACCGCCGTATGTGCTGTTACTCGATGCCGTTGTGATCGAAATTCAGGGCATAGCCAGCCGATTAATGATCGGGTGAGCAAATCGGGAAATAAACGGTATAGACCTCATCAATGATTTGATAAAGTGGCTTGAACCGCAGTCCCTGTACCTGATTGCGGACACGATAGCCGGGAAGCCAGTTGCCCCATTCGCGTTCATTGTCAGGTGTCAAAATCGACAAGGCATCGTCTTTGTTGCCGATTAACCGCCGCTCCGAGTCAGACAGGCCAGCCAACACAATCGGGCCGTCCATGAATGCACACATAGTCGGATCATCTGGAAGCGGCGATACGAATAGCCTTGTGGGTAGTTCGAGCGTGATCGTGTCGTTAGCCCACACCCGTTGTATGGCGACGAAGCCAGAAACACCCTCCTGAAGCGCAATTGTTTCGCTATTGACCAAAATTTTGGCGGGGCCATTGAGCCACCACGGAAGGCGAAGTTTTAGCGTGAACTCTGTAGGCTGTGCAGCCTGAATAGAGAAGCTAATGTGCCACGCATCAGGACGATGACGCGCCCCTGCATTACCGCTATTGTTGCTGGCAGAACCGTTTGATGTGCTGAGGCTGTCTTGCTGGATGGTTAGACGTGTTCCCTTGATCGCTGTTTCAAGGACTGAGGGGATGTACTGGCAAACAAAGATACTTTCGTTCTCTTCGTAATAAACATAGGCGTTATGCGTCGTTTGCGCCTGTACCATCGTGCCGTGACAGCACCAGAAATCATAGGTGGGCGATCCCCATACCTTTTTGCCACCCGCGCCCAAAGGCAAAAAGTACGCAACCATGCCCGTCCGCATATTCTGCTGAGCCAAAATGCCGTTATACAGATTGCGCTCAATGTAATCGGCATAAGCCGGATCGCCCGTCCAGCGGAACAGATAATCCGCCAGCCGCATCATATTGTAGACAACACAATGTTCCTGATTTTTGTCGCCTAGACGCGCAGAGAATTCAAACGGTGGAGTCCATACTTCGCCATTGGTTTGACCGCCGGTGCAATATTCGCCCCGATCCGTGACGGCACTTTTCCAATAGGCTTCCACGATCTTGCGCCAGCGTTCGTCCTTCGTCACCTCGTAAACACGCGCCGCACCCTGTGCCTCAACGATGGTTGTGTTCGCGTGTTTATTGGTCAGGATGTCGTCACCGTTAAGCAATGGATCGAATAGCCGCGAACGCGTATAACGTTCGATGAGTGTCAGGTACTTGGCATGATGAGTCGCTTCGTAGAGGTTAGCCCAGACTTCCAGCATACCGCCCGTTTCGACATCAAGAATGTTGTCCATCTCTTCACGCGAAAAGGCATTAGTCCATTCATAGAACCACGTCGCAAACTTGTCGGCAATCATCAGCGCGTCCGCATTGCCAGCCAGCGCGTACATATCAAACAGGCCCATGAGCGTTTTATGATGCACGTACTGCGGTGCCCACGTTGGCTGCCCCTGTGCCGTCCATTCAAGGTACTTTTCGGGGCTTGAGCCTACCCAACCCCGACCATTTTTTTCCTGGCAGCGCTTAAGCCCAGCGACGATTCGATCTGCTTTCAACTTAACAGCTAGATCGCCGGTTGCCTTATAGATGGCTGCTGCTGCTGAGAGCCAGTGTCCTAAGAAATGCCCACGCAGCTCACACGTTGGCGATTCCCACCCCCAGTGAAGATCATCGCCATAACTACCACTTCCGTGCTGGGTGGTTCGCAGAGCGCCGTGAAAGTCTTTCTTGATGCCCGCTTCCAGATAAAAGTTCTGAAGCAGATTCTCATCCTTCAGGCTCAAGATATAGTTCAAGGCCAGTTCGAAACGATCCTTAAACAGACTTGGTTTAAGTTGAACTTTATCCAACCCAAACGAAGCGATGGGGAATTCCATGCAATCCTCGCTAAATACTAGGGAATTGCATCCAGCAGCGCTCACTATGCGCGATGTGGATGCAGTATCATGTTGATAATGTGGTAACGATGCTTCTGTAGCGAACTGTAGATGAGATTGACACACCGCCAGCCTATTGCTACGATATTGCTGTTTACTTCCCTGTCAGAACGCGGGTAGCTATAGGGTGCAATCTACGTCTACCCGTATTCAAGGGATAAGCGGGGCAGATGAGCGAGGCGGGTTGACCAGACCTGCCCTCAATCTTCTGCCCAGTGGAATTTACTTCGCGGCCGTTGCCGCCATGGATGTACCGGAGGCTTCAAGAATTGGCTTAATCTTGACCGCCGCATCCTTCAACGCTTGCTCTGGAGTCTTCTGACCACTGAGTGCTTCTTGCAGAGCATCCTGAATCACACCCGAAGCGTCTGACCAATTAGGCAGTGGGCCGCGTGGTTGGGCGCTTTCCATTTGCGTCAGGAATGCCTTCATCGTATCATCGGCGTTCTTGGTGAGTTCAGCCGCAACGTCAGAACGGGATGGCAGATAGTTCATGCAGGAATAGAAAGCGGGTGCATAGGCTGGGTCTTGCATAAACTTGATGTATTCCCATGCGCCATCAATGTTCTTGCTGGCAGCCATTACTGCGAAGTTTTCACCACCCAGTGAGGAAGCTGGCTTCTTTGAATAGGGTAGTGGAACAGCAACCCACTTGAACTTAGCATCGGTGGGCAGCGTGGAGAGATTCCATGTACCGCTGAACATCATCGCAGCCTTACCGGTGGTGAACTGCTGATAGATTTCGGCAAAACCATTGTTGATGGTGTCTTTGGGCGCGTAACCCTTATCGATGAGATTCCACCACAGTTGAAGCGCGGCAACCGCTTCCGGCGAATCCAACGTGGTCAGATCAGCCCCGTTTTGCAGCAGCCATGGCAAGAATTCAAACGTGCTGGTTTCGTCGTGCTTGCCAAGCAGGGTGATGCCGTAAACGCCCTTATCCTTATTGGTGAGCTTTTCTGCCCAGGTCGTCAGGTCTTCCCATGTCTTGGGTGCCTTCGTAACATCTAGGCCTGCTGCCTTCGCCATGTCCGCGTTGATCCACAGCACAATCGTGTTGCTACCTAGCGGGACACCATAATTCTTGCCGTCCCAAACGTTTGAGTTCCACGGACCTGCCAGATACTTATCGGCCTGCCCCCATTCCTTAACCTTGCCTGTCAGGTCAGCCAGTGCGCCGATAGAGGCGTAGCGTGCGCTGTCTGGGTTGTCGACAATGATAATGTCGGGGGTCGTGTTCGACGCAATACCCGTTGTGAGTTCCTGATTGAAACTTGAAAACGGAATATTACGAATCTTGACGGTGTACTTGTCTTGCGCCTTGGCAAAATCGGCGGTTGATTTGTTCATACAGTCGGCTGCCGGGCCTGTGTCGCCGTAATACGTCCACAGTTCAAGCTCTGTAGCGGCAGCAGCACGATGAACCGACGCAAGCTGACCGATGGTGAGTGCAAACAAGACACATAAGACCAGTGTCCAGCGTGCAATAGGTTGTGGGGCGAAATTTAAGCGATTCATGTTTAAGTCTCCAGTAATCGTCAGGTAGTATCAAGGCTTGAGTCAAACTATATAGTTCATTTTGTGATGGGTAGCCGGTCGTCATCACCCCCTTAGTCTTGTTGTGCGTCAACATTCATGCTTACTTAACGGCACCCGCAGTCAGGCCACTGATAAAATGCCGCTGAAGCAGGATAAAAGCAGCAAGGGCAGGTAGGGCAATCATCACGGCAAATGCCATCATTGATCCCCACTGCGTTGTATACATACCAATGAACGAGAATATGCCCACCGATACTGGCTGTAGCTCGACTTTTTGCAGGAACGACAAAGCAAAGACGAACTCTCCCCACGCTGTCAGGAACGAGAACATGGAGACTGCAATCAAGCCAGATCGAACGAGGGGAACCACGATTTGTAACAGCGCTTGCAGGCGCGAACTACCATCAATCAGAGCGGCTTCTTCAAGGTCAATTGGAATTTGCAGAAAGCTGGTGCGCAGCATGATGATAGCAAATGGCAGCGCGAGTGCAGTATCCGCGAGGATAACCCCCAGATGCGAGTTGATTAATCCCAGCGGTTTAAACAACACAAATAATGGGATCACGAGCAACACACTTGGCAGCATCTGGGCGGTGAGGAGAAACAGCATATATACGGTGCGGCCCTTAATACGCGTCCGTGCGAGTCCATAGGCCCCCGGCACAGCAAGCAGCAAGGTCAGGCACATGGTGCCTGCTGAGATAATAAGGGAATTCAGCAGGAACCTCGGCCCGTTGATGGTCGTTTGTATGGGTGAATCAGACTTCATGCCCAGCACAGCCTTATAGCTTTCAAGCTGAGGCTGTGACGGTAATAGCACCGGCGGTACTTGTAAAATCTGCTCCGGCGGTTTGATCGAAGTCGAGAACATCCAAAAGATCGGGAAGAAGTAAATCACCGTAATGGTTAGAGCCAGCGCCAGCAAAACCAGTTTTGTTGATGAAAACGGAGGCATTTGACGTCTTATGTTGATCATTCCATCGTCTCCGATACGGCATTGCGGGTGTAAAAGATGGCGACCACAAACAGCAGGATGAGCATAATGACAGCGACTGCCGAGCTTTGACCAAACTGAAAGTTGATAAATGACAATCGATAGGCGTAGGTCGGCAGCACTTCGGTAGCGTTACCCGGCCCGCCCCGCGTCATAATCCAGATAATGTCGAATACGCGAAGGGTGTAGATAAGGCCCAACATGAGCACAGCAAAAATGGTCGGGCGCAGCATGGGGATCGTAATGTAAAAGAAGCGCTCGACACTATTGGCCCCATCAACGGTAGCAGCCTCATAGACATCTTCCGGTAGCCCTGCAAGTCCCGCCGTCATCAAGATGACGTTGAACGGAATGCCCAACCAGATGTTGGCAATGATGACCGCAAGCAACGGGGCTGGAGATTGGATCATCCAGGGGACGCTTTGAATGCCAAGTGTGTTGAGAACATAGTTGATCAGGCCGTAATCGAGGTTAAACATCCACAGGAAAATCGTTCCGACCACTACCGATGGAATTTGCCAGCCTGAAAGCAAGAATCCGCGCAGCACTCCCTTTAGCGGAAAGACCTGTGAAAACAAAACCGCCACTGCGAACCCTATCGAGAACTGAAAAACAATAGAGATAGTCGTAAATGTAAAGGAATTCTGAACGGCTACCCTGAAGTTGGGGTTCTGCACGACGGTGAGATAGTTATCTAGCCCAATAAAGGTAAACTTGCCGGAAACCAGAGTTTCCAGAGTGTATTTCTGAAAAGACATATAAACGCTGTACAGGATTGGAAAACCCAGCACCGCTAGCAAAAATAGTAACGACGGCAGGATATATAAGTAGCCGCTGCCTTGTCCCTTAAATGGGTTTTTCCACCGGCTGGTCCGATGAGTGGTCAGGGTTGCCGACTTGCCTTGTAAAACAAATTTTTCCATTGGTCATTACTCCGACGTTCAAAACATCTCGAAACTTTGTGAATAGGTTGAAATAAATAGTAAGGGTTAGCAGTTTACTAACTCGCTCCTCATGCCGTACCACGTCGAATCAATTCGACGGGTAATACGTCGGACATAGTGTTAGCGTTAGACGAGCCAGCCATTGCATCCAAGGTCAGATTGACTGCCTTTCGACCAATTTCAACAAATGGAATCCGAATTGATGTTAGCGCGGGGGCCATATCCCGTGCAAGGGGAATGTCATCGAAACCAATGACTGAAACGTCTCCGGGAATCCGATAGCCTTGCGATTGTAGAAATTGAATAATTGGAAAAGCAAGCGTATCGCTAGCCGCCAAGATTGCTGTAGGCGGCGCGTCACCTTGCATGATTCGTTGAGCGGCAGCGATGGCATCAGCAGAAAGCCAGGTTTTTCCGGCAATGATTTGCTCGTCGATTGGCAGGTTCGCATCGGTAAGAGCCTGTCTGTAGCCGCTCAAACGCCTCAGCGAGGCATCGTATCTTAGATCGCCGTGTATATGGGCAATCCGTGTGTGACCCTGTTCAATAAGGTATTGTGTTGCGGTATACGCTCCGCGCTCATCGTCAAAGGTTACGGTGCTGAAACCAAAACGGGGATCGCCGGGTCGTTCAATACAAACACAAGGAATGTCTACTGAGGAAATCATTTCCAGAAGCGGGTCTGTTGCGGAGGACTCTTGCACCAAGCGCACGACAACCCCGTCAAGCCGTCCACTTCTGAGCAAGACCTGAAGCTGATTTAGCTCCTCTTCAACGCCAATCGGAAAGACAAGCAAGTAGTAGCCATTTGCCTTGGTTTCAGTCACCAGCCCTGTCAAAATCGCTGAACTGGATGGCGCGGTAAATATCTGGATGTTATCGCCAACATCGTAATAATCGCTGGCGATAAAGGCAATCGTGTTGGTGCGCTGCGATCTCAAGCTGCGGGCGAGTGCGCTTGGGTGATAGTCCAATTCTGCAATCGCACGCAGTACCCGTTCTCGAACTTCGAGTGAAGTTGGACGCGGCCCATTGTTAATTACATAAGAGACGACAGCGGTTGAAACCCCTGCCAACTTTGCAACATCTTGGTGTGTAACACGTTTTTGCGTAGGCATAAATCTAAAATTTCTATTCTAATCGATTAGATACTACGACAACAAGAAATTTTTGTCAAGCGATCTGATTCCAAGAGTGACTTGGGGCAAAGCTATGAGGTATGCACTATGAATATTTATCGAATTCAACTAGGGAGCAGGTTAAAACAGTTCACGGGAGATTGGAGAAAGACAATAACTATCAGGGTTTGGCCTCGAACTTTG
The DNA here is from genome assembly GCA_040007395.1 of Chloroflexota bacterium. GTDB lineage: Bacteria > Chloroflexota > Anaerolineae > Aggregatilineales > UBA2796 > DATGFK01. The sequence continues at coordinate 19,350 of JBDTVG010000214.1, forward strand.
CGTTGATCGCTTCAAAACTGACTCAGATATTGATGTCGTGATCGGCGGGCGAGAGTTTACCTTTGTCACTCGGAAAGGTGGCTCCTCGCCGCGTTGATAAGCATTGCGTGACAGGTTGGTAGCAATCGAAATAACTATGCCTTGAATGGTGCGAATACTGACATTGCTGAATGCTGTGTATCGCCCGGCATATAATGGGCATTAGTTGTTTGACCATCTAACTAGATCAGGAACGCAGATCAAAAATACAGCCAAAGTTCAAGGAGTACTTTGACTGTATTTGGATATTAATTATTATTTACATTAGTACCAAACGATTAGATGTGCCTTGATGGAGATCGGCGGATACGCGACATCATCGAACATGAACGTAGACGTAACAGCAAATGAGCGTCTTCCTGGTCAAGTAGCTCCCGTACTAGACGGGAGCTTTTATCCGACTACTGCTCCATCGATTGCGCTTCCGCCGCCGTGTCTTTCCGGTTGGATTCCTCTTTGCCTTTGGTGATCAAGTTAAATAAACTGTCGTTGATATAATGACCCCATGCGTCTGAACAGTCACCGTAGCATTCGAAGGCACGAACCAAGCCGACGTGGGTGAAGCGGAGTTCCGTCCTGTCATCCTTCTTGGTCATCTCAAAGACAATGTCAGTGCCTGTCCACTCGGTCTTGTCTTTGACGAAGTTAAGCTGGCTGTCTAGGACGTGCCATACGACTTTCTTACCCGGTACCAAGTCCGTGATCTTCTGGGTGCTGTGGTGAACGTCTTGGTAGCGGTACTTAAACTCAGCACCGAGCTTGTCGGTGTCACCCTCAATTTCTCCTAACCACCAGCCGCGAACATTGTTAACGGCAGCGAAGACTTCTTCGGGAGATTCGTCTACCGTAAAAGAAGTGGTGTAATGTTTCTCACTCCTTTGGCGAGCTTGACTAACCACTTCTTCTATGGGGTTTGGATGACCTTGGCCCGTGGTAATGAGGTCGCGCAAACTGCGGGTGATGTACGATCCCCATGCGTTCGAGCAAACACTGTAGCACTCATAGGCAGGCACCAGCCCGACGTGCGTAAAGTGAACTTCTGTTTTGTCACCCTTCCTAGCAATCTCAAAGACAACATCTGTACCAGTCCACTCGGTTTTGTCTTTAACAAAGTTGAAGTAATTGTCCAGAACATGCCAGACGATTTTCTTGCTAGGCACGAATTCGGTGATTTTGAATGTCGCACGGTGAACGTCTTGGTAGTGATACTTAAACTCAGCATCGAACTTGTCGGTTTCACCGTCAATGGCTTGTGACCACCAGCCACGAACGTTATTGATGGCAGCGAAGGTTTCTTCCGGCGTTTGGTCTACCGTAAAGGTAGTGGTGTAATTTTGAGTCATGTCTCTCACCTTCTGTCTTTGCTTCATGCACCTTGTTTGGCACATTTGTTCTGTAAGGTGGTATTATAGGATGGTTCACGGAGGCAATCTATGACACAATGTTCTGAATATATGTCTAATCGTCCAAATTGGAGCCGAGTATGGATGTCTTGACCGATGTGCTCAATACGCTTGAACTGAAAGGCTGGCTGTCTTCACGTCGGGAGCTTACTCCCCCCTGGGGCTATGACTTTGCGGCCAGCCGGGACAGCATGTTCCATGTCCTTAGCTTTGGTGGAGCCTACTTGCAGGTCGAAGGAGAGGCCGAGCCAATACGGGTTGAGGACGGTGATGTGTTGCTGTTCCCGACCGGTCATCCGCACTCGCTCTACGACGACCCCACGTCTCCCCTGACCCGCCTAGTCCATCTGGACTATAACCCGCAACGTGGTTACGAGGTTGTCAACCGTGAAGGCGAGGGGCCAAAACCGCTGCTACTCTGTGGCGCTTTCCATTTCGAGTATCCCCATGATTTTCCATTGCTACACCGTCTCCCCAAACTCATCCATATCCCCGGAACGCAGGGTCGGATTGAACAAAGTTTTGCGGATATTGTGAATATAATCGCCCGTGAATCGGCTTCGCAGCGCCACGGCGCAGAGGTTATGCTGAACCGCTTAACCGAATTGCTCTTCATTCAGGTTATCCGGCTCTGGATCGACCAACAGGCTGAAGCGTCTGTTGGGTGGGTCGGGGCGCTGCGCGATCAGCCCATCAGCGCGGCACTTGACCTGATTCATCAATCACCCGAACGACGGTGGAAGGTTAAGGACTTGGCAGAGGCGGCGGCGCTTTCGCGTTCCGCCTTCTCAGCCCGTTTCACCGAACTGGTGGGCGAGCCACCACTGACCTACCTCACCCGCTGGCGTATGCTCAGGGCGACTCGCCTGCTGAAGAACGAGGTCAGAATGGAAACCATAGCGGAGCTGCTCGGCTACGAGTCGGAGGTAGCCTTTCGCAAGGCTTTCAAGCGAGAGATCGGCATTCCCCCAGCGCAGTATCGAAAGCTTGGGTAGAATCAACGCACAAGGGAGTGAATGACGGGAATGATTGACTAACCTTGTATCGTCTGGATTGTCAAGCAAGCTCAGGCACACAAATCAAAAAATAAAAGCCAAAGTATCTATCGATCTTTGGCTGTATAGGCTGCTTTATTATTATAATATAAATTACTAATACACTAGATGGGTTCAAGTTCACAGCAGGATCATTGCCTTCTCCGAAAGATGCAATGCACGTTATTCTTTGCCTCATCTATGGTGACACTGCGGCAGCATTACAAACTTGGGAAAAACTACCGCGAAATGGCAAAATTTATCGCCGTTATCGCGCTGGCGAAGATTCGGTGGTGCTTGGGCGTGCTTTTGGCCTCGGAGATCGGCGGATACGCGATATTATCGAACATGAACGCAGACAGAACATGAACTGAGTTATTTCTGATCAAGTAGCTCCCATACTAGACGGGAGCTACTTGATCTAAATAGTGCGGTAGATTGATCGGAATCGCTAGTCGACGGACCGGACGAGGTATGCTGCGTCCCTAAACGTGGCATGGATTGTTGCAACAGAAGCCGAATGGTGACAGTTGACTAGATGCTATTCGGCAGGATGCTCGGCATTTCTATGGCGAGTCAAAAGGATCACCCCTACAACTGCCAGAGTAATTGGGCCAACCATGTGTGGAACCAATGGCCCACCTCCAGTAAGCAGCAGGACAGTAATTACGCCCGCGACAATCAACAGAATGGTTCCAATCGCTTTTCTTATCATGTAGAACTCCTTATATGCTTCGTGTGTTTCTTGTTGGCTTTCATCAACAGACTCTCAAGCGTGGTATAGTGGAATAACGGTGTTAACGGCTGTGCATGGCGATGACGGCATTCATGAGAACTGGGCCAGCAGCCATCAAAAGACCTATTGCTGCGACAATGCCCACGATGACGAACAGTGTTAGCGCGATACGTTTGTGTTGCATCTTCAAATCCTCTATGACAATGGTTATTCGTAAGCTAGAACTTCACGCACTGTGAGTTGTGCGGCACTCCACGCAGGGTAAAAACTGGCAACGATACTAATGAGAAAGATCAGCCCGAACCAGCCCAGCATGGCAGCGGGTGGGAAGTTATAATTCAGGTTGGTGCTGATAAAGATTTGCCCAGCAGCGTTGCCGATGACCATACTCAGGGGAATCGCCACTGCAAGGGCAGCCAACCAACTCAAAAGGCCAATCACTATACCTTCGGTGATGACAATCCGTAGGACAACGCCCGTTGATGCGCCGATAGCGCGCATAATGCCGAGTTCGCGAGTGCGCTCCAATACGCTGATGCTCATAGTAGAGGCGAGTGCCAGCCCCCCTACTGCCGCCACCAGAATCGCCATCACCATGAGGACTGCCACAATCACGATGAGGTGTTCCTGCAAAACGCGCTTGCGCTCCGTCGTTAACTGGATAGTTGTGCGCTGCATTCCAGCAGTATCAAACTGCTGCTCCAGTTTCTGTGAAATTCCTGCAACGAAATCGTTACCATGTTCAGCAGTCGCAATGCGAACATTGGAGGTCATATCGCCTGTGTGGGTCACTTGCGTAAGATAATCCAGCGGCACATAAGCTGAGGCTGCTGTACCTAATCCACGCCGAGGCGCACCCACTTCGAGTACAACGCCAACCACAGTCCATTCAGAGGTGATGTCACCGAATTTGAGTTTGACAGTATCACCAACCTTGACGTTCCAATCCGGGGAAAGATTGAGTTCATGGTTGACTACAATGGCATTGGTATCCCCCGGCTGTAGCCAGCGGCCCTCAATGACCGGAAAAGAGATCATTGTCGAGGAAGCAGGCAGGCCAGTCACATTGAAGCGAATGCCATCCGTGCCATCCGCACGCTGGCGGACGGTCAAGAGCTGCTCCCAATTCTCTGCTTTGACCACGCCGGGGATGCCCTGTACTAGATTAGCCACCTGTGCTGTTGGGTAGGGTTGTGTAAAGCGCACTTCCATATCGTAGTGACGATATTGGAACGACTGGTCAATCGTGTTGTACCACGATACACCGACGTTTATCGCGCTCATAAAGGCCGCACCACCCACAGCCAGAATGCCCAGCGTCAAGATTAGACGCGCCCGACGGCGAAAGGTGTTGCGTAAGGAGAGCAGCAGCGGACGGCTCAGGCCACGTATACGGATGATTAGGGCATCAATAAAGGTTGTGCCGAACTGTGCATTGCCAATGCCGTAATCATTAATCGCTTGCTGGACTGTAATCTGGCTGCCTTTGAAGACCGGAAAGGCAGCAGCGATTAGGGGTACCGCAAGCCCCACGAAAATTTGGACGGCATACACCCAGAGCGGGATGTAATTACTCGTGATGTCGAAGTTAAGAAACGCAGCAGTGAAGGCAGCATACAGCCGACCTGCCCATTGCCCCAGTGGAATGCCTATCAGAAGGGCTGTAATCCCAAAGATCATGACAGTGCCGAAGTAGAGGCCCGCAATCTGGCGGGTGCTTGCTCCCAGCGCTTTCATGACTCCAATCTGACGAATTTGCTGGGCAAGCAGGGCTGTGATGATATTGGCGACGAGAATGCCGCTCAAAAGCAGCGCTAAGATGCCAAAGGCTTCAAACAGATACAACAGGGAGTTCATCTGGTCTGTATGAGGGTGTTCGCCCGGCTTTGGAATGGACACCGCTGAAACGATATGCCCTTGCTGTTGTACAAAGTTTTTGACCTGATAGGCTACGTCGGTGATATGCGGCACGTCAAGGGCATTCTGTGAGACGAGAATGCGCAATTCGTCAAAAGTGGGTGTCTCACCGAGCCATGTCAGGGTATTCAGAGTGACATACCCATAGACAACCCGATCTTGCCAGCCCGGAGCCTGGGCAGCGTCGTGGACAATGCCTGTGACAGGTAGCTCACGATTTTGACCATTGGGTGTACGGATTGTGACCACATCGCCAACTTTGCTGTCGGTCAGCGACGAGCGTTCAATCAGCAGTTCGTTATCCGCAGGCGGCCATTTGCCCTTATCACTGGTAAAGGTCGCTACACGCATTGATGAGAAATCATCGATCACATACAGGAGCAATGGTCGCCACTCATTGGGGCCGATCAGCATACGCGCCGAAATCGTGCGGCGTGGTTCGGCTGCCGTGATACCGGGTAAACTTTCCACAGCTTTTGCCAGGTTTGTATCGGCTTTATCCACATATAGAATCGCTGATGCCGGGCTAGTCCCCATGAAGTTGACATTGATTTCGCGGGTCAAAATGGCATAGGCGCTCAGGATCGATCCAACGCCGAAAATGCCGATAGCGATAGCCATAACTGCAAGGATAGTACGCAGTTCATTGAACCACAGGTCGCGGAGTACCTTGCGCCAACGCACGCTAAACATGCACTACCTCCAACGGAATGCTTATCACTTCCTGAGAAGGTGTCGAGGCATTACCAACGATCTGTCCATCAGCAAGGGTCACAGTGCGCGAGACCCACGGAGCAACATCGCGTTCGTGGGTGACCATCACCACGGTTTTGCCCAAAATTGTCAGGTCTTTGAATAGCTGCAAAGTCGCATTTGCTGTGTGCGAGTCAAGATTGCCTGTTGGTTCATCCGCCAGAAGAATCGGAGGGTTGTTGGCCTGTGCCCGCGCAATAGCGGCCCTTTGTTGCTGTCCACCCGAAAGCAGTGCTGGCAGTTTGTAGGCTTGGTCTGCGATACCTACTTGTTCTAAAAGTTTCAGCGCCCTCTTCTTGCGCTCACCTGCTGGAAATGTGTTGCAAAAATCCATTGGCAACATGACATTCTCGATGACTGTCAGGGTTGGCAGCAGTTGAAAGAACTGGAAGACAACACCAATCTGTCGCCCGCGCCAGATGGCAAGCTGATTCTGATTCAGCGTGTGAATGGGTGTCCCACCAATAATCACTTCGCCAGAGGTAGGGCTATCGATTCCACTCAAGATATTGAGCAGTGTCGATTTGCCGCTGCCAGATTTACCCACTACCGCGACAAATTCGCCTGCTTGTGCTTGAAAATCAATCCCGCTAAGCGCAGTAAATGTCCCCGCTGCCCCTGCATAGCTTTTGGTAATATTTCGCAGGTCGATGAGCGTTTCCTGACTGTGTTGCACTGGCTCTACACCAGTTTGTCTCGTGTGCCTGTTGTGCATACGGCTTCTCCTTGTTCAATATCGGTATGGCTAGGGAACTCCCTGTCTCAAACTTCAAAACATCAGGTTCGTTATCGAACATGATGTTTCGTTTCTTGTTATAATGGCAATAGGTAAGGTAGGTCAACAACCAACTTGTGAGATTTGTTCAGTTCTGAACACCAAATACAACTTGTACGGAAACGCAGTCAGAAAGAGGCTAAATAATGGTCGAGGCAAAAATGGATCGGCGGGTGCAGAAGACGCGGCAAGCACTGCAAAATGCGCTGATAGCGCTCATCTTAGAAAAAGGCTACGACAGTGTGATGGTGCAAGACATCCTTGACCGGGCTAATGTGGGTCGCTCTACGTTTTATGCGCATTACCAGGACAAAGAAGACCTGTTAATGGGTCGCTTTGAGAGCTTGCAAAAGGCATTTGAAGCACATTTTCAAATAGTTATAGCTGATCGTGAGGAGAATAATGAGAAGGGGACGACGGTCAATTTGCCATTGTTTATGCTACGGTATGTAGAAAACGAGCATCAATTATTTAAGGCATTGCTGGGCAAGCAGGGGAGTGGAAAACATGCGGGCCATATCCAACAGTTTTTATTGAAATATACACGCGATATTGTGAAGGCATATGCACAGGCACCGCTTTCTCCGCATCAGTTCGAGATCATTGCACAGTACATGACCAGCGCTTTTTTGTCGCTGCTTGTTTGGTGGGTAGACAGAGATATGCCTTGCTCCGTTGAGGAACTCAATACCTTCATGATGCGCTTAATGGAACCCGGATTAAAGGATGTCCTAGAGGTTTCCGCCCTCTGGTCTTAGCCGCCTCAAGTGTTTTCGTACCCAATAATTGCACGAGCGAACACTCTATTCAAATTCAGGGAAGAGACGCAATAACAACTCAAATATTACCCAGAACTTGAATCGCAATCGGCGCATTGTATTATGATAGTAATTACTTATATATCAGTGTGTGCCTGGAGGGATACAAGCCCGCACGTCTACTTACTACTGCCGAGGCGATGCAATGCTTACTCGACTTGCTCTATGCGGGTCGGTCACTGCAACGGAAAACGTGGGAGAAGCGAGAACGCAACGCAGAGATTTATCGTCGTTATGAGGCTGGAGAAGATTCGGTGGTTCTGGGGCGTGCCTTTGGCCTCGGAGATCGGCGGATACGCGATATTATCGAACATGAACGTAAACGAAGAGATCACTAATGCAATTGCCAAAGAATAAGCTCCCGTGCTGCACGGGAGCATTTGTTTTAACTGTTGTTGTATAGGGGCTAAACCCCTAGTCGGTGGCCCGGAGGGCTTTGAGGACTCTTCCTCCGCCTCTATTGAGAAGGCTGTTCAGAGTATTTTGCGGCTGCTTTATGCGGGAATGGAACTACCATCAGAGGCAATTAGCGATTATACACCAACCAAGGATGCGCGCAACGACGAGATCTATCAACGCTATTTGGCAGGGGAACGTACTGTTGACCTCGCCAGAGAGTATCGAATGTCGCTTCAGCGAATATATAAGATTATTCGCAATCAGAAAAAGCGGTATTAAGCTACTTTGAATTTGAGCCGAGATTACACCTCGGCTCTTATAATTAACTCACTAGCGACCATTCCCCTTGGAACTTATCCTCACAAAAAAGCGTACGCCTGAGCAGACTCCTCCGTCGAAATTCTCACTTCGACTGGTTGAGTTTATTGGAGAATAAATCAAAGTCATGAATGACTTCACCACGGGATCGCTTACGGGTCGCGAGTCCTAAGGCGATGGAGATTCCATAGTAGTCGGTGGCGTAATGACCACCCACGGCGGCTGGCGCATAAGTTAGCTACAGGGCGATGGAGGTCAGGACTTGTGCTTGAGAACAAAAAAAGGTATGAGAATGCAAAGCCAAGAAAATCCATTACCGTGTCGATATTTACATCGAAACCCGCCTCGCTTATATGGCACCGATGTTCAACATGGGGCATAAAAAGTTCTTATACGGTAAAGTGATGGTTGACAACAAATCGGAAAATATAATTAGCAAAGTATATCGAGCCATTAATATCAAAATGATTGGTAAGGCCTCACCGAAATCGTTATAAGTACATTTGGAAGTAACTTAACCCTTTTCAAAGTAGTCTTAAGGGATTACTTTATTGGCGGAGCCAATTTTGTCTTTCTCACGAAGGTTGCCAAGTTTATCAGAATAGGGGCAGCAGATTAGCCAATGACAGATTCCTCGGGTCGTAAAATCGTTACACAA
>JBDTVG010000215.1:0-6241 GCA_040007395.1 Chloroflexota bacterium
CTAGCGTTTACTATTTTCGCTTAGTTACCATTCTTACGCAAAGTTCAGCGGACAGGGCAGGCCCTGTCCGCCCGCCTCGGTTTGTGATTCTGGCATTTGCTCTGCAATTCCTGTTTTAGAATCCAATTGATCTATATAGATAACTATATTGGTAGCAGTAGTAGAGTCTGTGGAAAATGTGGATAACTTTTCTCAAACCGAATATAAAGACTAACTTAACCCCTACAGGTAGGTTGCTCAATCCCCGATACCGCCATATGTAGGACTCGTGTCGCCGCAAAGCGCTTCAAAAAATGTGGATAACTATGTGGATAACTTGTGGATAAGTCGGTGAGTTATCCACATTATCCACATTTTGAGTCGGTCTTTGGGTTTCAAACTCACCAAGTTTGGGGGGGGTTATCCACATTCGGCAGAAAGTTATCCACATTTTTGGGGGGATTATCCACATTGTATCCACAAGTTATCCACATTGCGCCAAAATGCACAATAAGAGATTTTTCAATACATCCCAAGAGGGATTTTTAGACTCGCTTGCCCCTCTCCGAATTCGGTTCAGGCACCGATACTTTTGAGGGAAGGGTCGCTATTGTCAACCCTGCCCGACCCCTACAAAATACGGTCTGGTGTAGGGGATCGCCTGCTGCCATCATTCTATGCCAATCTTTTAAAGTGTCGAACGGTGAGATTAGTCTAGGCGTTGGAGCGCCGTGACGATTTCCGGCGGCACTTTGTGACGGGTCAGTGAGTTCAGCCATAGCACCGTCGCGCCCGATTGATGCAAAACAATCCCGCTTAACTGGCGGTAGTGCTTGAGGAAATCGGCGGCGCTCTCAAAGCCACGCCGCGTGAAGAAGTCCTCGACTTTGCGCTCTGCCAATTGGCGCAGCGTGATCACGGCGCGGGTCAGATCGGCTTCAGAGATTTCGCGTTCCGCACTCAGCCACAGCACGTTGACAATACTCGGCGGCATCTGCCCCACTTTATCGCACAGCACCGCCATTAGCTTGCCGATACGCGCTTCGGTATCGTCGCTGTCCAATTCGACGCTGCGGAGACGGCGAACTTCAACATTGAAAGGAGTATGGGTCTTGAACGTAACGGTGAAATCTGGGCTGCGATGTTTGGCGGCAGCGTATTTTTCGTAGTCGAGCGTGAAGCGTTCTTCGCGCAGCAGCAGCACGGCGGTTTCTAGTTCGGCACGTAGATCGTGTAAGCCAGCGTCGTCGCGGACATTTTTCAGCTTTGAGCGAATCTTGTCGCGATAGCTGGTGGCAAACGCCTTGAAGCGACGCGATCCCCGCAGCCACTCCTCAAATTCGGTATAGAGGGCAGGTTTCTTTCCGTCAAAGATATAGTCGAGTAGGTCGTCGAGGGCAGTCATCGCTGTGTCACAGTAGAAATTCTAGGCTAAATTGACTTCTTGTTTCTACCAAAAATATCCTCTAGTACCAGCGCAACGGGAATAGCACCAACCATCCCGCCCAAACAACTAAATATGCCATAGACAAAAAAGAAGAGGCCGACGGCGGGCGTGCCATCATTGTTTTTTTGCTGCGTCGCTGACCATAGGAATAAATGCTGTCACCATCAGGAACAGAAAAATAACGATTACCGAAGGGATCAGGCTCATTAAATAGAAGGTTATCAGTCGATCAAAATTGATTTTCAAAGCGCCTCCGCTGCAAACCGCCTTTCGACTGAATCAAGCACAGTAGCCTACCCATATTTTAAGACACTTTTTGCCAAAATGGACTCGAAAAGTGCAAAAAAGCCGATCTCTCAAAGTTTGAGAGATCGGCGGATAAAATTTATGGACTCGTCAGCGCTGGATCACGGAACGAAGGTTGGCGCGATCTGCTGTGTTGCTGGGGTTGAAGGCTTAGCCGCGATCAGTGGGCCAGCTATCCAGTGTCCAGCAACAGGTTTATCGTTGGCAATCCCGAAGACAATGCTCAGGTCAGCGAATCCGGTAGTCGGTGAGTTCTTGAGATAGATCAAGCCGTTGGTAGGCCGGAACACCCCGATCCCACTGCTGCCATTACCGTCCCAGTCACCCGCAAACGGACTATCGCCTAAAACACCCAAAGTTGCCTGATAGTTCGCAGCGGCGTTGCAGTTGCAGACCTGATTCGTCAGGTAAAAAGTCGAGTTGGACGGACGGTACACACCGGGGCTGTCGGTGTCATCGTTATTCCAGTCCCCGGCAACAGGTTTGTCGCCCGGAATGCCGAGTACCATCTGATAGTCGGCAAAGCCAGTCGTTAGCGTTTTCTTGAGGTAGATCAAGCCATTGGAGGGACGGAACACGCCAACGCCGTCTTTACCAGTCTTGCCCCAATCGCCTGCCATTGGCAGATCGCCAGGGGCACCCAGCGTGAAGCTGTACACAATGGGCGCACCTGCCGAGTTGGAATCGCGCAAAAAGAACTGCGCGGTGCTGTATCGGAACACGCCAACGGTGCTGATACCGTCGCCGTTCCAGTCGCCCACAATGGGCAGATCACTAGAAGTGCCGAGCGGTGTCGAGAGATCGGCGCTGCCTGTCGTGTTGGCATTCCGCAGATAGAAGGTGGCAGACGATGGTCTGAAAATGCCAACCGTCTGAACATAACTGCTTGTGATTTTAATGCTGAAGTTCTGCGTGGCATTCGGCAAGGTACCGTTGGAAGCAGTCACCGTACCTGTAAAAGTGCCAACCGATGTGGGTGTGCCAGAGATTGTGCCGACGTTGCCATAAAGTGTCAGCCCCGGCGGCAGTGTTCCAGAGGTGAGCGCATAGGTGATAGGTGTTGAGCCAGTCGCGGCATAGTTGTGCGTGTAAAACGCGTTGACCGTTCCCGGCAATGGTGCAGCGCTCGTGATAATAGGCGCTGTGGAAGCGACGGTACTGAAATACAGGTCGTCAAAGTAGGCTGCGTAGGTTCCGCCAATGACATCCTTTCCGACATTGAGGTAAAGCCACGCGCTGGCGGTTCCCGCTGGGGCAACTGTGCTACTGACCGACCCCACCGTCCATGCGTTAAAACTCGTTGCCCCCGTTACACCCGGCCCTGATGTTTGATTTCCGGTGCAATTAGCGCCCGTAAACCATGAGATCACGATGCCATTAAAGCCTGAGGCGGTTTGCCCCGATGAGACACGAAATTTACCGCCATAGGTATAGGCCACGCCGGGCGTTATGCCAGTGATACACTGAACCGCGCCAGAATTAAGCAGCCCCGCTCCTGAATTGGTTACTACGAGTGAGCCAGAGTTGCCGGAACCATCGGCATCGAAGATAGCCCAGTCGGCGGTGATAAAGGTAAATGGAGTCCATCCAGTAACGTCGGTGTCGAACGTGGGGTTTTGCAGAAGATTTGACCCCGACGCACGGGCAACTTTTGTGAAGCTTAACCCCAGAAAGGCCGTGATTAGGCTAGCGATCAGTATCGTTCTGATCAGGGGCGATAGGTGACGACAGTTGGATGATGAAAGAGTACGATGGGTCATGATAATTGGAACGTCCTTTCTGGTGGCTCGATGGTACAAGCAATTTCCACTGAAACTATGTGGCAAATGTAGGCAAATTCGACGGCAAAATTAATCGCAAATCTAGTGCTGCGAACAATAATCAACCGTAAGTGCCATCAGTGTTGGGGCCGGGTGTAAAGGGCGGCGTTTCGGGATGCCATGCGACCAGCGCACCGCAATCGATGATCAGATTCGCGCCCGCGTAAATTAGGTTTACATCTTCGATGCGGTTGAGGGCTGCCAGTGCATTGGCTAGCGACGCATCGCCACACTGACTTTGGGCGATGCTAGCCAGTGTATCGCCCGGTTGGATCAGGTACATATTACCGGTAGGCTGTGTGCTAGAGATCGGTCCAGTGGGTGCGCCACCGCGAAGTGCGTCACAGTCAATGATCAGATTGGTGCCTGCATAGATCGTGTTTGGATCGGCAATATGGTTCATTGCTGCCAGTGCGTCGGCTAGCGAAGAATCACCGCACTGGGCTTGCGCGATGTTTGCCAGTGTATCGCCATCCTGTACTAGATATAAAGTACCAGCCATGCCATGATCTCCCTATTGTTGTGATAAACTAACATAAAACCAATTAACGTTAAGTTTATCACGCTTTTGTGCGGAAATTGAAGGCGATCACGATACATATTTAATCGCAGCCGACGCGCTGCAAGTTTGAGAAATATTTGTGATACGTTTGCCTCTCTTTTTCGAGTGCAGGTAATATCCTTTTATCGGGTTGATCGACTTGATCAGGCGCATGGCTTGGGACAGGAAGTCTCAGGAGAAAACAAAATGAGTACACTATATATCTTCGTGACTGGCCCTAGCGGGTCGGGCAAAACAGCCTTTCTGGAAGCATTGGGTGAACCAGAAGGCTTCTGGGTAGACCAATCGGCGGGGCTGGAATATCGGCATATTGTCGTGGATGACTCGCTTGAAGTCTATCTGTTTTGCTCTATCGACCCCTCGCGTTTCGACCAACTGATCGAGATCCCGGAGCGTGACTTGCTCGGCTATATCGCCGTGATCGACAGCACTGATCCTGAGTCGTGGGAAGAAGCCAAGCTCATGGTGAGTAACTGCCGGGGCTATGCGCTGCTGCCGACAGTCCTTGCCGCCAACAAGCAGGATCTCTCCGGTGCGTATACGCCAGAGGAGGTTGGCGCATGGATGGGCATGGATGCGATGACGAGCGCTTTGGGCGTGGTCGTTCCCGACCCAGAAAGTGCGCGACGGTTGTTCCTGCAACTGCTCTACTCAGTCAATCAGGAGATCGAACGGCTCGACGCGCTAATCAAGGAATTGGAGCGTCTAGCGGCTCGTAATGATGGCAAAAACGGCTGAGATCTCTACCCGTGCCTATGAAGTAGGCGCGGGCAACTGATTTGCCCTAAGCTTGTTCAGTGGGGGTAGGCAGTGGTCCTTTATCACTTGAATATGATATTTTCACAGGAAGATCAGGGCAGGTTGGCGAAGTATCGAAAATGCCATATTTTTGCCGTTCGTATTGCGTAAGTTCCCGGTACACATGCTTACAGGCATAATCAAGCAGATCGTTTGTGGTGATTTTCCAGACGGGTTTATTGAGCCCTTGCCAGAATGGAAATGCAATCGCTTTCTCCCCACGTCCCGAAACGATATATTTGCCGTCGGGTGAGAATGCGGCGATGACATGTCTGTCCTCTTTATCGGTCAGGCCAAGATTTTTGAAATGATACAGGAACGCGCCCGTGTGAGCGTCTTTAAGGATTATCCCGTTATTAGCAACATACCCCGATCCGCTCAAATCCAGTTCATATTTACCGTCAGGAGAAAGAATCTTGGTTGAGGTTTGTGTCGCCGGAACAAGATTTTGATATTCGGGGGATAGAGGCGAAATAAGTTGCGTATCAAAATCAAGTGTCCACAGACGAGTTCCATCCTCCGCTGAGGTGAGGACATGTTTGCTATCTGGGGAAAATAAAACTTCCGGACCCGGATAGTAATGGTGCGCTACAAGTCGTCGAGGGGTTCTATATGGTGGCGGATCTTGCATATCCAGCAGCCACAAAGAATTGTTATAGAAGCCGCCGCTGATCACGTAGCGCCCATTCGGTGAAATAGCCACAGTCTGTGTAGTGTCAACCCCAGCAACACCCCCTACTACTTCACCAGTTACCGTGTTATAGACTGCAATGCTTTGAACACTATCGATTGTGGCAATTAAATTGCCATCTTGCGAAAAGGCAAAGATATATATCTTTTGATTCAAAAATGGGGCGGTTAATGGACGACCTGTCGCTACATCCCATGCTTTTAGCGGGTTTGGCTCAAGGTCGGCGGCGGGATCAATCAAAATATAGATAGTGCGACCATCGGGCGAAAATTGCGCTTTCCTGATGTCTGTACCTTTGTCGCTAACCCTATATAGCAACTTGCCCTGTTGCGTATCCCACATTGCCCAGCCGCCATGACTCCAAGTAAGGAGATAGCGACTATCCGGGGAGAAAGCCACAGGGTTTTTGCCGTCTACGACAGAAATAAGCTTACCTGTAGCAATGTCCCAGACCAGCGTTCTGACATTGTTATATACGGTTGCATTGACGACGGCATTGGCTAATAATTTCCCATCGGACGAAAGCACAGGTGGGACCTCAAGGATAGATCTAAAAAATTCCCCTTGGGGGGCTTTAATCGTGTTCTAGTCACCCGACACCTACCAACCACAAGGATGAAAGTTAGGCAGAGCGCCAA
>JBDTVG010000216.1:0-90996 GCA_040007395.1 Chloroflexota bacterium
TTGGGATGATGCATATTTACTCAAAGTCCTTGCCGTTTAAGACGCGATTGCCCTGTGCAAACAAGCCGTATCGTTCCTCGATTATGTTTTTGAGTTTATATATTTGTCCTGACTGGAGTAAAATTGTTGACTTACGGCGTGATGCAAAAGGTTCTTGGCAACAGACGCCTCATTTGCACCGCACTTCTGGATAACCGTCGGTAGCTATTTTGACCTGCACCCAATGACTTGACGAATTGAATCGGTGTTAAATAGCCCAGACTGCAATGTGGGCGGCGATGATTTACAAAAAGGACGAAATCGCAAATTGGAGATTAAAAAGACAACTGAAGACAAACAGTCTGAACGAAAAAAGGTGATCATCCTCGCTTCTGGCGGATTGGATTCAACAGCTTGTATCGCTTACTATTTGCATCTTGGCTACACAGTTGAACCGTTGTGGGTGAATTACGGGCAAAAAGCAGCGCGAATGGAAAGGTTGGCGATACAGCGTGTTGCGAAATTTTATAAATTGCCATTACAAACCGTTTTGTTGAAGGGGCTGAGATGGACAGTGACCGAAAACAATCCAGAGTATCCAGGGCGAAATGCGATTATGGCACTTTTCGGGGCAACATCGCTTCCTAGTGAAAACGGACTGATTTCGATGGGCATTCACGCAGGAACGAATTACGCTGATTGTTCTGAATCATTTCAGATTCATATTGCCGATTTGATCGCACTTCTATTTCATGGTTTGATCGCGGTCGATTTTCCCTTTATGCAATGGCGCAAAGGGGATATAGCCCAGTTCAGTGTTCAATATAGTGTTCCAATCAATTTAACGTATAGTTGTTTGGAGGGCACGTCACCACCCTGTGGTAGGTGTGAGTCTTGTCTTGAGCGACAGAGCATACAAAATATGTGGGATAACACATGACCGAATCTTTGACTGTTTTGGGGTCTGCTGCCCCTCTAATCGCATATTCTTTCTCGAGTCGCGGATTCCCAGACCTAGTTCAAAAGGTGGGGCAATTACTTCCTTCTATTAGTTCGGCTTTTTTGCTGTCCTTATTTGATGTGTGGTATTTGAATGAGTTATCTGATTTCCTCACAACATCTGACACGCGGATTCGAATATGGGATAGTGGAGGCTACGAGACAAAATTCTCAGATGACATGTCTTCGGTAATCTCTGCTGTTCCGAGTGCAAATCCGTGGGAACTTCAAAACTATATTGAGGCGGCGCGCCGTATTCCATGGAATGGCAGAGATATACTTGTGAGCTTCGACAACACGCCAATGTTATCTGTCGAGCAGCAGATCGGAATTAGCATTGAAGGCTATGACCGTATCGAGGGGAACTATCTGCGTGATATGCTTTTGCATGTTCCAGTTGACTACGATATAGCCAAGTTGGTGAGCGAAATAGCCCCTCATTTATCGAAGATCGACATTATCGGTTTTACGGAGAAAGAGATAGCCCCAACATGGACACGAGGTGTACAGTTCATTCACGCTGTTAGACAAGCCTTTGCAGAGCTAGACTTGGTTGCTCCGCCGATCCATTTGTTTGGATGTCTCGATCCAAAATCAGTAACCTATTTTGCACTCGCTGGCGTAAGCGTTTTTGACGGACTGAGTTGGCTACGCTATTTCTTTCACAATCGGACAACTTTGTATCGCCGTGAGTTTGAGTTCTTAGGAAAATTCCAAGGTATTCGCCCCACCCAAGACATTGATACCGCGATCAGCCTGCACAACCTGAACGAAATGCAGGAGCTTCGCGCCGATCTGAATTTTCAACTGGCATTGGACGACGAGACCATGTTCATTAGCGAAAAACATATGCTTCAGACGGTTCTCACACAAGGAAGGTAAGGTTAAAACATGGGTGGTAGTGGTGGACATAATTACGGCTATATACCGAAGACACCACGTCAAATTGATGAACTAGTCGAACAAGCGGAGGCTGACACCCAGGATAGAGCGAGCAGCACAGACATTGAACGGATTATCGACGACAAACTGAGTGAAATTAACGATCACGATTATGAGGCGATTGATCGTCATAGAACACAAATTGAAAACAAACTGAGTGAAACTTACGAAGGGGTCGAGTCTGTTCAATATGGTGGTTCACATTCACGCCATACTGATGTAAGTGGTCTCAGTGACATTGATATTCTAGCTCCGATGGGACAGGTGGCAGATACCCCAGCCTCTTCAAAACAAGCGATTGAACGGTTAGCTGATGTGCTTCGCGAAAGATACCCGAATTCAAAAATCGAAACGGGGCATATGGCCGTTACCGTTCACTTTTCGGATGGCATCGAAATTCAGGTATTGCCCGCCTTCAAGGTTGGTTCAGATCGCTTTAAAATTCCAGATCCAAACAGCACGGGTTGGGTTGAGACTTGCCCGACGGCGTTTGCGAAAAAACTGACCGATGCCAATCGTCAATATAATAATCTGGTTGTTCCAATCATTAAAGTCGCAAAGTATCTTTGCGACGCGCACAACGTTCCCGTGAGTTCGTATCATCTTGAAAATATGATCGTTGAAAGTTTGTCTCACTATTCGGGGCGTCTCAACCAGCATGAGATGCTGCAACATGTTATCAATCAGGCGAAAAGCCAAGTTCTTCATCGCGTGCCTGATCCTTGCGGGCAAAGCAACGACGCAGCAGGTGCTCTCTCTCCTACTGAAAGGATTACACTGGCATCACGGTTCAGGTCTTTGGAGCAGAAAATCGTTCATGCAAATGCAGTAGGCTCATCCGACGAGTGGGAAACTTTACTTAACTAGAACAGCGTGATCATGGGAACTAGCGGCGCTTGAATCATGTTACGTTTCACGAACTCACGGAAGCTGCTGTCTGTTTTATCCTGACCAATAGTTGGTGACCAAAAAAAGCACTCGATTTTGTCTATGTCAAAAGGCAATTTTGTGCCTTCTTTTGCACATACAAGTAGGCGACGATCACGCCCAAGAGCATACCCAAGTTCAATCAAGCAATTAGGACGCTCATCCGTCAGATCAACAATCACCAATTCGCTATCATGAATACCCCTAAATATCTGCTCATTCATCCAACGTGACTCGTTCGGAGATTGTGGCGACACAACCAGTTTGTAGTCCATTTCTTGAACGACTGGGTTCACAATTCTTGCAAAGAAGTCATCGACATCTTGGAAGTTAGTGGATGTTGGGTTTAGGAGGCGAACACAAAATGCTGTAGGTGGCGCAAGTGCTTCTAGTAACGACAAAACCCCTTGTACAACATCCTGTATGGGTCGAGTTCCATCATGGGCTGAAATGTTTGCCCATAACGCACCTATCGTCTCCGCTTTTTTGACGGAAAGATAAAGTTCAGGATTTGATGCAATTACTTTGTTGATCGCTACTGAACGACCTATTCCCGGTTCTGTGCTTGCGCCCAAATCGAGGTCAAATGCGACAACTGGCTTTCTTTGCGCAAGGTAAAGCTGCGCGAGGTGCTCAACTCCCTCACCTCCGCTCACGAGGAATAAAATATCTCCGACAGCTGCAATTCTATTTCGGCGAATGGCACCTGCCGTCCAATGTTGCGGATGACTTAGGATATCCACACACGTCTTTCCAACTAAGGTCTGCCAAAGCGCAGTTCGTGTATCAGGAATGTGTGTAACAGTTTTTTCGGTAGTTACCGTAGTAAAAGGGAGTATATCCGTTTTCCTCAATGCGTATGTTGGACCTTCAATGTATTCACAAACACATCGAATGATTGTCCAATCAAAAATTGTTGAAGTGTTCTGCTCCATACTGTGCATTGGTTCTTTTCCAACTTGAGCGCATAGAGAGACATCTCGCTTTAACAATGTGCTTGAAAGAAGGGCTATAAGCTCGTGCCCATATTTCAATTTGACCGGATCACAATTAAGATTAGCACTTCCGGCAATATGAACCCGACGATGTTTAAGTTCCATCAATGTGCCTTTCAAAGCGCTCTGTGATAAATGACAATTTCTAAAGGCTTGCGGTTTTGAACGTGATAAGGCCGATTTTACATCATTTTGTGATGGCTGTTTTTACTTCTGATTCGGGAGTAAGGGTATTTAGGAATTACGGATGACGAATGAGAGAAGTTGCTGAGGGCTTGAATTTGTGAGGCTTGATGGTGTAGTATCCCACGCCGGAACAACACTATCGAACACCAGAAAATGATGTGGCGCTTTTGGCAGAACTTGAAGCAATCAACACAGATGAGAAGCCCTGTACTAGCAAAAAATGCTAACCCCCCGAATGAAAGCTCAAGCGGCGCGGTAGTAATCATGGAGGATGCCGCCAAGACGATCGTGTATTGTTTTATGAGTTCGTCCCAGGCTGGGTGCCTCAATAGTTCGTAGCAGGCAGCAGCATTAAGTGGCCTTAACGACGGCTTTCAAGTGTTGATTCCAGAGCAGGGTTTTCCACTCAGAACGGGCCTCATCACACATCAATCCTAGAAAATCTTGGTAATTAAGGTGGTGTCCATATAGACCTTTTAACGGAATAACTTTGATGAGGGCTTTGCTTATCTCAACCTGGAAGCTGTGTTACTGAGCATCTACGCGGACAAAGACGGTTTGGTTGGAATAAGCCTGGCCCACATAATAGGTGTGTTTCCACAATTGAATAGCACCCCGACTGTCGACGTGGCGGCGATAACAACGCTGGTGGTAGTGTTGTAGCCAGCTATCAGGGTCAACCATTTCTGGTAGAGGACGTAAAGGGCGATGGTTCTTGAAACGCCACTGAGGGGGCATGTCGTGATGGCCTTTGCCTTGGTGAGGACGTTCTTGGTTGTACCAATCGCAATAAGGGGCTAAGCACGCCGTGGCTTCTGGTGCCGTTTTCGGCAGATGTTTTGTCAAACATTCTTCTTGGAGTGTGCGGTTAAATCGTTCGACAAACGGTTTCAAATCTGGACGGCGTGGCGGAAGAATATCAGGGGTAGCGTCAGATTTGAGAACGCGCTTGGAAACGGCGCGCCCGTTGGGTATGCTTCACGGGTCAACCCAATGAAAGCTAAAGTCGATTAACTGCCCGCACTGCCAGTCCGCTAATACCCGCGAGTATCAGAAAAAAACAAGTTTAGGCTATCGTATTTTCCGCTGCCATAGCTGCGACGCAATGTTCAATGAGCGAACCGGGACGGTTTTTAATGACATTCAATGTCCAACAGATATCGTCATGTTGGTCGTGTTGTGGCGGTTGCGCTACAAGTTGAGTTTGCGCGACCTGGTCGAGATCTTTTTGGTACGCGGTTACATTTTTACGCACGAAACCGTACGTGATTGGGAAGCACGCTTCGCACCACTGATAGCCGAGCAACTGCGGGCTAAGCGACGCGGGCAGGCAGGCAAATCGTGGTATGTCGATGAGACGTATATCAAAGTTCACGGGCAATGGCATTACCTGTATCGTGCGCTCGACCGAGACGGCAATTTAGTCGATACCATGCTAAGCACTACTCGCGATTTAGCGGCGGCCAAAGCTTTTTTCAAACAAGCAGTTGCGACGGTTGGACACAAGCCGGAGCGCGTAACGACCGACAAGCACGCCGCTTACCCGCGGGCGATCCGCCGTACCATGGGTCACAAGGTACTGCATCGCACCAGCCAGTATTTAAACAACCGCATTGAGCAAGACCATCGCGGCGTTAAGCAGCGCTACTATCCAATGCGTGGCTTTGGAAGCTATGCCAGTGCTGCCCGTTTTTGTTCCGCGTTTGATGAAGTTCGCCACCATTTCCGTATTTGTTCCACCACTAACCAAAGCCCATCATTAGGTGAGCGACGGGCCACTTTTCATCAACGATGGAACGAACTATCGGCCGCGTGGCCAACGATCTAATCGACAGCTAACAGGGTATAGATCTTGCTAAATTTCCAATTCTCTGGGTCTCGTTCTGATTCCTGACACTACCCGTGAAGGTGCATTAGGCAAACGCAGCGCCAAAGCGCTTTGGCAGAGACTTGTGAGATAGGCTTCAGCGTTCACGTCGTTCGGTGTAGGGAATACCGGTAAGTCTTGAATGCCATAGGCCAACTCAAAGGCGCAGAGATCCGCTATATGCAACGTGTTTCGTACCGCATCCGGGTAAGCAGCGAAAACCGTCGCCATTTCTCGTGCTGATTTGAGGAAATATTCTGAGTTGGGACGCCGCATGGCGCGCGAGTTATCGAGCGTAACCCCTTTACCGATACAGACCAGGACATCCTGCAAAGGAGATGCATCGCGCTTGGCGTAGTGGACATTGTTAGTCGCCACATAAGGCAGGTCGAGCCGCTGGGCCAGTTGCACCAGTTTGTAGACCAGCCTGTCATCTTCGGGCAGTCGATGCTGCTGAAGTTCAATGAAAAATCGGTCTCGACCAAACCAGTCCCTATACTGCTGGGCAGTGTCAATGGTCTTTTGCCAATCGTTCGCCAGCAGTGCTTTTGGAATCGCACCCTGCTTGCAACCAGACAGGGCGATCAACCCCTCGGTATAGTCGGGCAGGATACTCAGGGGTAGTACCGCCTGTCCTTTCGGTGCATTGTGTCGGGCAATGCTCAGCAGCGCACACAGATTACGCCAGCCCGTGTCGCTCGCCACCAATATCGTGAGGTGAGCATTATCATCCAGGGTAAGTTCTGCCCCAAATAGGGGGCGTACTCCATACTGCTTGGCGGCCTGCGCAAAGCGCACTACCCCATACACTGCGTCGTGGTCGGTTAGTGCTAGGGCAGGCATTCCCATCTCAGCCGCCCGTTTGACTAAATCTTCTGGAGGGGATGCGCCATCGCACAGGCTGAAATTCGAGTGGCAGTGCAGCTCGATGTACTCAGTCATAGACGCGAATCAGTAGCCACTCATCGCTGAGGAGATCGTGCGACAGAATGACCAATAACCCTGTCGTCGTTGTCAGTTTGAAGCGATCCTGCCACACCCGCTGCTGCCACCAGGCATCATCGATCCGCCACACGTTGGCGATGGCACTGACTGTATGGACCCGTCCCTGCCAAGTAAAGCGTTGGGGGAGACCGTTCTCTGTTTCAATGTCCTTCACTGGATTGCCCTCCCGCCAGTAGCTCATCAGGGGAGGACACGCTCAAGGCCATAGCGCTGCTCAATACGCCGTGCCGCCCTGTCCTGGGTGGTGATCCAGAAACACGGCGGTGCATCCGGTCGGGTGAGCAGACTGGACAGCCGCTTGTGCAAGCGCTCACGCGGTTTGGGCTGGTCAGGAAAAAGTTCAAGCTGCTGCCCGGAAAATGGCACTAGATCTGCCAATGTCACCACTAAGCCACAGACACCCGATGAAATGCTCAGCCGCGCCAGCAACCGCAGCAGTGCTTCAGTCAAATAGCGACTACTGGACACAGACTGCCGGAGCGTTGTTTTCTGCTGCACGCTGTCGCCACCCTCTAGCATCAAGTGGAGATGCAGCGTCTTGCCCATACACCCGGAGGCTTGCAGTCGCGCTGACAACTCCGCTGATACCGAGCGCAGGATGGCTCCCACTATCTGCCCATCCGACAAGGGAAGCTCAAACGCTCGTGTCACGCGCTCCACGACTTGCAGCGTAGCAGGGATCACACGGCGCGGGTCGATGCCACGCGCGAGTTGATGCAGCAGTATCCCCTCTTTGCCACACTGCGCCGCTGCCGCCGCAACAGGCAGGCTGGCAAAAGCTCCCAAGGTCTCGATGCCCAGCAAAAGTAGTCGGCGGCGCGTTTCTGCTTTCATCGGCAGCAGTGTAATGGGCAGCGCTGCTAGAAATGCCCACTCTTCGCCCTTCTCAATCACGCGCACATGTCCCGTGCGCGTCTCGGACGCAGCAGCGTAGGCTGGAAATTTAGTGGTCGCTACCCCACACGCGCCTTCAAAGGCAGTTTCCTGGCGGACCGTGACCCCCATGTGCTGGGCCAACGGCATGGTTTCCTCACGGGCCAGGCGTTCCAGGTCAACGTAGAACACGGCGGACTGCCGTGCATCGGGAAATGGGGCAGCCCGCGTTTTCGTTTTGGCGGCGATTCGCTCGGTTTCAATGAGGTGCGTGAATCGGCTGAGGGAGTGAAGTACTTCCTCGGTACGCTGGCGAATCGTCTGGAGATTGATCGGGATCACTTGTGCTTCGGGACACAGCCACTTGGCCTGCTGGATCGTCATGCCAAAGACTACCTCGCGCACTGCGGCGGATTCACAGGTAGCAGCAACCTTCTCGCCAGAGCGCAAGATGAGCGGCACAGCCTGTGGAACACTACGCTCTTGACGGGCGAGTGTCGTGGCGAAGTAGGGCAGCACTAGACAGACAATCATGCGCCGTCACCCTGCACCACCGTCGAAAAGCCGATAACCAGCCGCACACTTTGGTCTGAGCGCCCCCACTGGTTCTTGAGAATACGGACCTGGGTGCGATAGCCATTCACATCCTGTCGCTGTCGCAGCCAGCGTTCTCGCTGGAAATGCAGGCGAACTGCCGCTTTTTCAGACAACAGCGGGGTTCCAGCCCGTTCGACGAGCAGCAGCGCACACCGGGAGCGATGCAGCGCCGCCATCAGACGCTTGAGGGCGGGTGTGTTCACGCGCCGTTTCCCTTCAACGGTATCCATCACAAGGACAACTGCTGCTGCCGTATCGACCAGTGCTGTCAGTGTTTCAAGCGCATGGTCCAGCGTTGGGGGTTGAATAAGCAATAAATTATCGGTAGCCACGCCACAGCGGGCCGCATAATCGACATCAAAGGTACGGGAAAGATCGATGCACACCACAGCTTCACCCGTCGCCTGCGCCAGTACCTTACAGGCCAGCGTCATGGCACCGGAAGTGGGTATACCACTCAACTGTGTCAAATGACCTTTCGGCAGTCCGCCAATGCCGAGTGCCCGATCCAGGGTGGCAAAACCCGTCGAAAGATGAGGCACGGCTGATTCCGCCCCGGAGTCGCCCAGTGGACGCAGCACCTCCTCGCCGTACTCGCGGCGAATCGCAACTATCGCCTCTTCAAGACGCTGCTTCTTATCTTTATTCATACTGTTTCAAACCTTAATTTGGCACCCACCCGCAAGAAGGCTGCCGAGGAGTAACATTTATCCGTAGAATAAATGTTCAGTATGAGTTATTTTATGAGCAGTATTGGTATAGTCAATAGAACATGAACATACGTTCAGATGTTCTAACGATTGAAACAGTCCTTTAACGGCCTTTCCAGAAATGCTATTTCTCGCGTAGATAGGCTGAGGCTACCGACGAAGCGAGTCAACAACTATGTTGAAATATCCACCGTTTTGTTATAGGTATTCAAACCTTTGGAAAATGTTCAGGAATTTTATTATTGTTGGTTATGAAAAATGGCTTTGCATTCGCAATCGTGCTCAGGTTTCTCAACCTAACCAACCCGTTAGTCACTTGCAGTCTTCACCACCAGTCTCGACAGGGTGTCGGCTGCCTTCCTCAACCTTGCACGATACCGCACCCGCGAAAATATCAAGCCGCCAGCGGCTCGCGGCGGATTTTTGCTCTGGCTTGCGCCGTTTCACTCATGCAAAAATCCTTGCGCCACAAGGGTGATATTTTCGCCTATGGGATGCGGTATCCATTGTGCAAGGGAAGGCAGCGCTTCCTGACAACCTATCGAGATAGAACGTGCTTACGATGACTGCACGAGGCTCAAGCCCAACGGATTATACGTTGGTGGTCATCTAGCGAAGGACGAGAAGTCGAAGATTACATACCGCTCCCGCCGCTGGCAGCCTTCGCTCCGGCGGTGTGTGTTTTACAGAATGTTTGGATGGTCGTGAGCTGTCACTTAATGCCCGCATAATCAATGGGCGGTGACGCAGGAAAAGCCTCTGAATGGACACCGAACCGGATTGCCATGCACTCCATCGGGTGTCTTTGCACGCTCAGGCCGCACCCCAGACAGATCGAGCGGATCACGACCAGTCGCGCAGTTTTCCTCTTTTCACGTCAAACCGGAAACCTCTCAGCCCGGTAGGTGTGTATGGCGCGGCTGGTTGTCTATCTTCAGATGACTGTTGGTGCAAGCCTCCTCGTGGCGCAGTCGGCATTCAACCAATTGCACCTCTTCATAAGATTTTCCATCCGTAGAAAGGATTTGTCCTATGACTACGCCTGTCTATACCTGTCGTCAGTATCGCTTGCTCATTGCCGGGAGCCGCCATGCTAATGCCGAGATGCTCCAAACCGCGCGTCAAGTCGTTGCCCGCGCCCAAGCCAATGGTTGGATGGTGTTGGTAGGTGACAATCCGCAAGGGGTAGATGCTGCCGTCATTGACACTTGCGACGAGGTGGGTGTCAACGTCATGGTGTTCGGTGTGGCGGCACAACCACGCAAGGGCAGCAAGCGCCCTAGTTCATACTGGCGCGTGGACACGAGATTCGAGCATGACGATGACTATGTTCCGGGCAAAGCCTACACCGAACGAGATCGGTACATGATCGACCTGTGTGATCGTGCGTTCTTCATTCATGATGGTCTCTCGCGTGGCACAAAGGCGGGCTACGACTACGCGGTAAGCCTTGCGAAGCCTACCGACATTCGGGTGTTTGCTGCCACAAATAAACCGAAGTCGAACAAACCATCGCTCACACCTTTTACAAAACCTGCTGCCTCTGTGCCGCATATAATCGAACTGGTCATCGATGTGAGCGAAGGTGACGATGCTCACTGCTTTGGAGGCAGTTTCGGACTGCGGGCACTGGATGGTCAAGGTCATTCGCTCTACGACGCACAGCAGACCCTCCGGGTCGAGGCTAACACAGTGGATGGTGCACGGATGCAGGCCATCATCGTCGGTTTGGAACGGCTTATCTCATGGCTCAAGACGGACACGGCGGCTTATCGCTTGCGTGTCTATCAAACCAGCAAGAACGTCGATGGCTGGCTGGCCCACCACTGGAAACGCAACGTGCCAGAGGTGCAACGCCTCGCGGGTCGCATCGATACGTTGCTGCACACCTTTCCAGAAACGGAGTGGATCAAGGAGCCGCGCCCCCAAGTGCAAAGCCGCCTGAGCAAGATCGGCAAAGGGGGTGATGTCCGCCAGCCAAAATAAGGTTCAGGCACTTTTTCGGTGAATCTGATTACTTGCCTTGTTACACTCGAACGTGGCACGAGGTTTCGGGAACGCCATCACGCTAGGAGCCAGTAGACCTCGGTCCACACCTTAGCGGGATCGTCATTGTGGGGTCCGTAGACTTCCCAGCGCGTGCCGGTCTTTTGCTTTCCCTGCGCGGCGCACCAATCAATCACAGCGCGATGTGCCTCCCCCAATCTCGAATATGCTCCCCAATGCGCAGTCATCGCCACCTGTCCAGATGGCAAGGCAGACGCTATCACTCGGCCGGTGAGTGGAGACGGTACGAGCAACTCGACACCAACCTCGACCTGCGGCACATCGTCCCAATAAAGCATGATATTACGGCAGCCTTGGTAGATTCCGCCTGCGTGTAGGCACCCCCACACCTCATCACTCAGTTCCCGCCACAGCGTCGGGAACTCCTGCCATGTAGTCGTCGCAGTCACCACCGCCGTCGGGCGAGCTTCAACGTCCGTCATCGTCACCTGATAGTTCATATTTCCTCCTGTTGGCCTCCGATCTTTCTCGCACAAGACACCTCTTTGAGAGGTCAAAGTATAGCAAATCAGTTGAACATTTGTGCAGCGATCAATAGGTATCACTCCAAATATGCCTGACTCAAAATAATCGCCAATTCTTGGTTCCGCTGCTGCCGGAGTGAGGCTCCTCGCTTCGGTATTTTTGTTTTTCTCCCCTAGATAGGAGGTATCTCGATGAATTCACCTCAATTTCCCACTAATTATCTCAATATTCCGCAAGCAATCTTGGATCACTACCATGCCCACTACAACAACACGACCTATCGTGCCTTCAGCGATGCACTGGCTGCTAGCTTACCGAGGGGCACAAGTCATCCAGATCACGTCGCAGTAATGAACCTGCTCATCGACGCGGCATTTGAGCGCAGTGGGGCGGAAGTGTATAGTGGCGCATCCGTCCAGCTTGGCACGGCACTGATGACCTATGCGAACCCGGAATTGTTCACTCTAGCAGAACAGCATTTGCGCCAGTTCAACCAAGCCGCTGATGAAACCGTGTTGACTGCTGGGTTGCTGCATACATTGGAAACCCTGCGCGCCTTGGCGGAGTCGGCTGTGCGTGCTGCCAGCGATCATCACGGCTGGCGGGGACGTGTCGCGTTCTGGTGGTTGAGCGCCATCGCTCAGATTGCCCAAGCCACCTATGCCGTCCTAAGCGAAAGCCACAGCAGCTACGTGCAGGAGAAGCTCACTACTGCCATCCGTGATCTGCATGACGGGTTGAGCGAAGGTGCTGTCGCAGGTCTAGTCATGGCCCACCCGGTCATGCAATGGTTTACCCGTTTCCCTCTACGTTAATAGGAGAAGCCCGATGACCAAGAAAAATCAGAAGTCCACTCCGAAACCGCCGACTATCATCACCCTGACCCTGCCGGACGAGGGCAACCTACCGCGTACCGCGACCCTGCTCATTCAGCGCGGCACGTTGGCAGCGGTACGCCAGTTCGACTATAGCGACCTGACAGGCATCACCCACGCCATTCAGGAAGCAGCGGCGCAGTTCATGGAGGTCGAGAAAAACCCGCCGCCCGATTTCAATTCGGTATCCACGTCCATATCAAGCACAACACCGCTTGCTGTAACCGACAGCGATTCATCAGAAGGAGAGGGTGATCCAGATCAAAAGCCTGATGACGATATCGAGCCAACCGCCGACCTCGCCGTACAAATCTCCGTAGACACACCAGCCGTTGAACCCGCTCAGCCTGTCAACTTGACCTTGTTTTAACTCTCTCGAAAGGAAATAACTGATGGATACAAATACTCCAGCCGTGCCTCGTATTTTCAAGATCGGCGCAACCCGCATTGTAGAAGATGCTTCGATGGCAGCGCTGACCAACGAACAGGTCGGGACGTTGCTCAAAGCCAGCTATCCCGAAGTCGCTCATGCAACCATTCGCGAACGTATCGAAACCACGCATGACGGTGAAGTGCGGGTCGTGGAATGGCTCCCGCAGCCAGGCCGTAAAGGATAAATCGTCATGATCAGCGGAATCACTGTAACTTAAAGCATAAAATGTCCGTTTGGACACGTTATGCTTTCAAATCATTGCGGACACATTATGGTTTCATCCACGCTGCAATCGTAAAGCCCTATCCTTAACCCGTTTCCTGGAGCAGAGACTGGTACCCTCTGCTCTGCTGTTCGCGTCGTGTGCCTCACCCATGGTCCAACGTTGGGATGTTTTATGCTTCAAAATCCACGACTTTGGACAGAATATGCTTCAAGAACTATGACTCAACGACCGCAAAACCACTCGAATATCGCCCGATTAGGACAGGATATGCTTCAAAATGAGGACATTTTATGATGAAAGTCACATAAAGCATAAAACTTCCGTTTGGAAACATTATGCTTTAAAAACAATCGCTGAGTAGAGCCTCCGCAGACTTTACTTAGCGATTTTGGCTATACAAGTGGATATCTACATTCAACTTTGCGAAGCTTTATGCTTGAAAATCCAACTTTAGGAAAATTTATGCTTTAGGAAGGGAGGCCGATACGTATCTAAACCGTTCCAAACCACCACTTTTCGGAAAGGAAATGCTTTATGAAGGTGAAATTTTATGCTTGAAATCACAATCACGCTTGTAACTTAAACCATAAAACTTCCGTTTGGAAGCATTATGGTTCCAAAGTGCATGGAAGCGTTATGGTTCTAACCCGATGCAAAAAGGGCGGGATTTGAGGCACACTGCGCCGAAATCTGGCGATCCCACAATACCCTCGGAGTAGAGCCAAAGTAGATGCTGCTCCACCACTTTGGCTCTACTAGATAACTCCCGCCTATCAATTTTAGGAGGCTTTATGCTTCAAAATCCCACTTTAGGAAGTTTTATGCTTCCAGAAAGGATGGCAAACCCTTGCCAAAACGTTTCCAACGACCATTTTTGGGAAGCTTTATGCTTCCAAGAGAGGAGATTTTATGCTTCAAGTCACAACGCTCGATTCCGGGCAACTTCTCGCCTGCCTAGAAGCACTGCCACCGCTGGATCTGCTAGGAGTGGCGCTGCTGCGGCAGTGCCAGCCCACTGCTGGCGGCTGGTTTCCCAGAGATGTGCCAGTGGAGCAGGTCATCCAAGCCACTGTCG
This sequence comes from Chloroflexota bacterium, assembly GCA_040007395.1. Taxonomy (GTDB): domain Bacteria; phylum Chloroflexota; class Anaerolineae; order Aggregatilineales; family UBA2796; genus DATGFK01. Next base: position 14,222 of record JBDTVG010000216.1, read on the forward strand.
AAATGGTGGCTTATGGCACACGCTCCACACAGGCCTCCCAGAAGTTAGCCAACCTGCGCCCCGTCCCGCTCAACATCCCTGTCGTGGAGTTCCCATTATGAACGACTTACTGCAAACCCAAGCTATGCTCACGGCGCTGTTGCAAACCAATACAGCGCTTTCACTAGCGTTAGCCGCCGCATGGCTTGACCCGGCGCTCTTGGCGGATGATGAAGATGAAGACGACGAATGCGCGTATACGCTGGCGATCTGCCGCCGCTGCTTCCCTGACGTGTATGCCAGTGCCGTACACCATCTGCGGAGCGGTGTATCCCGTTCGGAGGTGGATCGCGTTTTCTGCGAAGGCATTGGACGCTATCTCGTGGTCGATGTACAGGACATCCAGCAGTTTCAGTATGGTGTGCCGTGGGAAGCGCTCGGCATCGACCTGTACGACCAGGAAGCGTTTCAAGAAGCGTCCCCACGTCTGGCAGTTGTCGCTGCGTGGTTCGGTGTCACTGCCGAAGACAGTACCATAGAGCAAGCGCGGCGGGTTGCTGAAGCACTCATCAAATCGCTGGAACCTTATGGCGAGACCGGCATTCACAGCGATGTCGCTAGTCTGCTGCGCTGGCTGTTCGGCCTGTCGGGAAACACACTGGTCGATTTCACCGATGAAGAACTCTATGAGTCGGGCATTGAGCCGGTACCGTGGGAGTGTGATGATATTGCCTTTATAAATGACGTGCAGCAGGAAGCCTACATGATGGTCGACGCTGCCACCCGCGCCCTGACCCTGCTGGAAACGAATGCCGACTGGCGCGAATACTTCCAGCAGAATACCAAGTTAACAAGGAGGAACCCTAAACATGCTGCCCGACTTGACTGGCCCGCAGATGCTGGCAGTGGCGATCCAGATGCCACCCACGCTGACGCTTAGTTTTTATCCATTCGGCGTGATCCTGCGCCGCACCACCGGAGATGGCGGCATCGTCGAGTATCCCGTCGATCCCGCCCAGATTGCGGAAGCGCTGGCGGCTAAAACCCGCTTCGATACGGGCCTCCTGAATCCCAACACTCTGTGTGTCCGTGCCGAGGGGCTGACGCGCACGGTAGTCGACTATCGCCCCCCTCAGAAAACCGCGATCCACATCGATGGCTCCGATGTGCCGTTCCGCGTCCCGCTGCCGGGCCTCGTGATGAGCCGCACCACCACTGGCGGAGACAGCCCGCAGTACAGCATCTTTGCGGTGAAAGACCGTCCCTCAACGCTGCAAGCACCGCTGTTTCTCGCGCCGCTCCCCAATCTTTATGCCGATGGCGCGGTGTGCTGGGGCAGCGTCAATAAGGTGTCCGCTGAGGCATTGGCGGGCGCAGACCTGACAGAAGACTGGCGGATGCTGCTTGGGTCGCTGTTCACAGCGCACTCGGTCAGCGGTAAGAGCCGCAGCCAGCCGCAGGACATCCGCAAAAAGCTGGCGGAACTCGACATCCGCAAAGCGCGGGCTTATCCCAAACGCGATCTCGTGCCGTACAAAACGACCCTCGAAGCCGCGCTTCAGAAATTTTCAGAAAGGACACGGCCATGATCCAGCAGCCTGCCTATTTCGATCCACCGCAGATGATCCAGGAAGTCGTGCTGGTGGGCTGTGGCGGAACCGGCTCCCAGATCGCCCGGAGCCTGTGCCGGATCGTCTACGACCTGAAATGCCGCCGCAAGCACGCGCCGACACTCAAGTTTATTGACCCGGATCGCGTGGAAATGAAGAATGTCGGTCGACAAATGTTCACCCAGGCTGACGCGGAGTCAAAGGCGTTCAAGGCAGAGAGCCTCGCCCGACGTTTCAACTATAGTCTGGGCCTCGACATTGCCTGCTACAACGAATCGTTCTCTGCCGAAAAACACGCCAGCTCACACAGCCTAGTCTGTGGGGCAGTGGACAACCACTGTAGCGTCTCAAAGTAATTGCTCCTCATGTCGGCGTGAAAGGACGGTTTATCTCAAAGTTACTGCACCGTTTGTCTCACAGTTGTTGCACCAAAACATTCTCTGTCTCAAAGTTACTGCACCAAAATGACAAGGAGAGTTTTATGGAATCCTATGTGTACGATGCACCTTACCACTTCAATCAAATTGTCGTGGTTGGGTTAGGGGGTACGGGGTCGCAAGTCGCCCGCTGCCTAGCCCGACTGCTATATCACCATCAGCAGAAACGCCAACACATCCCGAATGTGCTGTTCGTTGACCCGGATGTTATTGAGGCCCACAATGTCGGACGTCAGATGTTCACACCCGCGGATGTCGGACAGCCGAAAGCCGCAGTCCTTGCCCGACGATTCAATATGGCCTTAGGATTGCAAATTGCAGCCTGCTGCGAAGCTGTGGACAGTCGGAAGCATCTACCGCATGGTAGTCTGGTGTGTGGGTGCGTAGATAATCATCTGGCTCGAGCAGAAATTGCACGCGGGAGTGGCTTCGTATGGGTAGATACCGGAAATGGCTACGACTTCGGGCAGGTGGTTGTCGGGGACTGTGGCGATGCTGAACAAGTGCGAAAAGGGTTGCGCCAAGCTCAGAACAAACGCTGTCGCTATCTACCCCATGCCGGGCTGTTGTTTCCCTCCCTACTCCAGCCCGAACCGGAAGTGCCAGATGAACCAGTGCTATCGTGCGGAGAATTGGTGATGCGCGATGAGCAGCATGTGTTCGTCAATGATTTCGTGGCGACCATAGCCGCTCAGTATCTCTACCGCCTGCTCAACCGAGAGCCGCTGACCACCTTTGCTACTTTTCTTACCCTGACCCCCGCCCCCAACGTCAAAAGCCTGAGCATTACCTCTGAAGAACTGGAAACCTATCTCCGGTAAAGGAACTTTTCATCCGCCTACAACGTCTTGCACACCAACTTCATAGCGCACAAGGGGATGATAATGCCAGCGAAACCCGGAGGTGCAATTAAAGGGACGTTTCCCAGTCTCAAGCTGAACCGTTCCATCCGTTATACCTCGACCCTCGAACGAGATTTCCTGTTCGTACTGGAATACGAAGCTCAGGTGGTGCGTTACCAGGAACAACCCTTCGAGGTGAGTGGTATGTTTGACGGTGGACTCCACCGATACACTCCGGATTATGCCGTCTGGACAGCGCAGCAGCAGACGCTAGTCGAGTGTAAACCCGCCATGCTGCTTCAAGACAGGCATACCCAGCAACAGATTGCGGTTGGGACACAATGGGCCATGTTACACGGATGGCAATTCGAGGTAGTGACCGACAGGTCGCTGCGCGAGGGATACCAATTGGCGAACCTCAAACTGCTCTGGCGCTACAGCCGCCTCCCCGTTTCCTCCAGTCAACGTCACGAATTCGACGAAGCCTTGGCGCAAACCAATCCTGTGACACTGGGGCAGTTGGCGCAAACGCCGGAACAGCTTAACTGCGTGTTCTATCTGTTGTTTCACCATGAACTGCGCACAGATCTGTCACGCCCGCTTGACACCCATAGCCCTGTTTGGAGATAACGCATGGGACGTATTCAACTTCATGTTGGGATGCGCTTGCTGTTAGACGAGCAGATATACCTCGTCCAGGATCTCCTGGAAGGGGGCCACTGTCGGTTAGAGAATCTAAGTTTTGGAGGTAGCCTGCACCTGGACACCGAACAATTGGCGACGCATTGGGCAGAGGGGCGACTGCGTTTTGAAGTGAGCGGGCGCGACGCACGCCCCGCCCAGACAAAAGGGCTGACAACCGCTTACACGCACGCCGATTTTGACACCCTGCCTGCCGCACAACGAGAATCTGCATGGAGCCGCTATCGTGTTCTAGAGAGCCTGTTTCGATATCTTCAGCAACCGCGCTGGATACCGCTTACGCGCCCTCAGCTCCAGACCTTTGTCGAACAGCATCCGGAGGTGCAGGTTAGTGTCTTCACCCTCCAACGCTGGCTAAATGCCTTTCTTGCCAGTGGCGGTGACCTGCGCGCGCTCTTGCACCATACAGACGAGCGTGGAGGTAAGGGGAAATCACGGTTGCATCCTGATGTGGAGCAGATTGTCCAAAGCACTTTAGCCTCCTGCCAAGCAGACCCGCGTCACCGAACGCCGGAGCAGGTGTATGCCCACCTGCTGAACCAGATTGCGGATGAAAATGGTTACCGCGCCGCTATTGACCGTCTTGAACCGCCATCACGGGCAACCTTTTACCGTCGTCTGGCACAAAGCGGGAAAGCGACCGTCCTACACAGAAAGCCGAATCGTCAGCAACTCCATGCTGTCAGTGCGGTAGAAGCCGGACCACGGGTCACACGACTATTGGAACGGGTTGAGATTGACCATACGCCACTGCACCTGTTCGTGGTGGATATGGATGACCGTCTTCCAATTGGGCGTCCAACCTTGACGATGGCAACCGACAGCTACAGCAAAATGCCGTTTGGCTTTGACATCAGTTTCCAACCGGGCAGTTACCTCACGGTGATGCGCTGTCTGCGTCATGGCATCCTACCCAAAGAGGACTGCCAGACCCGGTATGGCACCGTGCATCCCTTTCCAGTTTATGGACTGCCCGAAACGCTTGTGGTTGACCGGGGATTGGAGTTTGTAGGAACCAGCCTGGAAAATGCGCTAGGCATGTTAGGGGTGATTCATGAGGTGATGCCGGGACGAACCCCCTGGTACAAAGGGGGTATTGAACGGTTCTTTCGCACCCAGAACCAAGGACTGTTGGAAGGGTTGCCCGGTTACACGTTCAGCAACACCTTCAGTCGTGCGGACTATGACCCTGCACAGGATGCCTGTATTTCATTGGATACCCTCCGGCAGATGCTTCACATCTTCTTGCTGGACATCTACGCTCAACGCTGGCATGAGGGGATTGAGGACATTCCCATGCGTCGCTGGAACGAGACACACCGTTCCGGATTGCCCCCAACGTTCTACCATGACGCCGACGAGTTACGAATTCTGCTGTGTGCCAGTGAGAGCCGCACCCTGACGCGACAGGGAATTGCTTGGGAAACCCTTCACTACAACAGCCCTGCACTGGCACAGCTCCGTTTACGTAGCGGGATTGGGCAGGTACGTTTCCGTTATGACCCGGATGACTTGGGCGAGATTTATGTGTTTGACCCCGCACAGGGCTGGCTTACCGTTCCTGCACTGCATCCTGAATATGCTCAAGGACTGTCGCTCTACAAACACAAGGTCATTCGCCAGCAAGTGTTGCAAGACAAACGCCAGAGTGTTGACATCCAAGCGCTGGCAGCGGCGCGTCTGCACCTACAAAAGCTGGTCAGCGAAGAATTTAGTCGTACCCGCAGTAGCCGAGGACGCAAACGGGCTGCCCGCTTTCTTGAAGGGAAACCGCAACCTCCTGTGCTGCCCATTTCTGTACCCGCTTCGCCACTGCTTGCCCCACCCCCTTTCCCTGCACAGAAAATGGAGAAGGAGGGTTGGAGTGGCGATTATCTGTTGCCTACTACTCGAACGGAGCGAACCACCGATGACGATTGACGCTACCCACCGGGAAAGACTACTGAACCTGCCAACCAGTGAGCGAATAGCCTATGTGGAAACCATTCGTATCTGGTATCCCCGTATGCGGACTATCTATAATGCAGTCGAAGAGACCCACACTGCTAACCCAATGAGCGCTGAACCACAATGCCTCATGGTGGTTGGTCCGACGGGCGTGGGCAAGTCGACCTTGCTACGTTCCTATACGGTCACCCACCCCCGTCAAGCCTGTCCAGGAGCAGACCGTCTGCCCATTCTGGAAGTAACCGTTCCAGCCCGCGCTACTATTCGCAACTTCGCCACTAAACTCCTGTCCGCAGTTGGTGACCCGCTGGCAGACCGCGGCACGGTCGGCAGTATGGAGGCACGTTTACTGCGCTTCATGAAAGTCTGTGCAGTGGAGATGCTGGTTGTAGATGACCTCCAACACTTTGTCGACCGAGACAGTGAGCGCGTCTTGCACGATGTGAGCAACTGGCTCAAGAACCTGGTGAAAGAAACCCATACTGCCTGTATCATGGCGGGATTGCCCGAAGCAGAACAGGTCTTGAGCGCCAATCCGCAATTGGGTCGTTTGTTTGGTGACCCGTATGCGCTACAAGCTTTCTGCTGGGATGCCAGCCAGCCAGACACCATCGCCGAGTTTCGCACCTTTCTGAATACTTTGGAAGGGCTGCTGCCACTGCCGCAGGTGATGCCCTTAACGTCAGCAGAAACCGCTTGGCGTTGTTATGTCGCCTCAGAAGGCAGTATGGCACACCTCATGAACCTTGTGCGGCGAGCAGCGCAACGCGCTATCCTGCTCGGACACCCTGCGCTCGATGTAACACTGTTGGCAGAAGCTTTCGACCATCGTTTGGCTGGACGGCGACGGGGATTAGCCAATCCCTTTTTGGGTGACCTGCCCCAAAACCCAAGAGAACCGCGTCATGCCTGAACTTCCCCAGCTAGTTTGTCGTCCTCACCCGTTTACGGATGAGTCGTTGCTGTCCTACCTGCTGCGGTTGAGCGTGGAAAACGGATATGACCGTTTGAGTTGGGTGACCCTTTGGCTCCGAGATTGGACGGGGATTCCTGTGCCACCGCGTTTGGTCACTACTCATGATTTGGCGTTCCTTAAGGCACTAGCGAATGTCGCGGGTATTTCAACTAGTGCGGTATATCATATGACGGTCAACCGCTATTTGCCTGTCCAGATGCCACCTGGGACGGCATTGCACCATGCCGCCCTACCTGACGGCACCACGGTTACGCTCGGTGCCTATCCCAACCAAATGAAACGCCACTTGCGCTCGGATAGCGCAACCGCCTTTTGCCCACACTGCCTAGCTACTGCGTCCTACCACCGTTTGCACTGGCTGCTCTATCCGGTCTTTGCTTGTATACAACACGGCTGTTGGTTACGGGACACTTGTGCAGTCTGTGGTGCATCGGTTTCCATTGCCGCCGTTACTACGGGTCAATGCAGCATATGTCAGGAACTTCTAGCACAGATGTCCACACTTCCACTAGATGCTCTGGTAGCAAGCACCCAGATGAATCTTGCCTTGAGTCTAGAAGGTGGGTGTCTACCCGACTCCCTCACCCTACCTCCTCTGACGGCTCAGGCTTTGTTTCGTCTATTGGATGGATGTATGGCAGCAACTCGGCAACTGGGCTGGTCATGGACGGAGCACTATCATCCTGCTGGTCTGGACATACAACCGTTTCCCGCCACGAGTAACCATGTCCTGAGTGTGATGCAGTTAGGTTGTCTGTACACTGCGGCCTGGGACATGGTGCAGGACTGGCCCCACCGCTTCGAGGCTTTTCTGAAAGCGTATCGTTACCGTCCGAACGCTCGGGCCAGCGGAATGCGTCGTGAACTGGGAAACTTCTATGAGGTTTGGCTCGAAAAAAACTGGAGCCATGCGGACTTCGCTCCTGTACAAGCAGCTTTTAACGACTATTTCGTCACCCACTTTCCTCCCTCACGCGAATTGCTGGCCTTAAAGCGACTGGAACGCTTTCCCCAACTGAGTCAGCAGTTTGCCTATATCGATGTGCGTAATGCTGCCCGCTCGTTGGGGGTTTCATCTCCTAAGATTACTCGTTTAGTGCGTGATGGTTACATTCGGGTCTATCCAGAACAGAGTGCCAACCGTCCGGGGCCTTTCGTTTACCGGGCGGATTTGAAAACGGCACTCCAGCGACAAGCAGATGCATTGCAGTTCAAACAGGTTGCGGCTCAGTTAGAGGTTAGCGTTCCAACCCTTCAGGCATGGCTAGACGCAGGATTACTACTACGTACCGGCGAACGGCTCTCGCTTGGGGTGGCTGTGCCTGTGGTCTGTACGGCAGATGTGAGCACTTTTCGACAACGTTTAGCGCAGCAGGTAAATCTCCGCACTGAACGTCCTGATGACGCAGTAAACTTGAAAGAAACCTGTGCCCGAAATGGCAAAGTGGGAATGACCGCTACTCAGGTCATTGAGCGCATATTGGCGGGAAAACTGCCTGCCTACCATCCCGACCCGGAACTCCAACCTTTCAGCGCATTGTGGTTTGAAGCCACTGATGTCGCTGCCCTAACCCAACAAGTGAAACAGGAAAACCAGTGGATGAGTTTTCTTGAAGTATGTGCGCTCTTTCCCGTAAGTCGAACAACCCTCCACTTCTGGATTTCGCAGGGATATCTGGTTCCTCAGGCAACTTATGCCCGTGCTCTCTACTTTGACCGTGCTACAGTCGAGCGTTTCCGGCAGTCCCTTCTAACTTCACGAGATGTCGCCATTACCCTGGAAACTTCACGCAGTGCGCTGAGCCAGTGGGTACATGCTGGATTACTCTCTGTCGTGAGCGGTTTAGGGCTAAGCACAGGCAAGCAGTTTCTCTTCCAAAAAGCGACTATTGAAGCCTTTCATCTGACTTACATCACTCCCTATGAAATTCGTCGGCGATGGGGAGAACCTTTTCGGAGGTCGTTTCAAAATGCGGTTCAGGAAGGACGTTTTCCTTCATTCCCTGATGGTCCACCGTCAAAATCTTACCTCCGTGCTGATACTGAGGCTTTTCGCGCCTACTTTGAGCATTAACTTTGAGACAAGGAGCAAGAATTATGAGACAGTGAGCATTAACTTTGAGACGCTACAATCACTTGGCTCGCCGTGAACTGAGCAAGGTAAGCGGCCTGTGGCTAGACTGCGGTAACGACAAAACGAATGGACAAGTTTGCCTGGGCAACACCAGCAAGCTGGATGAGGTGAAGCGCGCCATCAAGGCCAATCAGTTCAGCTACCTGCCGAACGCCGCGCTGCTCTTCCCGCAACTGCTGGAGCCAGAGCCTACGCCTGAACCGATACCCACGCCTGCTGCCTCATGTGCCAATCTGGTCGAGATGGGCGATCAAGCTTTACTCGTCAACGATATGGTCGGCATCGTCGCCGGTGAGTATCTCTACAAACTGTTGAATCGACTGTCCATACTCAGTTTCTTGACCTACATAGACTGTGAGGCACTATCGATGCGTAGTTTGCCGATAACTCCAGATAACCTTGGTCAATTCATATTGCGAAGATGATAGGCAAGCAGGCCTCGAAGAGTCGTAAGGTCAGGCACAATCCGTGCGACCGCTGTCATTATTTGGGATGCTTCCAGTAATGCTCCATCAACAAGATGTTCTCGATAGCCTCCCAACACAAAAGCATCCCAATTTAGCCACTCAGTGCGTAGTCTAAGCGGCCAATTTGCAGTAATCACCATAGCATAAAATGGCTCCGAGGTATCTTCAGATCGTCCGGACACATCAAGCAAAATCTTCGCAAAATCAGCTTTCATATCTGGTGTAATATGTGGGCCAGCCGGTCCTGTAACCAACATCCAATTTTCCTGCTCGATAAGCAGATTGCCCATGCTCCCGCGATACACATCTCGCCACATCTCAAAGTAGCTTCTTGAGAACTCAATGCGCTGCGTCCAATTCGCCATGCAGTCGATGTGGAAGGGGGCGTCGCAATATCGGAACAGTGGATGCTTCGGCTCCAACCATACACCCCACGTTGCAAAGGATGGGCGATTAAGGGTCTTGCCACAGATCATACAGTTGGAACTCTCCGAGATGATCGCCATGATGCATCCTTCGTGCTTATTACAAAACATATCTCCATGGGAAAGGATACCACAATGTCAGACTATCATTTCATCGCCGTGATGACCTATGGCAAGGAAAAGCACGGCGATAAATCTTACTTTAAACTGGGACGTGGCGCGGGCGGTGATGTGCTGCTGGCCCTCTTTGACAACCGCGCACGCGAACTTGCCGCGCCGCGTGCCAGCTATCGCTACCTCTATCTGGACGATTCCAACGCGGTGACGCATCGAAATTACCTGGTACTGCGGCTCACGACAGACGAAAAAGCGCAGGTAGAAACCATCTGCCGCAAGGTCGGGAGCCATGCTTGGGTCTATCTGTGGGAATCCGAGGGTCGGCGGTGGCTTGAATTTCCATGTGCGCCGCAGGCCCACTACATCGATCCGACCAGCTATGGTGGCGCTCATCCGAAGTTTCCACCAACGGCGGCCAAGTTCATCACGCCATCCAGGCAAGCGGACGAAAAAACTGCCTCAGTGCCAAGCGCTGGTGTGACCTTGACGCAATCTGGCGATTGGTGGTGGATCGCTGGGGATACTTACCCGCATCGGGAGACCATCAAGCAGGCGGGCGCAAAATGGTCGAAATCGCGGCGAGAATGGTACTTCAAGGGGCATGATTTGCCGCAAGCAATTCGGGATCTGACAAAGGCAACCGAAACGCCAGCCGAATCAACAGCCATTGAAGTGGTCACAACGCCGGTGGAAGAATCATCGATTATAGTCACCGTATCCAGCGTTTCCGTCGAATCTGCCAAGCCCGACAACGTGCAGTACGCCATCCAGCGCATGAAGGAGGCTCCCGCCGTCGTCAAAAGCACAATATCAATCCAGCCGGGGATTGCCCCCATCGCACAAGCCTATGTCGGCGAACTGACTGGTAGCATTACGGGCAATGTTCACTGCTATGGGTATGCGGTCGATCAGGGCGTATGCGTGTACCTCAACTTTGGAGGCCCGCGCACAGCAGTTGAGGCGATCCGCGCCAAGTTCAGCAAGGGCGAAGCGATCAACTGTGTGCCGTGGAACGATGCCGCGATTGAACTCACGCCGGGCGAAGGGAACACTGGCAAGTACCGCGATTTCATGCAGAATATCTCCGAAGCGCGCTACACGTCTGTGGTTTTGCTCCACGAGCAGATCACTGCACCGAACTACGGTGGCAAATCGCGTACCTGTATCTTGCGAACGGACGAGGCACAGGGCGTCGCGATGCTTAAGCATCATGTCACGCAGTTGGTCACTATTCCGGTGTTCGATGCCTGGGCGGACTACCTGTGGGATGCGGGTGCGTTGGCGTGTCTGGTATCTCGGCCAATTCGCGCTGGTGGCATTGATCTGTGGGCAGTTGAACTGGATGGCGATGCATGGACCCGCCTGATCTGTGGTGGACTGGAACAAGGGTTAATCCGTTTGCCAATCGACGTGCAATAAGACAAGATCTTCTGAAAACCGTAAAAAACAGGGGGCAGAATGTCCATACATAATCTGGAGAGTATTGTTGCGGGTGTGGTTGGCAGCTACGCGACGCGTTCGCTCAACGCCACTTTATATCATCTTCACGACGAACATATTGGCACTGATGCGGTCATTGTCGTACCACAAAAGCGCCAGAATGTGCCGCATGTGCTGGTCATGACGCGGATTGAGCATGATCAGGTCGTGATTGAAACCGACCGCACTGACCGACCACTCGAAGAAGCCTTGATGGCGGCGGGCATTCCCCGTTCTCAAATCATTTTGGCCTACGCTGGCGAAGTGACCCCGACCGTATAGTTTTGCTTCTTCCTCAATTTCAATAACGAGCGCCGGTTCCATTTCGGACAGGCGCTTTTTGATTCCCGGAAAAACGGTATCACGAAAGGATAACTGACATGGCACGTGCAGAATCGAAACAAATCATGGGTTATTTGCCCATCGAGGAACGGCATTATCCAGCGCTGCTGTCACTCATTGCGCCAGCTTCCCCCGCTACACGCATGGTGGATCCGTTCGCCGGTGAAGGGGAGTTCCTTGAAGCAGCGTCTAAAGCGTGGAACGTTACCCCCTACGCCAACGAGCTGGATGGCGAACGGGCAACCAGGTGCATCGAGCGCTTCGGCCCCACGCAGGCGGTCCGCTGCGATGTGGAACGGTTGATGGCGTCGAACGAGGCGTTTGGCATTCTATGGGCCAATCCACCCTATGACCACGACAAGACTGCCAAGAACAACAAGCGGATCGAGTTTGCCTATCTGCGCCATAGTTGGAAATGGGCACAGGAGGGCGGGATCATCTTCTGGGTTGTCTACAATCAGCACATCACTGAGGATGCCGCCGTGTTTCTCTCGAAGCACAGCCGTAGTGTGGAGGTGTGGGCGCTGCCAGGGAAGCATCTGGGCGAGTATGATCAGGTGGTCGTGGTCGCCATCAAAGGCACACCCGCCGACCCTGAGCGGCTGTATGAGCAAATCATCGCTGGGAAAACATCACCCCGCCCGCTCATTGTGCAGACCGACCCGATCTATCACGTACCGCCACCGCCGGATGCGGAGCGTCGGTTTGTCTTTGCACCGGATACGGTCGATGAGGAGCAAGGGCTGCGGTTGGTCACAACACAAGGGGCATGGAAATCCAACGGCTTTCAAGCGCTGCTGGAAGTCCCGCGTCCCCCAGCACAGATTGAGCCAATTGTGCCGCCACGTCCGGGACACCTGGCACTGGTGCTGGCGGCAGGGGTAGCCGACGGTGCGGTGATCCAGACGGAAGCGCATGGTCATGTCGCCATTCGCGGCAAGACAACCCATGTGGAGGAAGTCGCCCGCATCGAAACCGAGGTCTCGCCCACCGATCCAGAGCAGAAGATCACCCGCACGACCCTTCGCATGAAGCCGACCACGACACTCACGCTGCTGTCAGAAAACGGGCAACTCGTGCAGATGGCCGGTGACGACGACCTGCTGTCGTTCATCACCAGCAACAAGAAGGCCCTCGCTGCATACCTCAACGGCAAGTTCAAGCCGATGTACCAGTTCGATATGAACGGGATCGGCGGCTTTCTCAATCGCATTCGATTGAAGGGAAAACACCCACTCTATACGGCGCAAAAGCATGTCGTCGGTGCGGTAACGCGCGGGTTACAAGGGCGGGATGGCGTACTGCTCGTGGGCGCGATGGGTACGGGCAAGACCGCGATGGGTGGGTCAGTTGCCGTCGCGGTTGGAGCGGGGATCGTCCAGTCACTGAAAGACGAAGTGCCGGACGATAATGTGATCCTCATCGTTGCACCGCCGCACCTAATCGAGAAATGGGAGCGTGAACTGTGCAGCCTGAGTACGCAGGTCTATGTGGACCGCATCGAGAGCAAGGGCGACCAGAAAGCGTTCGAGTCGCTCAAGCAGTTCATGGATCGCGCCGGACGGATGGGGGGCAATATCGCCAAGGTTGGCCTCATCAAGCGCGACACGACCAAACTGGGGGCTTCACGGGAACCAGCGGTGTTCTGGAAGTGGCAGTACAAAGCGCTGTGGAAATATGGCACGCCAACCCCCGATGGCTTCGAACGGCATGATCGTATCCACAAAGAGCGAGTCCCATTGTGTCCGCATTGCGGATCGATCATCACGCAGGAAGCCAAAGCAGGATCGAAATTTGCCACCGATGCCTGGTTGCGGGCAGGCAAGCGTACCTGCTTGAACTGTTTCGATCCACTCTGGCAGGAAGCCCGCAGTGAGGGCAGCAAGCCTAAGCCCGGTCAGAAGTACGCGAGCAGCAATCCCCGCTATCGGCTCGATGAATACCTGAAGAAGATGTATGCGGATCGGGTGTACTTGTTGATCTGGGATGAGTGTCACGAAGCACAGCATGGCGATACTGGGAACGGCGAGGCATTCGTCCGTATGGCAGGCATCGCGAAGAAGGTGCTGGCGATGACGGGCACGCCGTTCAATGGTCGGGCCTCGTCACTGTTCAACCTTGAGTATGCGCTGAATCCTCGCGTGCGCGAACGTTATGCGTGGGGCGGATCGGAACGGCTGGCACGCAAGGTATCGGGCAACCTGAAGCGTGAAGTTAGCAGTGGCGACAGTCGGCAGCGCGGGCGGGCTGAATCGCGGTGGGTAGCTGAGATGGGCGTGCGGGAGAAAGTATTGGAAGAACGTCCGACCTTTGACCGCGATACCGGGGCTTATACGGGTACCAATACCTATGAGCGTCCTTATGAAGAAGCGCCTGGCATCTCGCCGTTGTTGGTGGCCGAACTGCTCGATCACGCGATCTACTTCTCCCTTCAGGATTTAGGGAAGTGGCTCCCGTCCTACGAAGAAATTGCCCTGCCGGTGACGATGGATGGGGACACTGGCGGGCAATATCAGAGCACACGCGACTCGCTCAAGCAATACCTCATCAGCCGCCGTTGGGAAGGGGATGTGACTTTTCGCGGCGCTTACCTGCAATGGGCGATGAACTGGCCAGATGCGACTTTCCGTCCCTGCGAAGTGATCCACAACATCAAGCACCCCATCACCGGCGAGAAACATCCACACACCGTGGCGAAATTGGCATCCTATGGGGAAGAGCGCCTCTATCCCAAAGAACAGCAACTGATCGATCTGCTCAACGAGGAGCTATCCAACCGTCGCCCCGTCGTGATCTTCGTTCGTCAGACCGATACCAAAGATATACAGCCGCGTCTGGCTGATCTGATCCGGCGGCATGTACCACTAGCCAAGCCCTACATCCTCAAGAACACCGTAGCCGCCGATCGCCGAGAGCGTGTGATCGATTCTGAAGTCGCCAAGGGCATGAATGTACTCATCGCCAACCCTGAACTGTGCAAAACGGGACTCGATCTCGTCTTTGCCGCCTCGATCATCTTCTACGAGATTGTGTTCAACCTTTCAACGATGATGCAGGCGGCGGGCCGTTCTCTGCGGCTCAATCAGACACAGGCGCACTGCAAAACGTACTACCTGTATCACGCCGATACAATGGAAGAAACTGCCGTGTACCTGATGAGCCGAAAACAGCGTGCTGCGAAGTTACTTAATGGCGATATTGGACTAACTGGTTTGGATGCGCTGACCGAAGGCGAGGCGGGTCTCGAAGAAGCCTTGCTCGCCGCCATCGGCAAGGAAGAATCCCTTATCAATCCAGGTGAACTATTCAAGGCCAGTACTGGACAATCTGAAATTGATGCGGAGGACGCGGCCTACTGGAATATCGAGACGCCAATCAGCAGTGAACCCGAAGTGCTAACCACGACCATCCCTGCTGTATCGATGCTCCCGATCTTGCTCGCCGACCCTCAGCCCCACATCGAAGCAGTGGCAAATGTTGTCGAACTGGCGTTGCCGGAAGCGACAATGCCAGATGAGGCCGAAGACCCCTTGTTGAAACTCATGGGAAAGCAGGAAAGCGCACCTGTTGCCAATGACCCTTTTGCCCGAACAGCAGCCTCGACGAAACCCAAGTTAGCCGCACGCGCAACGCCCAAGCGCCATCGCAAACCGGGCATCCTAGATGTGCCACTGGACAGGCAAGCAATCAGACCGACACCGCCAGTGCAACCACTCCCGTTGTTCACACCGCAACGCGTCGAACCTGCCGTGCAAATTCCGCTGTTCTAACCTCGTTCGACTTCTTGCAGGCACTCTTTGCACGCTGCAAGCCTGATGCGTACCTCACGCTAACCGCGATTCATCCAACTGAAAACAAGCCCGTTCCTTCTCGCCACATTCAGTTGACTGATACGACCGCTTTGTATGACGCGCTGGATCGTCTGCATACGGCCAACGCGATGGGGTGGGGTGCGTACTACGGTTTAGCAATGCGCCGACCCGGTCTCTCACGCTGGCAGCGCGGCGATATGAAAACGCTCATCGAAATCCCAGCCATCATCACAGACATCGACGAGACGTTGGATTCTGTAATGCCACGCATCCGAGCTTTTCCAGTATCCCCTTCGTGCGTCATACGCAGCGGACATGGGGTGCATCTCATATGGTTACTGTCTGAGCCAACGTGCGATTTCCCCGCTGTGAATGCTATCCATCATGGCATTGCAAGAGCGTTGAAAGGCGACTATCTCACGGCAGCCACTGCGCTAAGATTGCCCGGATCTCTCAATACAAAAAACGGTGGAACCGCCCCTTGTGAAGTCTTTGAAAGCGACTGGTCGCGCCGTTATGACCTAACCGATTTTGCCATCTATCCCAAGCTACCAGAACTGCACAAAAATAGAAAGGAGGAAACGCGTTCGCGTTCTGGTAGCCGTGTAGCCTGCCCTGATCCACATACAATTCAGAAGGTAGCGGGCCTTCTGATTGGGCAGGGTTTCAAGTGGCGATCTACATGGTTAAATGGGCCATGCCCAAATGCTTACCAGCACAAGCACGCAGACCACCGTCCATCATTCGGCTTCAATACGGCGACGGGTTACGGTTATTGCTTCGTGTGCGGCACGATGCAACCCGAAGTTGTAAGCCATATATTCTCGGTTACCGTTGACTGAAAATATGATGCGGGGAAATCCATAGTTTCCCCGTTTTTTGCCGGTAAAATAGACATATGAAAATAGGCTTGAGGGATGTGATGTTGTTTCAAGATGATGATCAAGAGCAGGAAGAAATAATCGATACGCTATGCGTCGGGTGTGACTTGCCCGCACAGACGAATGACCTGGGCCTTTGCGGCGATTGCGCTGCCAAACTCGAACGGGATTTGATCCGCAGCCAAGACTGGGAGTACTCCGTTACCGCGTTTGGTGTCGAGCCGGAAAAACGCGAAGCACTGCGCCAGCGCGTCATCCAAAAATACGGCGCGAACTATGAGCTAATCTTGCCACCAGGCGCACCACTGAATACTCCTCGCAAAAACAAACGCTCACATTCGAGGGCAACCCAACACAAGCGAGAAATTGCAGCCCAAGCACAACGAGAATACAACACCGATGATGTCCTTCAAGCCGCTCAGGATTTTTTGCGCGATCAGACGGAAGAGTGGGTGAATTGTAGTTTGCTTGCCCAATATCTGTACGAACGTTTTTATGATTTGAAGCCAAAGAGGTTGGGGGAGCCTGAAAAGAAATATAAAAGTTTGCTCAAGTTCGCTATAGATTACCCATCGAGATTCACCCTTCGCGAGGATGAAAATAATAGTGGCCTATACTGGATTTGTCTCAATTCGGTGCAATAAACAATTTGAGTTGAGACAGTAACTCAACCAAGAGTTGGCGAGTACTTATTTCTTAAATATGTTCGTCGCGTCAATGAGTGCTGAGTCAGTTGCAGCGTGCCCTGCGTTGTCCACAATAACTAATTTTGATTGAGGCCAAGCGCGATGAAGTTCCCAGGCATTTCCAATAGGGGACTGAAAATCAAAACGTCCGTTCACCAAAATGCCTGGAATCCCATAAAGCGCATTGATGTTATGGAGCAATATCCCATCGTCCAACCATAAATTGTGGCGCATGTAATGGGTAACAATGCGTGCAAAAGCAAGGGCAAAACGCGGATTTTCAAAGCGCTTGGACAGCGTTTCAACCGGCGGCCAATCGATAGTCGCTGATTCCCACAAACACCAATCGCTTGCCGCCTTTTGACGCACTGAAAGATTGATATCGTTCAATCGTCGATAATATGCCTCGACGATATCTCCATTGCGCTCACTCATTGGAAGGGCATTACATAAACGTTCCCACTGTGCAGGAAAGAAACGATCTGCCCCGCCACGAAATAACCAGTCAATTTCCGTATGACGCCCAGTTGTGATCCCGAACAAAACCATTTCGATAACCCGGTCTGGATGCCTTTCTGCATAAGCGAGAGCCAGTGTACTGCCCCACGATCCGCCAAAGACAAGCCAGCGATCAATCGCCATATACTGTCTCAATTTCTCTACATCCGCCACCAGATTCTGAGTCATATTTTCGTCAAGACCGGTATCCATGTCGCTGGCATGGGGCAGACTCCGCCCACAATTCCGCTGATCGAATAGAACGATATGATAGAAATCGGGATCAAATAGCCTGCGATGCCACATTGTACATCCCGATCCCGGTCCACCATGCAATACCACAACGGGTTTGCCCTGAGGATTGCCGCAAATTTCCCAGTAAATCTGATTGCTTTCGTCTACATTTAGGAAGCCCCTTTCAGAAGGCTCTATCTCTGGAAACAATTCGTTTATGCTCTCCTTTTTTGAAATTTGTCGAACCGGGCAACAATTGCCTAATCCTATATTTCGGAAATCGTGGAGGAACGAATGACGCGCAATATCCGTAACCAAAGCCAGCGAATTGCCATGTTGATTGACGGAGATAATGCCCAAGCATCACTAATCGAGAAAATGCTCGTGGAAACAACCAAATATGGAGTAGCAAGCGTCCGCCGAATATACGGCGATTGGACGGAAGCGACTATGAACCAATGGAAAAAAGTGCTGCACAGTCATGCCATTCAACCAATCCAGCAGTTCCGTTATACGGTTGGGAAGAACATCACCGACAGCGCACTGATTATCGACGCGATGGATTTGCTACATAGTCGTCGTGTTGACAGTTTTTGTATTGTATCGAGTGATAGTGATTATACCCGCCTAGCAACACGCATCCGTGAAGAAGGGATGTTTGTCATTGGAATGGGAAAGAAATCTACCCCCAATTCCTTTGTTGTTGCCTGCGATGTTTTTGTGCAGGTAGAAAACCTGACTGACAGCGAACCCGAAGTACCTCTATCGAAAACATCGATTAAATCAAACACAGTCAAAGTACCAATTGAGACATCGCCTGACAAACCAGAACCGTTGCCATTATTGTTCGAAGCCTTTCATGCTGCAATGCAGGAAAATGGATGGGCATCGCTTTCCACAATGGGGAACGTTCTACGCCAAATTCGGCCTGATTTTGATACGCGGACTTATGGATTTAAACAACTTGGACAGTTATTTCGTGCATTGCCAGATTTCTTTGAATTCAGTGAGACAGGAGATCAAATTCGCCTGATCGATGAGCAATTGCATAATACCCGATAACAAGGTCGTAGACTCATGATAATACCTACTCTGGCGGCAAAGCCGCCCCATGGATGCCCATCGAGGGCATCCATACGCTGTGAGCTATAGCTCACAGCGCTACTACCGCGCGCGTCCAACTTTGCCTTCTTGAACGTGACGCGCGCGGAGTAGCGAGCTAAAGGCTCGCCCCTGGCGCGGTGCGCTGCGGGGATACGGTGCGCGCCACCGCGCACCGTGCAGAGCGGCTGAACGCCGTGCTCTGCTGTGTGGTGGGCCAAGTGCCACACCACCGCGCAAAGCGCGTAAACCCTCTACCCCTCGTAGGCTCTACTCTGCCCAAGGTGGCCTGTCGTATAGGCGGCTGTTTCCGCGTTTACAGCGCACGGTGTTCACCTTTCATCCCTTTAGCCCTGTGCCAGCAACTTGCCGCACTGTGTCAGCACCGACCGCTTGCCCCACACTTTTGCAACTCGTCAAGTTCCAAAGCGTTCAACGACGGTTCACGAATGGGCTAGAAATTTGGCGATTTTCGGCTGGCTGCGCTGTACGACGCGGGCAATCCTCATTATGCTTGGTGAGTATCGGACAAGCAGCCAGAGGAGGTACCGTGGCTCGTGAAAGAGTCTTGACCGTCCAGCGCACGGTCTATCTATCGCCGGAGATGTGGGATTATCTTACGCAGCTTGCTGCCAAGCGTGGGCGAGATTGCAACGAGAATACGCTCATTCGGGAAGCCTTGCGCGGCTTTATTGAGGGGCAATCAGAGATCATTGGCAGCCGTCGCCACTTTCAGAAATCGCTTCAGGAATCCCTGGATCAAGTGGAGCAACGACTCACGCACAGCAGTACCACGACGCAGTTTTATCTGCACATCGTGATTCAACTGCTGGCGTTTAGCATGGCCCACGTCATCACAGCTATCACCCACAAGGAGATTACCGCGCAGCAGTTGCTTCACCATGCGGTCATCGAGGCCCGCCGTGAAGAAGCTGTGTTCAGCGCCCAGGTGCAGAGCGTACGCGATATGACTGCGCCGGAGCAGTAGCGCATGAGCAAGGCGATCATCGTACCCGATCTGGCGTATACGTCGCGTGCCGGGCGTCGTGGCGGGCGTTCCAACGGCTACAAGGAACTGCTTGCCAAAACAAAATACCTGCAATATCGAAATGACGCGGACGGGCACATTCCACAGCAGGCGGGCATGGAACGTTGGGTGGACTGCGGCATGGGACACAACTACCGCGAGATCGCGCAGTCGGCAGATCGCCTGGGATCGGACAAAGTACTGGCGTGGACGTGGGTCGTATCGCCAGCCCCCGACCTGATGGCGCTCGTGCCCGAAACCGAGCGGGAAGGACTGCTCAAGGGGATCACCGAGGAGATCGTCGAAGCCTACTACGAAGCACGCGGCATGGATACGCCCGAGTTTTCCTACGTGCTCCACGACAGACTGACCAAGCCCGACGCGACAACCGGCGAGCGCTGGCACCAATTCCATACCCATGTCATCTTGCCTGGTACGGTTCCACAACTGGACGGCCCGCGTGTGCCGTTCTACAACCGCTCGTCCCATGGGCATGTAAAGCTGCTCAAAAATATTTCAGATGAGAAGTTCGCCCACGCTTTGGATAGCGCCATCGGCCCACACTGGCGAGACCTGCGTCCAGAAGAACCGAAAGTTGCGCCAGCACTGGATATGGTCATGGAGGAAACACCGCCCCCAGCTCCTGCCGAAGGCTTATCCGAACTAGACCGTTGGTTTCCCCGGAGACCAGAATTGGAGATGCTTTAAAGATGTTGAGTCGTCGTTTTCGGGCGCTCATGCCCATGCTGATGGGTGCTGCATTCCTGTCGGTACCCATCGATGTTTTGATCCTGTTTTATCGGCTGCTCGGCTTGTCCCGCCCGACCGCCGTGTACGCAGGTCTGCTGACCTTTGTTGTGCTGAGTGGCACACTCGCGCCACGTTATTTCAGTCCGCGCCACGCCAAGCGTTCTGAAGGAGATAAGCATGTCTAAAAAGCAACTACTCCCACCATCGGGCGGGTCTCGCAAGCGTGAAGTATCGGTCAATTTACGGTTTAGTGTTGACGACCATAGGCGGCTTAAGCATGTGGCAGATTTCAGTGGCACCACCGTGGCCAGTTTGCTGCACTACGTGACTATCCACACGACCCTACCACTGATGGAACAGGAAGTGCGGCAGGCGCACGCTGCCCAGCAGCGTTCCCCGGAGGAGTACCAGATCACCGACCTGCCCGATGACGACACGGCGTTAGATCCGTCAGAGGAGGAGTCAACATGATCTACTGGCTGTTCACGCAGGGACGGGTCATGCTGTCAGCCCTGACCCTGCCCTTGCTTTGCCTGGGCGTTGCTGCGCCGCTGACGTTCGCTGCCCTGCTAGGCGTTGGCATTCAGCGGCGGGCGGAAGGGACACCACTGCACACCCAGGGCGTGATGCGTGTCGTGCGGGTACTGAGTTTTGTGCTGCCCAGCCTGGCGGTCGTTACGCTATACGTAAGTTTGCTCGGTGGCATGGCCGTCTCGACAGCGACGACGCACCAGGCACCACTGCACGGTATGGCGGCGGTCATCATTGGTGGCACCCGTGTCATCAATCAGCCACGGTTGGCGATCTTCGGGTTCGGCCTGTTCAGCCTCTTGGTGCTGCTCAATATGCTGCTTTGGCAGGGCATCCGTAGTGGTGGTTGGCTGCGCGAACGCATCGACAGGCTGCGCCGCCCCAACTCTCCGCGCGGCGAAATGGGATCGGCGCATTTCTGCACGCGCCGCGAGTACATCCGCTTCCGCCGTCAAGATTCCGACGGCGTGACTTTCCTGGGTGCATTCTGGGGTGAGAACCATCTCCGACTTGATGTGGGCTGGGGTAAGTTCTGCTTGAGCGGCGAGGATGCCGCCCGTGGTATCCTGACCATCGGTGCGCCGGGCAGCGGCAAGTCGCAGGGCGTCGTGCTGCCGGTGATCGCCGACCGGATGCGGGCGGGTCACTCGCTGATCATTGCTGACCCGCAAGGCGAACTCACCGCGCATATTCTACGGTTCGCTCGCTGTACCCGTCATCTGGTGGTAGTCCATGACCCCACCAGCCGTGACGGCCCACGCTTCAATTTAGCCGAAGGGATCGACAGCATCCCGGCCGCCCATGCCATTGCCAAAGTGCTGATTCCCTCGGCGCAAGGCGATAACCGCTTCTGGACCGATTCAGCCGCCGATCTGCTCTCGGCGTGTCTGATTCGCTTCGACACCTTGGGACAGATCAAGGCCTCGCTGGATGATCTGGGCGCGTTAGCCAGGAAGCTCTCAGCGAAGCGCGACGATGCAGCGCTCGCTGCCAGCGCCTTCATTGCCAGTGTGGGTGCCGATGGCAAGGTCGCCTCCAACACGATTGCGACCCTCGGCACGGCCCTCACCGGGTGGGCCTCCGCGCAGGTACGGGCCAACACCAACGCCTCGGATTTCGATGCTACCCTGATTGTGGATCAACCGACGGTGGTGGTGCTAACCTGTCCTGGCGCGATGCGGGATGTTTATGCTCCGTATCTGGGGGCGGTGCTGCGGAAACTGATGCGCGACCTGGATGCTATTGGTGAGCAAGCGGGTGGGCCACTCCCCATGCCCGTCGGGATCATCCTGGATGAGTTCCCGACGCTGGGTCGCTTGGATGGGCTGGTCGCCGACGTGAACTTGGTTCGTAAGCGGCGGATCAGTATCTTGATTGCGGCCCAGACCAAAGGACAATTCCATCTCATCTACGGCGAGGAGGGAACTAAAGCGCTGTTTACTGGCTTGGCCACGCAGATCGTTTACGGTGGCGGGGATCACGACACCGCCAAGTTCTACAGCGAGGCCTCTGGGCTGGCGACCGTGGACGTGAATCCCGACCCGCACAAAGCCAACCTGCGCCAGCGGGCGTTACTCACGACCGACGAGCTGGTGAATCCTCAGGACGGGAGCTGCCACATTTTTTCGCGGTTTGTGCAGGGGCATTATGCGGCGCAGGTGATTCTCAAAGCCCAGCTCACCCGGTTCTACGAGCGCGAAGACTGGCGTGAATGGTTGCGCCGACCGGTCTACGCCGAACCACTGCGGGTGGAACGCCGACCGACAACTACTGCCGAACCACCCCCGCTGCCAGATCCGCAACCAAAATTCAGTACGAATGCGAACTTCGAGCAGCAGGCCTTGGACGCAATGCGCGGCGCGCGTGAGCGTACCCAGACTGGACTGGCGGCGACCGCTGGTGTCCATACCCTGTCGACGGCGGCATTTAAGCGGCAGCATGCAGACCAGCAGGCAAGGCGTTGAGGCAGCCCTGATGATCCTTCCAACGCTCACCAAACAGCGGCTGGCCCGAGCGGTCGGGCGGCGGACCCGCCTCACCAACCAACAGGCCGCCAGTGCGCTGGAGGCCGTGATAGCTATCGTGTCCGAGCAACTTGCCGCGGGTGGGCGGGTGGAACTCGCCAATTTCTTAACTTTGGAGGTGCAGGCCTACCCCCGCCTTGCGACCGAATCCAATTTCTGGCATACTTCACCCTCGTCCGAGTCAGGCGAAGTCACTTCCTTCGTCCTGCGTTGTAGACCGGGCAAACGGCTCCGTGCCCACCTGCGCACGCTCTCTGCTGCCAACCGCCGTCGCCCATGAGAATGACCATGTTGATTTATGTGATTGAGGATGATCCCCAGCAGCGGGATTATTTCACCAAAACGTTACAAGCCGACCAGCATGAAATCGTCGCCTTCCAAGATACGATTGCCGCGCACAACTACTTTATGACCCACGCCTCGCCTGATGCGGCCTTGATTGACTTCCGTTTCGAGGGTGGGCCGAACGGTCTCAGCCTCGCGCGTCAGATCCATGCCATTTACCCGACAGCGGCAGTGGTCATGACCAGCAGCTATGCTGAAAAAGACGACATCATTGATGCTTTTCGGGAGGGCATCGACGACTTTTTACTCAAGCCGGTACCACCCAAGGAATTGATAAAGCGCCTGGGAAACGCCGTGATAGAGCGGCGGACCAAGTACCCGGTGGACACGACCGAACGGCAACTGGGCGCCTTGACGCTTAACCCGAACACCCGCCAAGCGTGGTGGCACGGTCAACCATTAGCCCTGACGCGCACAGAGTTCACGCTACTCCTACAAATCACCGCTCGCCCGGGCCATTTGTTCAACTACCCGGAGCTGTATGCCACCTGTACGGGCGACCATGTCGATCCCTCACTGGCCGCCAGGAAACTCAAGACGCATGTGTTCAACCTGAGGCATCGGTTTATCGAGATTGCCCCCGATGCACCTTGTCCGATCCTTAGCAAGCGAGGTGAAGGATTAGCGTGGCGCACGGCAGACGGCGACATCAAGTAACTGCTCCGTTTGCGCTAAAAGCTATCAAGTTAATTGCACACGCAGCAATGTGACCGATGAGGCCACGCAGGGTAGCGCTACTGATGTGATTACCGCTGTGAATCACAAGTTGACATCGATCAAGCACTCAAGTGTTTAATCCCAAGCCTCTGAGCGCTAGGAGCCAGCAGGTACTTGTTGTAGAGTGGTTCAAACGGCCTGCTTAAGGAGTCAAGTTGAGCGTTCAATCCCCACACCACGACCGGAAGGTTTGGATAACTTACTGGCTCCGCTATGGCGGATTAGTCCTCGTCCTGCTAGGAATCTTATGGTTTCCCTTTGAGTGGCTCAGTAGCGTCTGGCCTGCGTTTGGTAGCCCTTTTCGGCTGGTATTTCGCACCACCCACGATCACTTTATTGGGCACACCGTGTTTTTCCTACTCATTGGCTGGCTCATCTTGGCATCCATGCCACTGTTACGACGGACAGTGCGTTGGTATCTCGTTGGGTTAATCCTAGCCGCCTTAATGCAGGAAGCTGTCCAGTCTATTTTTGCGGGCAACCCGCCAACATTTACCGATACGAACGCCTTTATGGGCGACGCACTGGGCGGCATCAGTGCCTTTGTCCTCTGGAGCATCATCCTGTTATTGCAGCAGCTGTGGCATCACCATCGGAGTTCACCTACCTAAGCACTGAGCTGCACACGTCATCTGAGCAACCTGTACTCCTTCCCTAATCCGGATGGAGGGTGTGCCGGTGGCAACCATCGCCCCAACAGACCTGTACTTGTTGAGGATGACTTTGAAGTGTATTTATGCTGCCGCCTCTATGAACTTAGTCAGTCAGACCGCGTTCTCACGTTGAGCGCTTTCTAGATACTGGTCGCATTAGATCTGGAAAGTAGCGCAGCACATCGGGTTTTTCAGAGTGTGTCGCTTCTGTGTTCAGCAACAGTGGTTGCTGTTCACCTACGCTACTGTCAGTTTTTTGAGCCATTGCGGCTGGCGTCGATCCGGTGATCCGGTCATTTGGTGCAAACCCTTCTACGACGGCATTCAACTCCACAGAGTCCATTTCTACGTTATCGAATATTTTTTTAGAATCCACCGGATCACCGGATCGAGTGGCTTCACTGTCGCCTTCTTGGGGAGATCCGTTGGTGGGCGGCACCGGATCAGGTAGCTCAGGATCCTCCTCTGGAAAGTCGTCCGCAATCGTACGCAGCCGCACACCGATCAATCCCCACACCAGCTTGATTTCGCCCGTTTGCGAATCATTGACGCGCTGGCGACTCGCCTCAACGTTCGGACGATAGGTCGTGATGACATCGCGCATTTTGGGTCGTCCAGCCGCATTCACGCCATTTTCGTCGCACCAATAACGATAATTCGCATACAGCGCAGCAGTACTCTCAAACGTGCCGTCTTCAAAGACACAGTTCTCCAGCAGCCAGAGCTTAATCGAGTCCCCATGCGTCTCGATGTCGGTCAGCAGGCGGCTCATTTGGGCGCTTTCGGGATACTGTCGGTTCTTCTGAGCCGTCAGGGCCAGATGAATACAGGCCGCGGCGAACGCGCCCAGCTCAGGCGCTAACTTTTTGAGCAGGTCACCGTCCTGCTTGGTTTCTGGTACCGAGTTCGGGCACTCGATAATCAGCAAGCGCCGCGTCAGTGCGCCCGACTGGTCACGGTAGCGCAGTCGATTGTTCGTGGCGAACATCAGCTTGGGTGTCCAGGTATTTTCGTCACGCTCATCCTGATACTTGAGCCACATCGACACCCCGCCATGGGCGGTCATACTTTTGAATAGTTCTTCGCCTTCCCCGCCGAGCGCGTCCTGTGGGAATTCATCCAGACAAACGAGGTTAGGGTTACTGTCCACCCACGTGGCGCGGCTGTTGGCACCGCGACTCTCTGACGAGAAGAGTGTGGAGGTCGGGAACTGACCGGGTTTGTAGCCAAGCGCAGTCTGGGCCAGTTTGAGCAGTGTCGTTTTACCGGAACGGGTCGGACCGAACAGAATGACAGCTTTGTGCAGCGAGAGGTCGCCGACCAACGCCGCGCCAATGTGCGTCATATACGCTTGTTGTGCTATCGAGTCGGGAATGGTCCGATCCAGGAACTGCTGGAGACGCGGGAAGTCTGCCCTTGAAACATAGTCGTGGGGCAGGCAGCGCGTCAGATGGTCATTCGGCTCATGAACGCGTAACTGCATGGTTGCCAAATCCAACGTGCCATTGTTGAAGTTGACGAGCGGTTGCCCCAGTGGGAATTTACGCTTGCACAGGCCGCGTGCATATTTGAGCATCCCATCCGTTCGACTGCCGCTATGCACCGAAACGCCCACTTCTCGCATCATTTGGGCAGCCTGCAGGTCAAGCGTCTCCGAAGTGCGCTCAAGCTGCCAGTGCGTGTCAACCCAGCGCCGCCACATGGAACGATCCACATCCCACGCCAGGTCGGTACCATATTTGGCGTGCCAAGCAACGGCGACATCCAGCAAATCGAGCTTGGCGGCAGGATCTGATCTTGTATCGCTGCTTTCTGCATTATTGCTTTGCGTGGCTTGTGCAGGCTTCTGCCCTTTGGGAATCGGTATGCCTGCAAAGTTCGCCGCTTCACGGAGAGCTTGCTTAAACATCTCCGGGTCGCGTTTGTTCCACCCTGAACCGAACAGGCAATTGCCGACCAAATCCAGCGCATCCCCGCCTGCCTGTCCACCGTGGTGATACCACACCCCTTTTTCAGGATTGATGAGGAACCCGGCATTCCCCGGCAAGCGATACTCGTGCCCACGCTCCACTGCTTGAACACCCAAGTATTGTTCGGCATAGGCCACCATATCCAAGCGTACTTTGACTTCATCAATGAAGCTGTGATCTAGTATGTCATTCAGTCGTTCGCCGCGCTCGTTTTCAGGTTCATGCTGCTTTGCGATTTGTGCCGACGCAGTACTCGGCACAATAAGTTTCTCTATCACCTCGGCGTTAACAGGCTCTAGCGAATCGGGTACATCCACAATCATCGAACGACGATGGGGGCGCTCTGGAATGCAATCCCCCTTGCGTGCCATGGTGCCGTACAGCTTGATCAGGTGACTGGCGCCGACCATCCCTGTATCCACTTTGACCTGCTCATCGCTGAACTTTGCGTCTAGCAGCGCCAGAAATGCTTTGATGAGACCTGTGCTGGTCTCATCATTTGGCCAGTCAATGGGAACGAGTAGGTGTGCGCCGTTGCCAGAGTTTGCCAGTAACGCTGGAATAGCGTGCATGGCCAGCCGCTCACGGCACGCCATCGCCCGATCAAGCGCTACCGCACTTTCCTCGTCCGAGGACGAGATGCCTGCTGGACGCACTGGATCGAAGTCGATGAATAGCCAGCGACGGCGCCGCACATCTTTATCGGATGTCGTCTGTTTGGCATAGTCCCTGACCCGATTACTGCTGCGGGCCAGCAATGCTGAATGCACCGGGTTGACTGTGATATAGATGCCTTCAGCGCGGTTTTCGTATTCCACCGCCGCCGAGGCAAGTTTATCAAAATCGTTGAAGTAGCCGCTGTCGGTGCGCTTGCCCTGTAGCCCAGGAATACGCAGCTCGACGGTCTGCCCCGGTTGGGCCAGAATTGACAAAGTCCGCCGAATAAGCGCGATAACTTCCGCGCGTGATTGTTTCTGGTTTTTAGGAACGTTAAAGGACGAGCTGCTCATGGTTTCGTCTCCAAGCAACGCAAAATCAGGTCGAGGTGGACAAATCTCAACAAGGGGCGAGAAAATTGTGGCGAGAAGACGTGGGGTATGGTATAGTTTCAACAACCACGAAGAAAACTATATCCGCACTTCTCACGCCCACCCGCCCAATCTGGTGGGTTTTTGCTGTCTAGGGTGGTCCACGTTCGCTCATCGCTACAGCCAAATGGGTAACCATGGGGTTACCAACTCTCCTCGAGAAGAAGTTGAGCGACCCGCTTTAAAAAGCCCATCAGGTTCTGCAAACTTTCTCATGCTAGAGGGCGCTATTCATGATGTTTTTTGAGCCAATGTGCTAATGAATGCAGTTGGTCTGGATGCCAAAATTCACGTTTACAGTGGAAAGGGTATTGATCGGCTCGAAACACGGTTAATGCCTCGCTTTCCAGCACAATCCAGCATGGTGAGCTACTGCCACCTGCGGTAGCGCTTGCCACCCTCCGTTGCTCCTCTCGCAGAAAGTTTAGAAGTCCTTGCTGGACCCCAAGTGCCTCCACTTTATAAACGCAATGCCTTAGGAGGCGTTCAGCGTAGTGTGTCTCCACACGCGCTTGTTATCGACTGTGCTAGAGCGAGTAATTTCGATATCCACATACGTCGGCCAGCCTAATACGCTGTCATCTGGAGCACCGACTGGTCGACTGTAGAGTTTTCCGAGTGCTTGGCTTGAAAAAGCGAGGCTGCTCATCTTTATTTCTCCATCTGCAAATGCCGATGGTCGTATTGTAGATAGGCAGTTCTCAACTTTGCACAACGCATGGGTTCAGCCCCGGTTCAGAGTTGGTTCAGCTACCCCTGAAAAAATAGATAGCTCAAAAAGATAATGAGAGGTTGCCTTAGGCCAAGGGTGTATTTGCCTGTGTTTAAGTCGACGGGCAGCAGCGCCATCCATGGTACTAAGCCCGTTACCACCCCTTCGTTGCAGCAGGCCGTGCTGTTTTTGGCATGTGCTTTAGCCCATTATCCGTCGATCTTAAAACTGTCCGCTGGCGTCGAGAATGGCTTATTCCAAATCTGAACTGTACCTGAACTACTGCCTTTAGCCGAAGCCTCGGCGACATGGCAAACTAGCCCTTAGCCCCGTTACCAGTGCAACTTTCAGTCATAGGTATCCAAAAGTAAGTGGGGGCGCTGTGAGTAGGGAATCCGGGTGCGGTGGGAAGAGGAAACAGCCAGCATGATTATTTTTCAAAGCCATCTGTTCAAGAAGGTATCGTTGAGTCAATTGCTACCCCTGGAGGCCTATGCTTTGGCGCGGGTATTGGTGGGTTTGCTTGGGACCAATGTCCCGGTAAGTCCCAGCGCACTGCTAACCCAGCGCGATGTCAACAACCCGACCGACATGCAGGTGCTGGCGAAAGATCTCCTCGCGGCTTTGCCGTCCAGCGACGAACAGAGCCTTCAGGCTACGTCACCGTTACCTCCCCGAGCACAGCTGACCACCAAACAAGCACAAGATGGCGTTCAGAAGGTGTGGGCCGTCAAGGTACGTCGCGCTGCTGGGTTACCGAAATATACGCAGATCGTAGACGGCAGTGCGCAGGGACTCTACAAAGTGACTGCCTTGGAAGGTTACGAAACTGTGCTGTTTGTCGATGGGGAATTTGACGCCCTGCTTGTGGAACAGGAATGTACTGGCGTGGTTAGGGTAGCGACCGTAGGCTGTGCTGCGCGAATGCTTAATTCTCATTGGCTGCTGCTTCTACTGAACTGTAAAACTACCCTGGTTGCTTGCGACGCTGACGAAGTCGGCATAAAAGGCGCGGAGCGACTTCAGACCCCGAGCCAACGGACGAGAGTTATTCAAGTGTCATGGGGTAAAGACATTACCGAGTTCGTGTTGCAGAGTGGGAGCGTACCAAAGTGGCTAAACGAAAACCTGTAACCAGGCCTGTCCACAAAATCGTCGCTTACTACCCACCACCGCGCGAAGTCATCGACAATTTTGCACGTGAGGTATGCCAACAATTGGGGCAAAAAGTAGACGCTGGCTTCAACACGCCAGAAATGGTGTGGGGCTTTGCGAGCTTTATCAAAATCGTGGCTGTGATTTATGCCAAGCATCTATCTAAGCCATCAGACCCCAGTACGCCACTTGACATTTAATGGCAGTAGGGATACGCTGGGTGCATGTGCGAACAACAGGGTGCAACTAACACCCTGTTGTTCTAGTCGATGCACTATGTTACCTAGCGCAACGACCTCCGGCAGACTCTAGCGTGTCGGTAGGTTCTGTGCTACCGATTCGCAATGGCCTAGTAAAGGAGTCTGTCATGTCCCCTAAGAAGAAGTTGGCCCTCTCCGTCCAGCGAAATGTCGCCCTATGCTATGTTCGCCTTTCCTACTCGCGTGCTATTGATACAACCAATAACTCAACCAATTCAGATCAGAATAACCAAGCGCCTGCGGTTCGCAATGAAGATAGCCCTGAACGCCAACGCTCCAATATCTTGGCCGCGTGCGAGGCGCACGGCTGGCTCCCTGAATGGTATGAGGATGTGGATGGTCATAAATCGGGTCGGCATGAAAAGAATCGCCCTGGGTGGCTGGCTCTGAAAGCCCGCCTGGGTGATCCAGATGTGGTGGCCCTGGTCGCGAATGATCTGGCGCGCCTGCACCGCAAAGGCTGGCGGGTCGGCAACTTGCTCGAATTTGTCGAAGAGCATGGGGTGACGTTGCTGCTGGCTGCACCCGGTCGCAATATCGATATGTCCAGTCCGATGGGGCGTGTCGCGGTGATGATAGCGGCGATGATGGACGAGTATTATGCAGCCGATGTCGCAGAGCGACAGAAAGATAATGTCGTCTATCGACGGGGTTTAGGGAAGAGTGTCGGTATTCCACCCTTCGGCGCGTTTCGCGGAACAGATGGTTATCTCAGACCTACCGTGCGTGGGGTCTGGCTGATGGCTGATGGCACGTATCTAGTGGGAAAACAAGGCGATCCTCCCGACGAGCAGGCGCTCTGGCGTGGCTACTATGCTTGCGCCGAACGCATCCTGCTCCTCTACCAGGAAAACAATCAAGGGCTGGATAATCTTGCCTATCAGATCCATATTGAGGGGTGGGCGTTCAAAGATCGCTGGGGTAATCCGCGTCCGATTACCCGCGATGATATCCGGCGGGTGGTGGGTGCCTGGCGTGAATATGCAGGGTTGGTGACGGGTGGGCGTGCCAAAGACAAGAATGCCAGTATGCTCCAGAACCCGACTGAACTCTTATACGATACGGGCCGGGCGATTTTCGACCTAGAACTGTTGCGACGGGTCGGTGAAGTGCAATCAGGCCGCAGTGTGACGTTGCGGGCTCCAGGAACCAAGCAAGATGCGCATCATTATGCGTTGACCAATCTGTTGTACTGTGCTCACTGTGAGCAGTTAGCTCGCGAACAGCACAACGCCAAACTGCGGAGTACCCTGGCCGGGTGGAATCGCTATGGTACGCTGCGCTATCGACACGTCGAGGGGCGCACCTGCCCTGGCAAAAATCGCTCCGTGCCTGTCAACTTGATTGAGGAGGATTTCACCCGTCTTATCACACTGCTGACGGTTAATCAAGAAGCCCTGCCCCTGATGGTCGAGTTAGCTATTCAATCGGAACGCAGCGGGCACCTGCTCAACCAAAGTACGCTTGACCCTGAAGAAGAGAAGCGCTTGGCGATTGCCAAGTGCCAACGCTGCCTTGAAGCAGCCCGTCACTTGTACGAGGATGGCGATCTGACTCGCGAAGAATATCTCAAGCGCAAAGAACAAAATGAACGTGAGATAGCCCATTGGGAAGCGCGCACTACTGAAACCGAAAAGGCAGCGCTAGAATTGGCCATGTGCATGGAAACAGTCGACAAGTTGGCGCGGTTGTGGTCGATGGCTTCTGATGAGGATCGGCAGGGGATGGCTCGGACATTGTTCGAGTATGTCGTCTACGATCTGGATACACGACGCATCACCGATTTTCGGCTCAAGGCGTGGGCCGACCGTTTTTTGGTGTTGAGAGCCTCACTGTACGACGAGGCCAGTAGTGACCCCACCCTCGATCCAAACAATAGCGAGAATACCCAACCATTCGAAGCGGAAAGCACCGAACCTATCAATGAAGAGTTCTATCTCAAGGATAGAACCGTGTCATGCCCCCACGGGGATTCGAACCCCGGTTTTGGCCTTGAAAGGGCCGCGTCCTAGGCCTCTAGACGATGGGGGCAAGTGAGGATAGTTTAACATGGATAGCAACTATGGTCAATGGTCAGACAGGGCAAAGCCCATGGACGGCTGCAAACCCATAGCTTGACCACCAGCACCCTGCTCAACGCGACTTGCGATTGGCCGGGCGTGGGTCAAGTCTTTCAACTGGTACGCGATGTGCGCTACCTCAACACCGGGAAAACCACCCATGAGCTGGTGTATGGCATCACTAGCCTGCCCAAGTCCCAGGCTTGTGCCCAAGACCTCTTAGCCCTCCATCGTCAACATTAGTCCTTTGAAAATCGTCTGCACTACTGCCGCGATGTCACCTTCCATGAAGATGCTTGTCGTCTCGCCATTGGTCACGCTGCTCAAGCTATCGCTATCCTGAACAATCTCGTTTTAGAATTGCTCCGCTTACGGGGTTTTGCGTCGATGGTTTCCGCACGTCGTTACGCTGAGACTGCGCCGGACAAGTAGGCCATGTTGAATCTGGGGAGTTTGCAGCACCCGAGGGAGAGGCACCAAAACCCAATCGTACAAGCGAGGACCTTTCGCGCCATCGCCGCCACTCAGCCGTCGCCAAGCGCTTATCCGCACGCTGCTGCTGAAATTCGCTCCAGACCGGCTCGTTTTTAGCAATCGCCAGCACGAAGGGAAGGTTTTGCGCTGCTAACCACCGCCGCAAGCGTCGGTTCCCGCCATAAATACTATCGCCAGTCAGCCAACCAAACGGCACTTTATCGGCGACGGCTTGTTCCAGCAGTCGGCGGGCTAATTCTGGCTTGGTAGCAAAGCTGACATCCACTTCAATACCCCCTGCCTCACAACGCGCACCGTCGTCAGTCCATTCTTGAGGTAAGTACAAGGTTCGGTTCAATAACCCATACCCATACTGGCTGGCCTACGTCACAAACACACCGACTTGGCAGTTGGCTATCCGCCCTGCTGTCCCGCTACATTGCCGTTTTACTCCTGCCGATAACTCCCCCTGTTTCATAAAGCCCGTTTCGTCCACCACCAGCACGGCTTCACTATCGCCTAATTCTTCTATAATGTACTGCTACAACTCGCCCAGCACAGCTTCAGCATCCCAAACTGAACTGCTTAACAAGCGTGGCATCCCATCCGGTGTGTTTTCTCCCGCTTGTTCCGCAA
Source organism: Chloroflexota bacterium (assembly GCA_040007395.1). GTDB lineage: Bacteria > Chloroflexota > Anaerolineae > Aggregatilineales > UBA2796 > DATGFK01. The sequence continues at coordinate 47,293 of JBDTVG010000216.1, forward strand.
TTTGCCAGCCATTTTTGCGCGGAACATCGCTCAACAACCCTTTTATATCGGCGATGGCCCGTTCTCGCGGTTCACTTCGTCCAAAATATTCCCTCAGTCGGTCGTGCACGACCCGAAGTTCTTCCCCCAACTCTCCACTGTTTCGACATCAACTTCCACGCTGTTTTGCCTACTTGTTCTTTTTCCTTTTCATTCTACTTTTCTATCTGCGGCTGTAATACTAAGTTGTGACAACGGTGACAAGAGGCTCAGAAATCGTCTCGTTGACATAATTCTCTGTGACGTGGATCGCGTTGGGTGTCATATCCCTTTCCAGTATTTTTTGGAGTAATTCGTTGGTTCGACGTTGCTCCAAAACCGCTGCATCCTGAGCCTCAATAGTGAGGTCATGAGCTTGTCACGCGCTGTTTATCATTCAATACATTCTTTAACGTCAAGCATCACTTACTTCTTGACCACTACCGGAATCCCCCTTTCTGTTTGCGGAGAGGGGGTAATCTAGTGATGCGTTACGCCATTGTTCCTCAGTCATGGAACCAGAGCGTGAGAATACCATGTGGTCTGGCGTAGAAACGTACCGCGCCCTCTGATTCGGGGGCGAGTTTGCCACCTGTGGGCGACTCATCCAGCGTCACGACCTCGACAGTAGCAAAGGGTCGCCAAGGAGTAAGTGTGACCCATACCGCCTCGCTGTTTTGGTTCGTACCACGTACAATCATCCCACCGCGATCCGCATCTTCGGGTAGCTTGACCGTGCTAATATGAAAATTTGGCTCAGATACACTTATGATGCTGGCTGAGAGTGGTAATGACCCTTCGTGAATATCAGTTGCTAAAACCCGTCCGCGTGCTGGGGGAGTATATGGTGTCACATAAATGGTGTTAACATTACGATCCCGTTGAGTTGAATTGATAGTGACGTAACTCAGAGCTGGGACAGCAACCTGAGTCTGTTTTGCAGCAGTAACAGTTACTATTGTCGGCTGGTTGGTAGGATTAAATACGACATGTGCCCGTGTGCCGTATGGCATCGGCAATAACCACGTATTGATTTGATTTGCAATATCTGCAATTGCCCAACTCATCAATACATCAACGGTGTGTTCCAGATCAGGATCAAGTCTCTGTTTTCGTAAATATGTTTTCCACAATGTCTGAAGCAATGTTTGGGGGTGCCGAAACTGCCATTCACTAGCGAGGGGCTTCATATTTTCTACCCACGCGGATAACATCTCAAGCGACTGCATTGGAGTCCAGTCGGCGGGCTTATCATCGGGGACAGCAGACGTTAACACTACTTCCGACAACGGTTCACGGTTAGCTTGAATTGCTTTCGCATAGGCTGCTGGATTGCTATGGAATACATCATCATGCAGTGCCATTTGAGCGGTTGGCATGGTTTGAAAGAGACGAAGTCGATCCTTGCGGCTTGAAAACCAATACCAAGGACGTATCAGCAGCAAATGTCCTGACTGCGAATAAGGCGCTAGCTGATGGCGTTCATCTTCAAAGCCATCATTTACGGTGAGTGTCATCGAGTTTGACGGTTCAGGCGAACGCAACTGGCTTACGATAATCTGTGTCCCATCGATCCCGGTACACAGCACTTCGAGCGAGTCAGCTTCAACATGCCCAACGATGACACTATTGATCCCGAAGCCCTTTAGAATCTGCGGAAGTTGCCCTGCTATTTTGCGCCAATGGGGAAGATAGCCAACCAACATAGGTTGCCCAAAGACTCGCGCCGTTCGCAGGCCGATCATCAGATTACGGATAAGCAGTTCGGAATCGGCTTTAGGGTCAGGCTGGATATACCAAGGGCCGATCAGTAGTTGCCCTGCTTGAACCGCTGCCTCGACCCGCTCGAAGTTTTCTGGGCGGATCGAGAGATATTCCTCTAGCCAAAAGGTTTCCCCATCTAGCGTGAAATGTTGAAAGCGTGGTTCGTCATCGAATAGATCGAGGGCTTCATCTAGCGGTTTGACCACATCGATCCGCATCGCTGGAAACGACGCGGATCGGTTCGATGGTATCCAGTTCAGTCCAGCGACACTGCAAACATGCAGCACATAGCTGGCACGTTTCAGCGGCGGCGTGTCGCTCACTGAGCCGGATTCTCCTCGCTAACCTCGTTAGATTCTTCGGAGGGGGTTTCTTCGGTGGGCAGGTCAGCTTCAGGCCGGGGCAGCTTGAGTTTAAGCTGGCGCACCTGAATTTTGACCAGTTTCCGACACTTGGGGCAGTGCATCACATAGAGGACTTCATGTTTCGCATCGGCCTGCTCTACTGCCTCGCGGACTTCCTCAGTCTTGAGATTGATCAATTGGCGACAAAATGTACAGCGTGTTGAAAACATAGCTGTTTTCCTTTCATAGTAACGACAGATTTACTCAAACGGTTAAAGGGTAACGGCAGATTCCACAGCAGTCTTCTGCAACTCACGGGTTGCTTTGGCCTCTTCACGGCTAGCAAGGATGAGCGCCAGCATGATCAGTACCCCGCCGACAAGCTGCCACGCCACAGGCTGCTCGTTCAAGAACAGGGCGGCAAGGATCGCGCTGCCGACGATCTCACCTAGCACAGTCAGCGCGACATAGGCCGCTGAGAGATAGCCGAGTGCATAATTATACGCCGAATGTCCAATCAACTGTGGCACGAGCGCTAACAGAGTCATCCATAAGTAGGCGGTGTTGGACAATCCACCGACCTGTTGACCTGTGAGTAAGACTGCTATGCTTAGCACTATTGCTGCGCTGCCATAGGTCAGCCAGACATATGGAATAAGTGACACTCTGCCCCGCACTTGCCGCCCGATCAGAAAGTACCCAGAAACGGCAATCGCACCAATGATCGCTAACACATCGCCCAATAATGGCGAATTTTGATGGGGGGCGGTTCCAGGGCCGCCCGCTATACTGACCACAATTCCCCCCGCGATAGCGAGAAATACGGCGATGAGCGTAGTTCGGCTAAGTTTTTCGCGCAGGACGAACGGTGCGGCGAGTGCTACCCAAAGCGGATTGGTGGTAACGAGTACAACACTGTTGATCACAGATGTATATTCCAGCGATGTGACCCAACTGGCAAAATGTGCGCCGAGGAACAGGCCAGCCAGCATTGCCAGTGCAAAATCAGACCGAGAAAGTTTGGCAAGCTGCGCCCGATACGAAGTCAACACAATGGGGGTCAGCACCAACGCTGCCAAGCCGACTCGCCACGCCGAAATAACCAGCGGCGGACTCTGTTCTTGTTGAGCAAAACGGATCATAATCGAGGCCGACGAAACCGCTAGCAGCCCGACTCCCAGTACAATATAAGGTCGCCATGAAGGTTTTGTCACGATAACCGTTTACCTGTCCAATCGAATAGAATCCCTTGACAGAGGCAGCGTGCTATCCTACCATCTATAGTATTGGAATAGCAAAAGGCTGTTCCTTTTATACCCCATATAACCACTTTAGGAGTGAGAGACGATGCCAAAGTTTGAATTACCCCCTCTACCGTATGATTTCGCTGCGTTGGAACCACATATTGATGCACAAACCATGCAGATCCACCATGATAAACATCATCAGGCCTATGTTACCAATCTGAATAATGCCCTTGAAGGCCACCCTGACCTTCAGAGCAAGAGCGCCGAAGACCTGATCAAGGATCTGAACAGCCTCCCCGAAGCCATTCGTACCGCCGTGCGGAACAATGGTGGCGGACATGTGAACCATACCTTCTTCTGGAGCATCATGGCTCCCAACGCTGGCGGCGAACCCACTGGCGCATTGGCGGACGCGATCAAAGCGGCCTTTGGCGACTTTGCCGCATTCAAGGATGGCTTCCAGAAGGCTGCGATGGGTCGTTTTGGTTCTGGCTGGGCGTGGCTAGTCAAGGACGGCTCCGGCGTGAAGATCATCTCGCTGCCCAATCAGGACAGCCCACTCATGGAAGGCCAAACCCCCATCCTCGGTGTGGATGTATGGGAACATGCCTACTATCTGAAGTATCAGAACCGCCGCGCTGACTATCTCGCGGCATGGTGGAACGTTGTCAACTGGGCCGAAGTCGCCAAGCACTTCTAGGCGATACTTTGTACTGAGCACAAAAACGGCGACTTGCGGGTCGCCGTTTTCTGTTTTACGAGAACGATCCGATAAGTTTAGGTCGTGATCGCTGCTAACCGTTCCTCATAGTCCTGACGGGCGCGAATGGCAATTGGAGTAGCAAGCGTGCGCCGCAGGTCGTCCTCGCTGAGATCGTTATCATAGTAACCACGAAAAACTTCCAGCACCGTGACTGTTGGCTGGGTGTATGGTTCAAGCGTCACTGGGTCGTTGACCTGTACTTTGCCCGGTTCAATCACTCGACAGTACAAACCGGGACGTTCTGCCTTACGGAAACGCTTGAGCCAAGCTGGATCATTCATGCGTAGCGCAAACACGACACAGGGAATACGTGGGGCGGTAATTTCCAATAGTACTGAACCGATATGGAGCCGATCCCCAATATGCAGCGATGCGCTTTCAAGGTCACTGATAGTTAGGTTCTCACCAAAAGTACCCGGTTCAAGTGTCTTGCCGAGGGCTGCCGACCACCAGTCATAATCGAGACTGCCATACAAATAGACTGCCTGATCTGGCCCACCATGATCTTTTGTGTTGCTTATTGTGTCGCCTTGCAAACCATTTACCGTAATCTGGACAGGATTGTCCAATGGAAGTTTGTAAATACTTGTCTCCACCAGTCGTGGCCCAGCCTCAACAATACGGGCTTTGCCGAGATTGACACTAAGCAGTTTCATCCTTAACTCCGATCTGTTATTTGCCCTTGCTTGATCCTGCCAACGCAGTCGTGACCCCTAGGACAATATATACACTGCCCGCAAAATACTTCTGAGCGCGTAGAAATCGCAGATTCCCCTTGAGCCAACTACCAAACGTCCCGGCGAGAAGCGCATAAGTACTATCGCTGCAAATGCCCATCGCCACAAAAATAAAACCCAAAAAGAGCGTCTGTCCAGCAACTGCGCCTTTTGTAGGATCAATAAATTGCGGCAAGAAAGCAAAGAAAAATAACGCTGTTTTGGGATTTAATAGATTGACCAGAAAGCCCTGATAATATATGCGCGGCAATTTACGGGGTGCAGGGTCGCTGGCCTGCTGCGATTCTTCCCGCGACAGCAAAGTACGCATTCCCAGATAGACCAGATAGGCCGCACCGATGTACTTCACAATTGAAAAAGCCAACGCCGACGACATCAGAATCGCGGAGAGGCCAAGGGTTGCCGCCGCAATGTGGCACAGGGTCGCTGTGGCAATGCCCAGCGCTGAGACGAACCCCGCCTGTCGCCCCTGATTGATACTACGGGCTACGATATACAAGACAGAGGGGCCGGGGGTAATCAACAACACAAAAGCTGCCAGCACAAAAAGCGCAATGGTTGATAAGGCAGGCATAAGATCCTCTTAAAGTTGATCGTGAAATAGAGTACTAGCTTACCTTACGCAGAAGGTGTTTTTATGCAGTGCAGACCAACACCTTGCCTTAGAATGGTTTGAAATCTCAGAGTACTTGTAATAAAAGATGATTAGATTCAATACGCGCCACTGCCGATCAGCATATTCGGGATCGTGCGGAGCATAATCTGAATGTCCAAGCCGATAGACCAATTTTCTATATAGTAAATGTCGAGCAAACACTGTTCCTCGAAGGGAACCTTACTGCGCCCGCTGACTTGCCACAGACTAGTCGCGCCGGGCAGTGTATTCAAGCGCTGGCGATGCCATGGTTCATAGTGCGCTACCTCATCAGGCGTTGGTGGACGTGGCCCAACCAGACTCATCTCGCCGCGCAGCACGTTGATTAACTGCGGCAGTTCGTCGATACTCGTGCGTCGAATCCACTTGCCCACGCGAGTAATACGCGGATCTTTTTCCCACTTGGGGCGCTTGGGATCTGCGCCCGTTTGCGCGATCATCTTCTCGCGCAAGTCGTCAGCCCCATCGCCCATTGATCGGAACTTGTACATTTTGAACTCGCGCCCGTCTTTGCCTACTCGCAGATGCGGAAACAGAATCGGCCCCGGCGAGTCGAGCTTGATTGTAATCGCGACAATCAACGCTAGCGGGATACTAATCGGCGCAGAAAGGATGATCAACGCAATGTCGATAATGCGCTTGATCAGATAGCGGGGGTGATCCAGCCGTGTCCCGCCATTGCGTAAACCGAGCAGCGGAATCCCTTCCAGATTTTCGACAGACACTTGACTCATATTCAACTGGAACAAGTCCGGCACTACTCGTGACGCAATGTGATGACGTTCGCAAATATCCATCATATCCATAATCTTCTGGCGGGCGCTCCACGGCAGCGTAATTACCACCAAATCGGCGCAGTGGTCCAGCAGCAGCAGTTCGAGTTGATCGAGATCGCCTAGCCCACGCACGCGCCCAATATCCACCAAACCACGTTCGGGGCGGTCATCGAGATAGCCGATTGGCACATAGCCGAGATCGGGTCGCGCAATGAACGCACTTAACACGGTGCGTCCAGCATCGCCCGCGCCAACGACCAAGACACGTTCCACGCCAATACCGTAATTCCGCAGTACATGGCGCACACGGCGGTACACAATGCGCGAAAACGACATCAGAATAATGACCAACGCCGTTGCTTGCAGGATCATCAAGCGCGAAAAGACTTGAGGACGCAGCAGGAAGTTGAGCGCCATCACGACCACTGTCGCATTGGTCGCCCCATTGATAATCGTGTTGACTTCCTCAAACCATGTCCGACCCCGGCGTTCACGGTATAACCCGGCGACAGGCGAAGTCGAAACCAGCCACAGAGCATAGAGCGCCGCATAAGGCAAGAACGCCTCGAATGCCGCCGCCGCCTTGATGTTCTCGTCTACGGGAACCACGATCTGTAGATCGTAGCGCAAGGTATACGCTAAGCGGAAAGCGATAATCACAATCGCCAAGTCAAGGAGGGGCATTACCCGGCGAAATATTAATGCCCAATCACGCATAATACTAATTCTCCAACGCTTTTCGATAGCTAGCTACCGTTTGTTCGGCAGTGTGAGTCCAAGTAAATTGACGGGCGCGAGTTTGGGCAAGCAATCCCTGTTCAGCCCGCCATGCGCCATCGTGGATGCAGCGGCTTAACCCTGCTGTCCAAGCGGCAGTGTCAGAGGGTGGCAGGCGCAGTCCGGTATCCCCAGCGGCTTCCGGCAGTGACGAAACATTCGAGACTAATACAGGTTTGCCACAGGCCATTGCTTCGGTTACAGGCAAGCCCCATCCCTCGAATATTGACGGGTAGACAAACGCTTCGGCAGCATTATATAGCCACGGCAAATCAGAGTCGGCAACGAATCCCGGCAACTGAACTACCGAAGATAGCTCATATTCGGCAATTGTGCGATGAATCTCCTCAGTCATCCAGCCTTTGCCCCCAGCAAGCACTAGATGACACGCCGCTTGATCCGCCGTAGGCAGTGCTGCATAAGCCCGCAGCAGCATCGGCAGATTCTTGCGCGGCTCCAAAGTTCCGACAAAGAGTAAGAAACGCTCCGGTAAGCCCTGTTTGGTGCGCCACGCCGCGACTTCATTGGCAGGCAACGGGCAAAACCGACCCTCGACTCCCGGCACTGCCAGATCGATTTTATCGCGGGCGACACCGAGCAGCGTTACCAGATCGTCGGCAGTCGATTGTGAGATCGCGATCACTCGCCGCGCCCGTTGGCATGAGAGTCCAGTCAGTAGTCGCAAATACCAGCGCCGAACACGCGGCAAAAGTTCTGGGTAACGCATGAAGGTTAGATCGTAGACAGTCACAACAAACGGTCTGGGCATCACCACTGGCGCAACAAACGCTAATTCGTGGACAAGATCCAGCCCATCAAGTTGGCAGGGCTGCACGAATTGTTCCCATGCAATACGCTTCAAGGGGCGAGCTGTGCCGAATCGTGAGCGGCGTATGTCCAAACTTGCACGCGGTGGTGGATCGCCTGCGCCGACAAAGACTCGGTAGTGCCATGCCGGATCAACAGCAGGCAGGTGATCCAGCAGTTGCCAGATATAACCGTGAATCCCAGCGCGGCGGTAGCCTGCTTTGGGTGAAAGTAAATGTGCGTTTAAGCCAACATGAGCCATCATGCCTGTATTATATCGAGAGACAGACATATAGCGACTCCAGGGATGGCAAAGACACATTTGGAATTAGGGGAAATTTCACCAGCGACCACACAGGGTTGTCCCTAACGATATTTTGTAGGAGACGGCCTATAGGCCGTCCCACCGCACCGCCTCAAAAGCGAACATACCATTGAGAATTTCCGAAGTTAGCGCAAAGTCAGTACAATCATTGCGTCCGTCTTTACGCTCTGGAGGCTAATTTATGACGCTGGATCGATCCTTTGTGGCACTCAACCGCGCCGCAACCGCACGGATGCGCGATCTTGTTGCCCGACTAACCGATGACGATTATATACACCCTGTTGGCGAACATTGGACAGTTGCCGTTGCATTGGCTCACATAGCATTCTGGGAGAGGCGGGTGCAAGCTGTTCTGGATGCTACCGAACAGGCAGGGAAATTTTCAGCACCGACTATTGATGTGGTCGTGAACGATATTTCACTGCCGCTGTGGTTAGCTATTCCCCCGCGTGAAGCTGCCCGTATCGCTATCGCCAGCGCCGAAACCCTTGATCAGCGGTTAGAGTCGTTTTCGCCGGAACTACTTGAGCAAGTTGCTGAATACAATATTCGCTATGTGGAGCGAGGGAGGCATCGCGGCGAACATATGGATGAGATTGATCAGGCGTTGAAAGCTTAACCTTCACAAGAGACTATCCATATTTATATTGTGTACAATATTTGTACAATGTTGATCTAAAATAAATTGTACAAAGTATTGACACTTGCGCGATGCTTTGCTAGAGTCTCTATTATGGTGATAAACACTCGCTGCACTAAGCTCTGAATTTAACAGCGGGATACAATTCCCGGTCGGGGACCATAAGTTGAAAGGAGACAACGCGGCTTTTACTGTTGGCATCAGTGTTGCAATGAACCAACAAGTTCCGCCGCCATTAGGATTATGGAATATTCACGGCGCAAAAAAATTCTCATTGGCGGAGGTGGTATCGCCGGGTTGGCAGCCGGAAAGCGGCTCATCGACGCAGGCTTTGATGTCGAGATCCTCGAAAAGCGCGATGTTCTCGGCGGTAAGTGGTCGTCGTGGCAAGACAAAGAGGGCGAGTGGATCGAAACTGGGTTGCACGTCTTCTTCGGTGCGTATGAAGAAATCTTCACCTTGATGAAGGAACTCGGTATTTATGAGCGCATCCTCTGGAAAGAACATGTCCTAACCTACACGTTAGACGAAGGCGAACGCTTCGACTTTCGCACGGCGAAGTTGCCCAGTCCGCTGCATCTCGTGCCCACGCTTATCAAGAACCGCTATTTTACGTGGCCTCAAAAGCTCTCGCTGGCTCGTAATTTGTATCCGATGTTGTTTGGTAGTCAGCAGTATTATGCTGATATGGACAATATGTCTTACCAGCAGTGGCATCTCGGACACGGCATCTCGGATAAACTGCTCAAGAAAATGTTTTTACCGTTGAGTCTGGCGCTCAAATTTGTCACACCCAAAGATATTTCTGCCAGAGTAGTACTGGATGTCAGCGGGATCTTCTTGCGCCAGAACGGTGCCAGCCGCATGGGATTTCTGCAAGGCTCACCCGAAACCCATTTGATGGGGCCACTCGCCCAATATATCAAGGATCGCGGCGGCAAGATCACGACTAACGCGAAAATTCTATCAGTGGATCTCGATTCGGCGGGAAAGATTGCTGGGTTGTGTGTACAACGTGGCAACGATGCGCCAGAGACAATGACCGCCGACGAGTATGTGATGGCGCTGCCAATTCACAACCTGAAACGGTTGATCCCGCCGCAGTGGTTAGACCGTGACTACTTCAAGGGGTTGATGCAAATCGAAGGCGTGCCTGTCGTCAGCGTGCATCTGTGGGCAGACCGACAGATCAGCTATGTAGACAATATTCTGTTCAGCCCCGATGGCGTGATCCCCGTATACGCGGATATGGCGAATACTACGCCGGAATATCGCACCAATGGCAACGGCACAATGGGATCGCGCAAGAGTCGCTTCCAGTTCGTCGTGGCTCCCGCCCACGACCTGATCAACGCCGACGATGAAACCATTCTCGATCAGGTGTGGGACAGCATTCAGCGTAACTTCCCAGTAACCGCGAAGGATGCCCAGATCGAAAAGTACCATATTGTGCGCGTGCCTCAAAGCGTTTACTGGCCTAAGCCCGGCATGGATAAGTTCCGTGTGCCGCAAAAAAGCCCAATCGATAACCTATTTTTGGCGGGCGGCTACACTATCCAGCGCTTCTACGATAGCATGGAAGGCGCAACTCGCAGCGGGAACCGTGCCGCCGACGCGATCATCGCCAAAGATTGTGGCAAGGTTTGGCAGGTCACGCCTTAAATTTCTCTATACATTTTCCCATAAAGGGGTATGGCGTTAGGCAAATTGGTGAGTTCTTTAGTACAATGCAACTATCAGGATCAGCGAGTCGATTAGTGCCGTCCCCCGGAGTTTAGTGTCAACCTGTCTGTAACACTGTCCTGTGGAGCGAGGAAATGCTCGTAACTAGCCCTGACCCGTCGGATAGCCTTCTGGATGACGCATACCAGCAGGCCGATAGCATCACCAGAGAATATTCCAAGAGTTTCTATCTGGCGACGCGCTTGCTGCCCAAAGCTGAACGTCGGGCGATTCGTGCCCTATATGGGTTTTGCCGCCAGACCGATAACATTGTAGATGATGAGCACGTCACAGTCTATGAAAATCTCGATTGGTGGCGAGCCGAGGCGAACCGTCCGTGGCAGCAGCAGCAGATCCCAGTACTGATGGCGTGGGCACACAGCCGCGAGTTTTGGGGCGTACCACAAATTTATGGCGATGAACTGATCGAAGGCTGCGAACTCGACCTAACCCATACCCGCTACCAGACATGGCAAGAATTGGAACGCTACTGTTATTGTGTCGCCTCGACGGTTGGGTTGATGGCGATGCACGTCTTTGGTACGACCACCGGAATCGATTATGAAGATGCCAAACCCTACGCTATCAAACTGGGTGTCGCGCTCCAAATGACGAATATCCTGCGCGATGTTGGCGAGGATGCCCGTCGGGGACGCATCTACCTTCCTCTGGAAGATCTGGAGCGATTCCACGTTTCTGAGGAAGACATTCTGCGGAGCAAGCTAGACGAATCCACGATACGGTTGTTGCAATTCGAGATCGAACGCGCCTATCACCTGTATGAGGAAGCATGGCCCGGTATCCGTTTTCTGGCGGAAAAGGCGCGTTTCTCAGTAGCTGTCGCCGCCGACGTGTACCGCGCTATCCTCGAAAAGATAATTTCCAACGGGTACAATGTCTTTACGCAGCGAGCTTTCCTGACGCGCTCCGAAAAATTGCGCCGCCTACCTGCCATCTGGGTGCGAATGCAGCGCGGACAATCCAATCCTGCTTTGCACAGCTAGTCAACATCCTGAGTTTTATTGGTCATGTGATTTATGCTCTTAACGTTTGTCCGCCGCTACCGCCCGCATTGGCGCTTGGTCGAATTCGCCCTGTTCATGATGATGATCGGCCCCTTGATTGCGCCCTTTTTTGCGCGAGTCAACGATCCTATGTTTCAGGCCGTGTCGCGCTTCATCTTCTGGATCGGTGAGGTGATTTGCCCCCAGCCGCAGTACGCCTTTGAATACGGTGGGCGACCCTACGCAGTATGCTACCGCTGCCTGATGGCGCTGGTCGGCTTGATCATTGCGCGTTGGCTGCACCGACCCGGCGGAGCGTTGGTCAATTGGCCTTTGAAGAACCGCTTGATCGCATTGGGGTTGAGTCTGCTGTGGCTGCAAATCGATCTACAATTTACAGCGCATGGCATCTGGGAAGCCAGTATCCCACTGATGATCGTTCACGGTATTCCCTATGGAGTTAGTGTTGGAGCAGTATGCTACGCGCCATTGGTCGCGCTCGATAGATGGTTAGACAAGTTACAACTGCATCAAAAGCAGCAGGCCAATACCGCCGTTCCATCTGAAAGGCTTGCTGTGCAGCGGTGACGGATTTGCTCATGATCTTTTTGGCAGCAATGTTAGCAGTCCCCGCTGCCGTGATTTTTCTCTCGGAACGCAACTATCGCCGTCTGCCTTACCTTCCCAATCTAAACAATATCCCTCTGTCCAGTGTCGAGATCATTGTTCCAGCGCGTAATGAAAGCGCCAGCATTGAACGATTAGTATGCAGCCTCGTGGCGCTAGACTACCCCTCTGTCCACTTGACCGTGGTTGATGATGGGTCGAGCGATGATACAGCCCTGAAAGCTAAAGTCGCAGGTGCAGCGGTATTATGTCTGTCGAGCGATCTTCCGCCGGGTTGGACAGGCAAATGCAATGCCTGCGATCAGGCGGCGCGGTACAGTGAAGCCGATTGGCTGCTGTTCACCGATGCCGATACTTATCACACTCCCGATAGTTTACGCCGAGTGGTTACTTATGCGGAGCGCTGCCAACTTGACGCGGTATCGCTGCTGCTGCGTCAGGAGTGTGTCACCTTTTGGGAACGCCTCATTCTACCGATGGCCTATCAAAACTACTTTGCCACCTTGAACGCCGATCAACCTGCCTTCAATGGGCAGTATATTTTGATTCGGCGTGCAGTCTACGAAGAATCCGGCGGCTTTGGGGCGGTGCGGGGCCGCGTTATGGAGGATGTCGCACTAGCGACTTTACTGGCGGCACAGGGCTATCGCATTAAATTACTCAACGGACATTCGGCAGCTTCGGTGCGGATGTACCGCGATTTGCCCGCCCTGCTGCGCGGCATGACCAAAACCGCTTTCGTCGCGGCGCGAGATCGCGGTGGATTTGGGTTGCTGTTAGGCGGTGCAGTCCTGCTAGGCGTATGTGCTATCCCCGCGTTGATCGTTGGATTGGTGACAGGTTACGCGCCACTGCTATTATGGGGACTCGCCATGATGATCATTACCGCAGTGGGGCTGCCCTCATGGATGCGGCGTTTTGAGGTCGAACGTTGGTGGTTCTACCCACTCTTGAGCCAGATCGGAGTTTTTATCCTGTTTGGCGTGGGTTTCACTTCGACTTTTCGGACTATATTAGGGTGGGGCGTGCGTTGGAAAGGCCGTACCATCATCGAGCATCGCACGGCATAGTCATGGAGATGGAGTACCGATTATGAGTTACAGTGTGTTCCTGATCTTGTTTGTGTGCCTCCCACTCACAGGGATGTTCTATGTGCTGCGCCGTGCGATTCGGCGCATCCATCTGATCATTTTGCTAGCACTGGCGGTCATCGCCATTGTCTATACTACACCGTGGGATAACTATCTGGTGGCCTCTGGCGTATGGTACTATGACCCGAAACTCGTCTTCAATATCACCTTGGGCTATGTGCCACTTGAGGAATATCTATTTTTTATCCTACAATCTTTCCTGACCGGGATCTTCGCATTCTGGCTGTGGCAACGCTTCTATACCGACGACTTCGCGGAAAGATCCGATCACAAGAAAAATAACGGACTGTAGCGCTGCTCTATGGGAAATCTCACGTACCTTTTTCTGATCCTAATCTGGTCACTGCCAATCATTGTGATTCAGTGGTTGGTTGGCCCCGATATTCTGCTCAAACGCTGGAAGGTGTTGCTCCCCGGCATTGTGCTTCCGACGTTATATCTGACCGTCGTGGATGCAATTGCGCTTGGAGCACACACATGGACAATCAACCCTACACAGTCGCTTAATATGTTTATCCCAGTGATACATGTGCCTATCGAGGAAGCGACCTTCTTTCTCTGCACGAACACTATGATCGTACAGGGCTTGATCTTTTTGTGGTCGCCAGAAATCCGCCAACGGATGCGAGCCTTGATTCTCATGGCGCGGCGTGGCCCTAAACGGCGTGACAGCGACTCAGGGGAATAGCGGTGGCTGACAACGCCAGCGAAAAGCGCCCTACCTACAGTTTCCCGCTGTACGGTTTCCTGCATCTGTCCTCGTCGATCTTCTTTGATCGGCCTAAACGCTCGTTTTATGTCGATGCCAACTATCTGCTCAACTCGCATACACCGCGCCCACTCCTCACCGGGATAGAAAATCTACCGCGTGACGGCGCATTCCTGATCGTGGCAAACCACCATCATCGCGCTGGGTTGTGGATCGGCTGGATTGGCGCGATGCTGGTTGAGGCAATCTACGCGAGTCGTCCAGTGCAGTTCCCGCTGCGAATTGTTGTCACAGACGCGCAGCGCTTCAAGTTTCGGGGCACAGCACGAGTCTTTCCAATCTCCAGTTGGTTCCTGAAACGAGTGGCGATGCTGTGGGGTATGATCCCTATCCCTGGCGAATCGGATGCTGACAACACAACAGGCCGCGCCGCCGCCTTGAAGCATGTACTGTCGCTGCTGCGTAATGGCGAACCTGTGTTGTTCTTCCCCGAAGGAGATCGCGGTACAGCCTATGGGTTAGTTGAGGCACTGCCGGGGACAGGATCATTTATCGCGCTGGCAGCACGCCGTGCCCCAATTATCCCTGTAGCATTCTGGGAAGACGGCGATCAGTTACGTGGACACATCGCGCCGCCGATTACGCTCACCAGCAGCGACGATGCTGCCGTCCGCCAAGAAGTAATGGTCAGGATTGGGCGTATGCTGCCGCCTTCGATGTGGGGAGCGTATGCCGAGGCAATTGCCGCCGCAAAAAATACCAACATCGTATCATGACTTTCACTTTAGGGCGCAAAAAAGGCTGGGATGTGTGGATGACGCAACTCGGTCCGCAAATAGTCAGATCACAAGTCGTGTTGAGCGGCATACTGTCAAGAACAATGCCGTCACCGAGAAGCGCACAGGCAAAATTAAAGGCTTAAGTCCCACCGTGGAAGGCAAACGTCACGACAAGAAGCTGGCCGATGACCAGCACTGGGATTTTCCACCCGGTAGCAGGCTCTGGCAGGATACTGGCTTTCAAGGTTACCAGCCTACAGACTCGACCATCCGATGACGGCATAAATTTGCAGGTTATAGGGGGGATTTTGCCCATATCTACTCCCTTTCCTATTCCCGATAGAGTCTATTTCACATAAAATAGAAACTGCTTTTATTGGATCGTATCCTTTTTCGTTTCCCTCTCGTTGTATAGATGAGATGAATATCTATACAAAAGAGGCAAACGATGAACAGCCAATTGAAGAATAAAACGGCGTTGGTAACGGGTGGCAGCCAAGGGATTGGACGCGGGATTGTAGACGCATTGGCTGCCGAGGGTGTCAATGTGTGGGCCATCGCACGTAATCCCGAAAATCTCGACTTGCTGAAACAAGACGTGGAAAGCGTGCAAACAATTGCTGGCGATGTGACCGATCCGCAGATCGCGTCTAAGGCCATGCGCGAAATCTGCCCCGATATATTAGTGCTCAATGCGGGCGCGACCCCTACAATGGCTCCAATCCAAGATCTGACATGGGAACAGTTCAATCAGGTCTGGGAAACCGACGTAAAGTCCACCTTCTATTTTGGTCGGGAAGCATTACTGACACCACTCGCGCCGGGAAGTGTAGTAGTGATCGTGTCCAGTGGAGCCGCCATCGGCGGTTCGGTACGCTCCGGCAGCTATGCAGGCGCGAAGCGCACCCAGTGGTTTTTAGCGCAATATTTGCAGCAAGAGGCGAACAACCTAAAACTCGATCTTCGCTTCGTGACGCTGGTTCCTCGGCAAATCGTCGGTATGACCAAATTGGGTAATACTGCTGCAACGAATTATGCTGCCATGCAAGGCATTACCAAAGAACAGTATCTAGAGCGAATGGGATCACCCCGGCTCACTCCAGAAATTGTCGGGCAAAATGTTGTCGCGATGCTGACGGAAGATGCCTATCGCACAGGCACCGCATTCGGTGTCACGGGTCAAGGGTTGGCATCTCTCGACTAAATTTCGGCGGTTCAAATAGAAAGCGGAATCCCATATGACAAGACCAATGCTCCCTCCCACCCTCACCCCTGTCGAGTTTGAGGCATTGATTTTAGACATTCGACCACAACTTCACCGTTATGCGACCCGCATGACTGGCTCCGTTATCGATGGTGAGGATGTGGTGCAAGAAGCATTGGTCAAGGCCTATGCGTCGCTACCAGCGCTGGCCCATAACACGAACCTGCGCGGATGGCTGTTCAGGATCACGCACAACAAAGCGATTGATCACCTCCGCCGTTACAACGATGAGCCAATGGAACTACTCGATGAATATCTCATGCCCGAAGAAACCGATCTGCCGCTTGAAGAAAAAGAACTCGCCACCCTTGCCCTATCGATGTTTCTAAAGCTCGCACCGCGCCAACGAAGCTGCGTAATCTTCAAAGATGTGATGGGCTATTCCCTCGCTGAAATCTCTGAACTACTGGACGCGACGGTTCCCGAAATCAAAGCGACCTTGCATCGCGGGCGCAGTCGGTTGCGCGAGTTAGCAGCAAACGTTGAAATCACTGCACCTCGGCTAGATAAGCACGAGCAAGAACTGTTGGCTCGCTACGTGGATCGCTTTAATGCCCGTGATTTTGATGGCCTGCGTGCCATGTTGACTAACGAAGTACGCTTAGACCTTGTGGGTCGAACGAAACTACAGGGGAGCGATGAAGTCGCCGATAACTACTTCTACAGATACAGTCTGGTACATGATTGGCGAATGGCAGTCGGTACAGTGGAAGGTCGCCCCGCCATTCTAGGCTACGATCTTAGTCAAGCATCGTCCCAGCCTGCTTTTTTCATACTGCTTACTTGGGATAATGATCAGGTATCGTCTATTCGCGATTACTTCCACGCTCGTCAGGTGATGCGCGATGCCGTGATTACTGTCAACGGGTGAGGTAGAGTCTGCCCACCTACCTTGCCCCTGAAATAATCAGCGCCGTGAATTGAGGATCAGGCTAATGACTTTACAGTCGCCCGCTTATGCGAAGCCGGGGAAGAAGTCTGTCTTGATATGATCCTTCGCAACTCCCAATTTAAGAAGCGCTTCCTCAAAAGAAGTCACCATTGAATTGGGACCGGAGAGGTAATACACGCAGTTGCGGTAATAGGGGACTTCATCTTTGATCATCTTGGCAGAGATATAACCTGTTTTGCCTCTCCAACCCGCTGGAATGTTGTTAGTATCGGTCAGGGTGTAAATCGTCCTGATCCCTAGTTCGTGCTGCGCTCTGTCGAACACGTCCTTGTAGACAATTTCGTTCGCCGTTCGGTTGGCATAAAACAGCGTGATAGACCGCTTCTGTTTGGTATCCAGCAGATATTTGATCATGCTCCTGAACGGCGTAATGCCGATGCCGCCTGCAATAAAGACAAGGCGCTGCTTTGGATCTCTGGGCAAGACGAAATCCCCGGTTAGCTGTGCCGCCACAATTTCACTATCCCTATCCATTTCCAGCATCGACTGCTTGTAGGAACTGGAATTGCGATAAAACTTGACCCCTAGAATTAGATCGCGTTCGGTTGGGGATGAAGCTAGCGTGAAATAGCGACGATTGCCTCGACTGTCTGGGTGGTCATGGCCTAGTGTCCATTCCATATATTGTCCCGGCGCAAAAGACAGTTTCCGATTAGGCGTGAAAATGAAGTCGAAGGTGTCGGGGGCAGTCTGAATCCGATCTTTGAGTCGGAGAATCAGCTTGGCTTTAGGGCTAACCAGATACGAGAACACATTGCCCATGAGAATGGCTAGCTCTGGCGTAGTGTAAAACGCTCCGATATGGAACTGTGGCGAAAAGAGCAGCCCGACGAAACCGCCATAAATGATCTGGGTGGTTCGAGTCGGCGGCGTGGTCAATGGCTCCGTAAGGATGACCGCAGCAAAGAAGATCAGCGGCGAGGAAACCGCTGTTTCCTGTATCGTCAGAATGAGGTTGCTCCCGTTTAAGATAGTCAGAGTCAGAGTCGTGACCATTGCAACAATCAAGAAGCTGAAGACCATTTGAAAGCGTCGGGTTTTCCTAACGATCAGCAGCCCGCCGATCAGCACAAACGCTAGCATGGGAGCATTACCGACCCACCACGTCGCGGATTGGTTAATTGTTAACGCTGTAATCGCAACAGCCAGCGCAACGGGGTTAAATACGTGCTTCCGATTAATGGCAAGGATGTATTTGGAGGCCATTGCCAATACCGCAGCCCACACCAAAAACCATAGATCGTGGGTCGTCTCCGCTGGGGTAATAATCAGAGCCAGAATCAGCGCGGAGATATACACCGATTCCACATTGGCAGGGACGCGAAATGTATGCGCCAAAACCCCATTGGCGATCCAGCAGATCGCCGTGATAAACAGCGTCGAAACGATCAAGGTTTGCGAGCTAAAAGGCAGCAGGCCCAACGCGCTAAAAATCGCAGCAATACCAAGCAGGATGATCAGATAGTATAGGATCAACCTATACATCGTGATCGCGTTTAGTCGATTGTCAATGAACTTGATCATGAGTCACGAACCTTTCAAAGCCGCTGGTCAAAGTTGCCAGACCCGCGTTATCAATCATGTAGCCCTCAAACCCAGTCAGGGTTTCGATGAAAACAATCCCCTCGCGACCCATCGCAAAAGCGGCGGTAGCGAATCGATCCGCCTCATAGATATTGGGGCCAATCACGGTCAGGCTGACAATCTCGGATAGGATCGAGTCGGGCTGTTTGGGGTTGTAGATGTGCTGCCCTCGAATATACGATCCAGAGGTCGCCACGCCTGTGTTACTAATCGACAGCACCTTGACGATCTGATCCGGGTTAAAGGGGTTGCGAATCCCGACTTGCCATGCTTGCCCCTGAGCGTTGTTACCTTCGGCCTGAATATCGCCCCCGGCTTCGACATAGAAGTTTCGGAAGCCATCATGGCGCAGCAGCGCCGCCGCATTATAGATCGCCCAACCCTTCACTATCCCCGAAGGGTCATAGCTGCCGTTGCGAGAAATATCGAAGTAGCCATCAGTATCATGTTTGGTTTGGTCTGCCAGCGCGAATACCAATTTCATGTCGGCGCTAGCCTGATAAAAGGTAATCTGCTTCTGGTTGATCAGGCTGATCTCGCTGCTGTCTTTGTAGGTGCTGAACTTGTTATCTACGTAGGTAAAGTAATCGAACACCCCATCGATAGTCTGGCTTGCCTTACCCGCCGTATCATCGAAGTTTTCTACAACTTCAATGGTAATCGGCATTCCCATCAGAATTCGTGTCTGTTTCATAGCTGACCACCTCTAGGCTCGCGCTTTGTTCAGTGCCGATTGCAGCGATTGAGCAAAGGCTTCGCTAGTCAGCGTCGCGCCTGAGATGATGTCTACTTGTGCATTCTGCGCTTGGAGTGCTTCAGTGCGGAGTGCTGGCGCTGCATAAGAATTAATCCGAGCCGAGGTGCGGCGATCTCTTGGATATTGCAAGAACTGCACATCCATGATCGTTCCACCCTGAATTATCGCTTTGACCTGTACATTGCCGTAATAGGCATCGGTCACATCACCGATATACTGCCCGTCTTTATAGCCACTCTGCACAACCACTGTTGGCGAGGGCGGTACAATAGTCGGCTCAACGATTGTCGGGAGCACCGTAGGTGACGATTCCACTGCTTTGGGTGGCGGAACCATGACCGTTCGTGCTGTTGGTGGTATCGGTGTCGCTGGAACATTCCGGCTCGCCAAAGCAGCGCTAGGAGTTGTCGATGGGAGGGCAGTCGCCTGTTTAGTTTCCGAAGAAAGGGTAGGCGGTGCAGCTACGTTGAGACTATCGGAGCCATCCGAACCGTTCAAGCGATCATGAACGGCATAAACAGCAAAGGTAAACACCACAAAGGCGGAAACCACAAACTGCTTCAAAGGTTGAACAAAATTAGAGGATCTGGGCGGTTGTGCTTTGGACATGGCAAAATTCCTGTTCCGTATCGGTAAGCACACTCATTATAAATTCAAGCCGCGCAAACTAGCTTAAATCGCCCTCAACTAACCTTAAAATTAGCTTAAATCTGCGTCCTCGTTACTCAATAGGCTTGCTGTCATCGTTGCCCCAGTCCTTCCATGAACCGTCGTAGACTGTGCCGCTTTCCAGTCCGGCAACCTTCATCGCCAGCAAGCCAAAACTAGCCGATACACCCGAATTGCAATAGATAATCGTTTCTTGCGCGGAGTCATCGATGCCAACTTGCGCGAGTGTCTGACGCAGTTGGTCGGGAGGCAGCAGCTTGCCATCGGCGGCAAGCAGCACAGTACGTGGCACATTTACCGCGCCGGGAATGTGTCCGGTGCGGCGTGCGCGGGCATATTCGCCAGCAAATTCCTGTGGAGATCGCACATCCAATAGGCGAGTGTCGGAGTGTAACGCTTGCAATACCTGATCGCCCGTTCGCCGCCAAGCAGGATCGGGTTGTGCCACAAAGTGTGCGGGCGCAACGTTGGGAATCTCGGCAGTAACGGGATGATTCTCAGCAGTCCAAAGTGTCCAGCCGCCATCAAGTACCGCGACTCGGTGATGTCCATAGTAATTCAGCGCCCACCACAACCGCGCCGCGAACATGCCATTCGCATCGTCATAGACCACCACGAAGGTATCTGGGCCAATACCACAGCGATCCATCACGGCGGCGAAGCGTTCTGGCGGGGCAATTGGCGCATGACGCGGATCGGCGGGATCGGTAATCTCGAAGACCCAATCGACAAACACCGCGCCGGGAATGTGGCTTTGCTGATAGTCGGCGTAGTGGTTGAAGTAGTGTGGCGTGGGTTCGCTGGCAGGAAGAACATGCCCGCGAATATCGACCACGCGCAAATCCGAGTCGGCAAGATGAGTCTCTAGCCAGTCAGTCGTGACCAGTGTATCTGGCAGCATAGCTACAAATCCTTTCATTCAAATGGCTCTAGGCAACCTATTGTACGCCTAGAGCCACGAGGTTCCACTAGCAAATTTTTCCGTACAGCGATCAAACAATCAGTTATGCGCTAGACTTTACCATTGGTGCCGGGAACATGATTAACCACTTCGGATAGGGCAGGCCGCTGGACAATCTGCGTTAGCGCCTGTACACGATCTGACTTGGCAGTCAACGAGTATATATAATCACCTTTGGCGCTGCGTGGGCCATTCGGCGCGGCCTTGAACTTGACCAGCTTGAATTTGCCCCGCACCGTTAAAATAACCACTATATCATTAACGGTGCCAACCGTTGCGGCGGCAAGCCTGTCACCGGGCAGCAGTTTCATGGTCACGACCCCAGCACCAGAACGCCCTTGCAGCGGGTAATCCGCCAGCGGGGTTGTCTTGCCGATCCCGGCTTCTGTGATGACTAACAGATCAGTACCGTTACCAACCGGAGCAGCACTCACCACCCGATCCCCATCATCGTTGAGCTTGATGCCGCGCATCCCGCCGGCGGGTAAGCCAGTAGGCCGTACTTCTGACACCTTAAAGCGGATCGCCTGTGCTTCGGCGGTAGCTAAGATAATCTCATCTTCCTCGTTGACAAAATGCACCCAGCCTAACCGATCATCACCCACATTCATGACGGTAAAAGCGTGTGCCGTCAGGCCGGGAAGATCGCCAACACGAATCCGTTTGACCTGACCGTTAGTTGTCGCAAAGACCAGACAGCAATCTTCGAGCATCGGATCGAGACTGATTGCGCCGACGACATCCTCGCCATTACGCAAATCTGACATGGAGCGGACTTCATTGCCCAGTGCCGGATCGTCGGTGAGAGGTAACTGCTGGACAGGCAGCGACACAGCACGCCCATCGGAGCTAAACAGGTACAGAATATCTGCCGTATTGCTCCGCAGCAAGAAGCGCGGCGGATCTTCGGTCTGGGCGGTAAGGCGCGGCGGCGCATCCTTGTAGGTGCGGCTCAGGCGATTGCTCAAGGTGAGCGTGACCCATGTACTTTCGTTGTGCGCCAACAAATCGGCGGCGCTGACGGCTGTGGCGGGGCCATTGATTACCAGTGTGCGGCGGGGATCATGGTAGCGGTTTTTGATCTCAGCGAGTTCTTCTGCGATCACAGTACGCATCGCAGCGGGATCTGCTAGAAGCCCTTGCAAGTACGCAATCAGCACGATCTTCTCGTCATACTCCGCTTGGATTTTAGTACGTTCCAGCGCGGCAAGGCGACGCAGCATCATATCGAGGATGGCGATGGCTTGCACTTCGGTCAGCTTGAACTTCGCCATGAGCGCTTGTCGTGCCACTTCTGGCGACTCACTCTCGCGGATGATCTTGATCACACGATCAATCTTATCCAGCGCGATCAGCAATCCGGCGAGAATATGGGCGCGTTCGCTGGCGCGGTTCAGATCGTATTCACTGCGGCGGCGCACTACTTCCAACCGATGATCCAGATAGACGCGCAGCGCTTGTTTGAGCGTCAGGGTGCGCGGCTCACCATCGACCAGTGCCAGCATAATGATGCTGAATGTATCTTGCAGCGGCGTATATTTGAACAGGTCTTTTAGCACATCGGCGGGATCAACATTGCTCTTGCATTCGATCACAATGCGTAAGCCCTGTCGATCCGATTCGTCGCGCAAGTCGCTGATGCCGTCCAACTTGCCGTCGCGCACCAAATCGGCAATGCGCTCGATTAGGCTGTTTTTGTTGGTTTGGTAGGGAATCTCACTCACGATAATGCGCGTTTTGCCGCGTCCTACATTTTCGATGTGGGCTTTGGCTCGCACGGTGAGTTTACCACGCCCAGTAGCATACGCTGTGATCAGCAAATCTTCGTCAGATTTGCTATCGCCTCTGAATAACAGCCCTCCTGTCGGGAAATCTGGCCCCTGAATAAATTCCATCAGGTGCAGCACATCAACTTCTTCGAGATTTTCCCAGCTATTCAGCATGAAAATCAGTGCGTCGCACACTTCACCGAGATTGTGCGGCGGGATACTGGTCGACATGCCCACCGCAATCCCCGATGAGCCGTTGACCAGCAAGTTGGGTATCGCCGCAGGCAGGACTGTGGGTTCCATCAAACTGCCATCGAAGTTCTCGGTAAAATCAACCGTATCTTTGTCGATATTAGTCAGCAGTTCAAAGCCCATCGAAGTAATACGCGCTTCGGTATAACGCATAGCGGCTGGCGCATCACCATCGACACTGCCGAAGTTCCCCTGACCGTCGATCAGCTCATAGCGCATCGAAAAATCCTGCGCCATACGTGCCATCGCATCGTAGACCGCCACATCGCCGTGCGGGTGATACTTGCCTAACACCTCCCCGACAATACGAGCGCTCTTGCGAAACGGTGAATCGGCACGAATACCCATATCGTACATCGCGTACAAAATACGGCGGTGAACGGGTTTCAGCCCATCGCGGGCATCGGGCAGAGCGCGGGCGACAATCACGCTCATCGCGTAATCGAGATACGCTTCACGCATCTGCTCGTCAATATTTACGGGACGAATAACCCCTACATCCATGAGATCCACGCCTTTTGCTCTCGCGTAACGAAGTGTCGTAATATTAAAGACTGGGGAGATCGCTGTCAAATCCGAACATGAGTTCTAAAGTATACCCGAAGACTCAGTGTATCACAACTTCAAATTTTGTTGTGAGTGCTGATTCACTGCTATGGGCAAAATCATGAAGCACGCGACTGAGTAACTTACAAGCAGATTTGCATGAGGTCGAACACTAACGCGACCACCTACATTATAGCAGCGCGAAGACACGAAACAACATGGGCAACCAATCCAGCGACCCG
Organism: Chloroflexota bacterium; assembly: GCA_040007395.1. Taxonomy (GTDB): domain Bacteria; phylum Chloroflexota; class Anaerolineae; order Aggregatilineales; family UBA2796; genus DATGFK01. The sequence goes on from JBDTVG010000216.1 coordinate 71,134, forward strand.
TCGGCGTTGACATAGCCACGTAATCTATTGTGCAGATCGTCGTTAAAGTCAATTTGCTGAACAGGTGTCATAGCCGCAAGGGCTAACCGACGTATGGGCCACGCCATTTTGTACCGGATAAACATATCTACAGATGGCAAATGGACACTCACAAAAGCTGATTCCTTGACCCACACGAGATCGAAGCCGATCTGCTTGAGCAAGCTGTAATAGTCTTCAGTATCCTGCAAATGATCGTACCAAGGTTTCGGTGCGGCATAAAACGCTTCGAGTGCTTCGTCTACACCGGGAATTTCGTCGGGAACATGGTCAGCAAACGCTTCATCCACAATCCGCGAACAATCATCTTCGACTCCCCACTCCTGAAAAGCCAGCATCCCTTCGCCATGCCGCAGCATCCGTGCTAAAGATCGCAGCGATTGCTTAGGCGTAGAAGCGTTCAGGCCAAACGACGATACGATTAGTTGCACGCTGGCTGGCTTCAGCGGAAGGTGGTGTAAATCCGCCTGTAGAAACTTGAGATTATCGCGACCTTCCTGTCGGGCAGTTTCGCGTGCTACCATCAACATTGCTGGCGAAAGATCGATCCCGATGACGCTCTGCACGCTTGGCGCTAGCGTTCGGGCCAGAATGCCAGTCCCTGTCCCAATATCCGCAACCTTTAGCGGTAACTTTCGCAGCCTTGACGATGCTTGATCTTCAAGATCAAATGGATCGTAAAGATTATAGTCGAGGCGGGCGGCGGCACAACGATTGATCCATTCAGCGAGATCGCGGACTAGAGGAGCGAAAACGGGCGTAATATGGGGTTCGTAATATGGAGCGGTTTGGGAATATAAACTACGGAGTCCGTCAAGGTCTGACATTCTAAATTTGCCACTAACCAATAGCTAAAATGGCAAGGGCTTCGTTTTCACGAAGCCCTTGCCATACAGATAATTGCAAAAAATTAGAGGGAGTTGACGACGTTCGAGAAGATGTTACCAATCGACGGGCCAAGGATCGCCAGAATAACGATGACAACGACGGCGACCAATACCAAGATTAGTGCATATTCTACGAGGCCTTGACCTTCTTCACGGGGCATATACAGCATTGGGTGTGTTCCTCCTCTCCTTTAGAATTAAATCATCTTATCATGGATTTAATAACCATACAACTGGTAAAGAGGCATTTTTAAAATTGTTATGGTTTTGGAACTTTTCCACCTGAGATTATTTCTAGTCGTTAACGTTTATGGATCAATTTTAGGAATTTCTATGGATCACAATAATAGGCTTATGTTCCATTATTCAAACAAAATTGCTGATTGTTCATGTTGCACAAACGCCAGTGACACTTTATGATCTGTGAGTCGTAAATTGTCTGAAGTTTACCATTACCATGATTACTACCAATCCTATCCTGACGATAGATGAAGTTTGTAAGTTGGCGCTGCCTCTTGGCACAACCGTTGCCGCGGGCGGTGCATCGTTAGTGCGTCCGGTTCGCTGGGCGTTGACCATTGCCGCCGATGCGCCGCTGCCGTACATCGAAGGCGGCGAACTGGTCTGCCTGACCCCTGACAAGGCTGAACCACTTGCCACAATCCGGGCTTGTGCAGTGGCAAATGTGGCGGGGTTGATCACAGTCACACCATTTACGCCACTGGCACTGGCAACGGCTGAAATGGAGAATATGCCCGTGCTGCAACTCCCGCCGAACACGCGAATCCGCGAAGTCGAACGGGCGATCATCGGGCTGCTGTTAGATCGACAGGGGCAGATCGAACGGCGCAGCACGCAAATTTATCAGCAGTTGATCCAACTCGCTTCCGAGAACGTGGGTCTGACACAGATCATGCACGAGCTGGCACGCTACATCAATAAGGCAGTGGTTGTGCAGGATAAGCGGATGCGTATTCAGGAGGTAGCGGTTCCGCCCCAGTTTGCCGCTGAATGGGATGACATCACCGAACTGCTCACGGATCGCAATGCGCTGCCTGATAGTTTGCGAGATCGGCATCGTTTGGCGCGACATACGCCACCGGGAGTCTTGCAAGAGATCCGCAATGATGGGTTGGCACGCTTGATCGCGCCTATTGTTAACCGTGACGTTGGGCGTGGCTACCTATCGTTTATTGGACAAAAGACTAGCTTCGATGACATTGATACTTTGATTCTGGATCACAGCGCCGTTGTCTGTGCGCTCGAAATGGCGCGGGCCAAAGCGATCAGCGAGATCGAGAAAAAGCTACGTGGCGACTTTCTGGACAGTCTCATGATCGGCACGGTCAGTGAAGCCGAAGCGATGGCAGAAGGGGATCGTTTTGGGCATGATATGACTGTGCCGCATATTGCGCTGGTGGTAATGTGGGTTGGCGAGAAACGTCCCTCGGATCGTCGTCTGGAAACGCTGGTCAATGGGTTGTTGACAGGCCGCCAGAATAGTGCGCTGCTGCGCCTACGCGAAAACGAAGTGCGTCTGTTTTATGCCTGCGATATGGCTGCGCCCGTCCAAGCCGCTCGCCAGTTTGCCGAAGAAATCCGCGAGGAAGCCCATCGCGAATATCCCGAAGCGCGGCTGGCCATCGGGGTGGGGTCAGTCGTGGCACGGGTCAACGATTGGCGTGCCTCATACCGCGAAGCCGCCCAAGCCGCCGATATTGCCCGTCGGTTGCAATCTGAAACGGCGATGTATATTGGCGATCTGGGGATCTATACATTTCTGGCGCATCCCGACTATCGCGACGATTTGCGGGCGCTGCGCGACAGCACGATTGGCAACCTGATCAAATATGAGGAACGCCAGCGGGCCGATCTGCTGCTTACTCTGGAAGCCTTCTTTCAGTGTCACGGCAACCATACGCAGACTGCCGAATTGTTGAGCGTTCACCGCAATACCCTGTTTTATCGCATGAATCGCATTGCCGAGATCACCGGATTGGATCTCAACCAACCCGACGTGCGACTTGCGGTCCACCTCTCTTTGAAGATTCACCGCCTACTTACCGCCGATTCGTAATTGATCACCCCGCGAATCGGTGGAACTACCGCCATCTTCACGAATGTTTGCACAAAATTCAGTGAGTATTAAGATGATTTATACTTGTGCGAACAGCACAAAGAATGTTATAAAAATCTTATACACTCTGGATAAGTGAAAATTTACATTTACCAATTAGAATGTCTTTCAGATAGTCAGGATAACCATTCTGACAACGCAAGGGGGGGACATAATGGCGGATCAGCAAACACTGAACTACTATACACCAGTGAGCCGAACTCAAATCATACGCACCGGGAGGACAGACTGGTTACAAGGGTGGCTCAACGGTGATACACCCGATCCGGTTGTCCTTGAGCAGCAGGGCTTTCAGGAGCATCTGTACTATGCGGTAGTGATTTATCGTGCCGCCAGCGATTCGGTCAATGGCCCACAATTTGCCGCACTGCTTCAAAGTGAAGCAACTCGGCGTGGTATTTTTGGCCCAGTCATTACTTATGGGTCGGCAGCAGTCTTGTTCCATCCAGTCGAAGAACCCAAGCAGACGATGCGGCTCAAGCATAAGACCGAGGAGATTCGGCAGCAGCTTGTGACGCGTTTGCAAGGGCTAGACGTGTGCTGCGGCGTAGGTCGTCCGGCGCGTGGTCTGGACAATCTGCGACAGTCTTTCCGGGGCGCAGAAGATGCAGCCGATATTTGCAACGAACTACGAACCCAAACCCGCGCAACCTTCTTCGGCAATTCCAGTCTATATAATCTGCTCTTATCCCTCAAAAATCCCAGTGAACTACAACGCTTTTGCCTGACATGGCTGGCAGACCTCATCGCCTACGACGAACAGCAGCACAGCGAACTTCTCGACACCCTCAACACTTACTTTGGCAACAATGGTAATACTGCCCTGACTGCCAAAGAACTCAAGATCCACCGTAACACATTAGCTTACCGTCTTAATCGTATTGCCGAGATCACTTGTCTGGATCTTGACGATGCCGATGTCCGGCTCAATCTACACTTGGCGCTTAAGGCGCGTGAAGTGCTGGACGCATCGCACGTCCATTAATTAACCGCACTCATAAACAATGAAGCGAGGGCAGGACAACCGGAAAATTCCGATTATCCTGCCCGTTTGTATCGCATTTCATTGGGAATCTTTGTGTTCTTTTTCCTGTTTCAGTCGCTCTCGATAGATCACTTCGCACCCACGCACAAGGCTGCGAAAATGTTGTTGTAGGAGTTTTGGTTCGCCCTTTGCCATTTCCAGAAAGATAACCTGATAGAAGTAGCGACCATATTCTTTGATATGGGGCAGAATTTCCTCAAGATTTTCACCATGAGCCGTGCGGTTTTTAGGCTTGCGATGTTCCTGCAACCAAAACTCCTCGATAGCAGCAACGATCTGTTCTTGAATACCTTGACTTTGGTTTTCATTGTCACGCAGAATCACCTTTTGCGCGATGAAGAGCGTACTTGCAAGGCTTGATCGTTCTCCCACACTTGGAGTATAAAACTTTAGAAGGTACTCCATCAGTTGCTCATAACGTATCGTTGGGGGTGTAAATCCAGGATCGTTCATGATTTCCAATGCAGCGGCAATCTGAGGATTCTGCCGCAACCATTCTTCCACAAACACCGACTGACTTTTTGCGCCACGCACTTTGTCTAGTGCGGCAATGAGGTTTGGAGAAAAGGCAAGCGAGAAACTCACCTTTTTCTGTTCAGCATCAAGACGTGGGCGACTCATTGATTTTCCTCACTTCGGAATTGAGAAATTGATTTTCGATCTAGTGTTTAGCGTAATATGCGGATACGGCTTTGAACGACTCTTTTGGCTCCCATGTCATGTCAGGATAGGTACTACCCTGCTTATCGACAAAGGTTTTTACCAGACTGTAACTTGCCATATCGAGATCGTATTTCGGATTTTCGTTGTACGGCGAAGTAGATTCGACAAAGGTGAAGACAAATGCACCCTCAACGCCCACAGCTTCGAGTATGTCTAGCATATCGGTGAGTTCATGGGCCTGTAAATGCTCATCGCGAATATAATCGCCATTCAGTTGTAGGACAGAGGGTGCTTTACTCAAATCAATAATGGCCCATCCCATGCCGCCTGCGTCTTCGGCTCCCTGATAGGTACAACAACCGAATTCTCCGATAATGATGGGTTTGTTGTGAACAAGATACCGCTTGACCAAATCTCCATAGGAATCTCTGATCCGTTTATCGCGATATATATCAACTCCCACGAAGTCGAAGAGATCCCAATCAACGGTTTCAAAGGGAACTGACATATAGATAACCTTACCATGAAAAACTTGCCTGACTGCTGTGTTCGCTCTGGCTAAAAACGCATTGAGCGTCTTGTTGTGCATCCCTGTTTTGATTGTTTCCCAGAAAGCAGGGTTATTCATCCGCTCGATGAAGTTGTTTCCCTGCACGATGCCTTGCATAAAGAGCGTCAACTCAGAACCGACACTAAACACCAGTTGTTGGGGCCACCGTTGATACAGTTTTTCGGCTGCAACAGCGGCTTTCACAAGATATTCAAACGTCTCTTCTTGGCTTTTGTCCCACATTTCCGGCGAAAGCCATACTTCCAACCCTTGTTGTAAAGCATCTTCAGCAGCCACCATCAATCGGTCAATATCGACACCACAGAGTCGGACGGTGTTACAGTGCAGATCATTTTTGATGATCTCAAGTTCATGATGGACAATTTTCGCGTCGAAGAGGGGTCGCCAATGCATTCCCATCATCACTCGCCCCACATCGTAGCAGATCCCTTTGCGGTTCATTAATTGACTCCATTGCTAACCTTACGAAAATTTCATTTTCCTAGAATCTTCGATCCACAGACATGACACACTTCTCATCGTCTGGCTGTGGTATTTTTTGAGTATTATTATAATTATTTAAATAATTTTTGTCAATACAAAATAGAACGAGAGCCATGACAAATTTTTGAGTCAGATCGAATATTTAGTAGGCTGTTGGCACTTTTTCTATCGCGAAAAGAGGCAAGGCTAAACTATGTAGTTTAGCCCTGCCTCTTATGTTTGATGAATTGACGTTCTCTTACAGGGTTTCAAGCACAGGCTGAATAATCGCATCGCTTAACCAGTGCGCGATACCTTGATCCATCGAGCGCGGAGCCAGCACAAGGTGTGTTGCGCCAGCCGAAATAAAGCCTTGTATTAGTTGGCGTGTCGCAGTGAGATCTTCTTTGGGGTCGATAATGATTTGTACTGAACGCGCCAGACTTTCAGGATCACGGCCTATTTCGGTACAATATCCATCAAGAATCTGATTTTTGTGTTGGAACTCTTCGACGGTACCAAGTGGATAACGCGGGTAGTTCCATATATCAGCATGGCGAGCCACAACCCGTAAGGTTAACTGCTCCCCTACTCCACCAATAATAAAAGGTGGTGTCGGCTTCTGAACGGGTTTAGGTTCGCAATAGATTTCGCTGAACTGATAGTAACGCCCCTCATGATTGACGATAGGTTCAGTCCACATGCGCCGAATGATCTCGCAGGCTTCGTCTAAACGCCGAATACTTTCTGCTGGCGACAATAGACTGATGCCATAGGCTGTGTGTTCACGCTCGACGGTGCCGCCCGCGCCAATGCCAAATTCCAGCCGTCCACGCGAAACGATGTCCACAGTAGCGGCTCTTTTTGCTAACTGCGGCGGAGTCTGATTGGCGTTGCTAGCGACCATCAAGCCCAGCCGCAGCCGCTTCGTTTGAGCCGCCAATGCTGTCAGTAGCGTCCAGCCATCCGGGCAAGGGCCATTGGGCGCACTTCGCATAATCGGCATGGGGTGATCAAAAAGCCACGCATGTTCAATAAGGGGAAGATCATCGGCTTCCAACCATACCCGCAAAATATCCTCATAGGCAAAATATTGTGTCGTTTTTATCCCGAAATGGATCTGTTTTCCGTTGGTCATTGTTTTCTCCAAACTTTAGCTTTCTTATCTAACTGATACCATGTTGAACCTCACCCAACCCCTCTCCGTGAACGGGGCGAGGCTTCATAGGCTTGTCCAGTACTGGACAAGCCTTTTAGTGCCAGACGAAAACTATTAATCCTCTGGAATGCGCTAAGGAAAATATGTAGGATATGATTTGATTACTGATAGTAACATTGTCAATAGGGATTATGCTATGCCAGTATTATTCAACATTATCGAAGATGGTCATGTCGTTCATTATCATTATGAACAGCCTTGGGTGTACTCGGACATGGCACGTGCTATGGAAGAAGATCGTGTTTACCGTGACGAAATTCAGCGAACTAGCCCCGGCAGCAAAGTGCATGTATTGATAACTATGGCGAACCTCGGCCCAATACCATCTGGCGCCTTACGAGGTCGGCAAAGCGCGAGTTTTACACATCCGACGAGTGGCTATGTTGCCATAGTCCCCACCAGCACTCAAATACGCACAGTCGCCAATGCGGCTTTACAATTGGCACACTTTGGACGCGCCAGATTTTTTGACAGCTTGGAAAGTGCATTTGCCTACCTGCATGAGATCATTGCCCACGAACAAACCCCAGATTTGCAGAGTGTCCGGTAGAAATGGGCTTGACCCCATGTCCATCACGGATTTAGGGTAAGGATAAGATTCTGCTCCAAGCACTGTTTACGTAAGGTCAGTTTCTTATCTAAGGCCATTCCAGAGAAAAGAATGCTCCAAGAAGCTATAATGAAAACGAAGCAAGGAGCAAGTAAGCATGGAATTGGATGAAGCGACAAAAGTGGTGTATGTCGAAACCGCGCATTCCTTGATAGGCAGTGCGCGGCGATTGTTCATGGCGCGGGTGGTGAAAGGGCTGGGAGAGGGCGGACAACGATAGGCCGAGCGAGAATTGGGATGGAATCGCCGGACGATTCGCAAAGGGGTACACGAATTAGCCAGTGGGCGCGTGTGTTTGGATGCCTATGCAGCACGGGGACGGAAGCGGGCGGAGGAACACCTACCGAAGTTGCTAGAAGATATTCAAGTTATCGTCGATGGACAAAGCCAGACCGACCCACGCTTTGAAAGTAGTCGGTTGTAGCCGCGGTTGAGTGCAGCCCAAGTGCGCCAAGAACTCATCCGGCAAAAAGGCTATACGGATGCCGACCTACCTAGTGAAGAAACGATTCGGGTCAAACTGAATGGCTTGGGCTACCGCTTACGCACGGTTCGCAAAACGGTGCCACAAAAAAATTAAGGAAACCGAGGCGATTTTCGAAGCACTGGCAAGGGTTCATCAGCAAGCCTGTGAGGATACGACGGTGTTGCGTATCTCGATAGATGCCAAAGCGATGGTCAAGATTGGGACATTTTCGCGGCATGGGCAAAGTCGGCTGATTATCCGAGCAGCAGACCACGATTTTAAGACTAACGAGACCCTCACCCCATTCGGTATTTTCCTACCCGATGACCATGAAGTGTGTCTGTACTTTGCCCCGTCGGGCTTAACGGCTGATTTCATTGGCGATTGCCTGTGCGATTTCTGGACGATGGTTCGCGCTAGCTTTCCCACGCTTACGACTTTACTCATTAATCTCGACACTGGCCCAGAAAATCACTCGCGACGAACCCAGGTCATGCAGCGCATGACTGATTTTGCCGATACCTTCCGCCTCACCGTGCAGTTAGTCTACTATGTGCCCTATCACAGTACATACAATCCCATTGAGCGCGTATGGGGTGTCCTCGAACAGCACTGGAATGGCGCGTAGCTTGACTCCCGTCAGACCGTCCTGCGTTTCGCTTCGACCATCCCCTATCACCACTTCTCGCCCGTGGTGAAGTTTATCGACCGTATTTATCAGACCGATGTCCATCTGACCAAGCAAGCCATGACTGCCTTTGAATCTCGCTTTCAGCGCCTACCCAGTCTTGGCAAATGGTTTGTACTGATTGTCCCGCTTTGGTGAGAGACTCTTATTTCTCTGGAGTGGCCTTAGAACACGACTCAGATGAAGATGTACGATCATCGGCATTCCAAGCACTTTTGAACCTCTCTGGTCTACCGTTTCCTTCACAGCAACGTGAGATTCAAAGAATGGGACAAAATAGAATCCAAGCTAACGTGAAGGAGCTTAGGCGTATTCTAGCTGACTCTGAACTAGATCTATCTTTTTAATCGCTGTGCGGGAGAGATCGTTGGTGAGGCCGATCCCTTCGCGATGCAGGCTTGGCATTCGCCGACGGCGACTCGATTTTGTTGCATAATTCGTCAATGTGGATTGGGTTGGTAATCGCATGTCACTATCCGATCCAATCTCAACATTAGCATTCAACGAAAAACTTACTGTTCTCTACGCCCCTAAATAACCTGTCAAATTGCACGATCAAGTACCGCTGTTGTGGATATATTAGGTTGGCTTATCTCACATATTTGGGACTTTTTTAGTTTCAAAAAGTTACCCTAATAAGAGAAGCTAAAAACTGGCCTACAGGCAAATCTAATAGAATCTAGAGTATGATGACCATTTTAAGAACGCCCTTGGAATCCACGAAGCAGTCACATTTCGGCTTGTATCCTGCCGATACACATCGAGACACTAGCCAAGTAGGCCATACTTTGGTCGAAACGGAATCGGACGACTACGAAGATTTCCTGATGGAAAGTATGTATAGAGAGATCCATACACATACCCTTGAAGCGTTGCACTCAAGGAATGGCGAACTCAACATATTACACACGCTAATGACGGCAATGGGCGCTGACCTTGATCTCTCAACGATTCCAGCTATGTTAAAGCAACTCATGGTCGAACAGTTGAATATTCCCGGCGGCGCGATCTTCCTCTTTGACGAAGCTAATGAAATCCCGGCGGCGAATTGGGGGATCTCTAAGACGCATTTTGCAACAGTTCAAGCCGCCGCGATTGAAGCCGCCGAATGTTATCCTCTGCATGGTGCACCAGTACTAGCCATGAATAGCGTATCAGCGCGGCTGATTGATCCCAAACGCATTTGCCCAGTTTTGACCAGCGGCTTGGGCATTCAAGTGATTGTTGGTAATGCTATTCGAGGAATGCTCTATTTTTTCAGCCCAACGCCATTGATCGCCAGCCCCGAACAGACGACCTTCTACGAAATGGTGGGACAGCAGATCGGCATTGCTCTCCAGAAGGCGCAGCTTGATCGACAAGTCCGTACTCAGCAGCAACAGATTCAACGGCTCTCGCGACGGTTAGTAGAGGTTCAAGAAACCGAACGGCGAAATATCGCCCATGAACTTCACGATGAAGTTGGACAATCGCTGACTGGTCTGAAACTGCTTCTAGAATCAGCCGATTGTTTCACCACTGACGGTAGCAATGTTGACCTGAGTAGTGCTATCGAAGTAGTACGCGATCTGCTGGGTCAAGTTCACAATCTATCACTGGACTTGCGTCCTTCGATCCTTGACGATCTGGGCTTAGAGCCTGCGCTGAACTGGCAATTTCGGCGGTATACGACGACAACTCACATTTGCGTAAACTTTGAACACACACCTCTGGGAAGACGCTTTGCGCCAGAGATCGAAACAGCAGCCTATCGTATTGTTCAGGAAGCGCTGACGAATGTAGCCCGTTATGCAGGTGTGAAAGCTGTTGATGTCTATGTCGGGCATGAGGTCGAACAAGACGAGGAATATCTACTGATCAAGGTTGAAGATTGCGGAAAAGGCTTTGATGTCGAAAGGGTTCTCTGGGCGAACCTCTCAACAGGCGTGGCAGGCTTGGTAGAACGAGCGGCCTTGTTGCGAGGGACGCTTAAAATTGACTCCAAGCCGGGAGTGGGAACGTGCATTACAGCTCAGTTACCGCTGTCCAAGAAATCTTACGGTGAGGTTAAGTGATGGTAAAGATAGTCTTAGGCGATGATCATCACATTGTCCGTCAAGGCTTTAAAGCCTTATTGGAAAAAACGCCAGAGTTCTCGGTAATTGGTGAAGCCGATACTGGTTTGGTCATTCCCGATCTAGTTGAGCGACTCAAGCCCGATATACTTATCACCGATCTAATGATGCCCGGTTTGAACGGGCTGGAAGTGACCCGTCAGGTCAAGCAGCGCATACCCACTGTCGGCGTAATCATTCTTTCGATGCACGACGATGAATCGTATGTACTGCAAGCGTTGGCAAACGGTGCAGATGCGTATGTGCTCAAAGGGGCAAAGGCTACCGATCTGTTGCAAGCGGTCAACGCAGTGTTGATAGGTCAACGCTATCTCAGCCCGCCGCTTTCTGAGCGTGCAATTGACTCCTATGTCCAAAAATCACGAGAGACGTTAGCAGATCCTTATAACAGCCTGACTACTCGCGAACGCGAAGTCATACAATTGGTAGTCGAAGGCCATACTAATGTCGATATTGCCAAAGCTTTATCGATCAGCGCCCGCACGGTTGAAGTTCATCGCGCTAACATGATGCACAAACTCGGCCTACGCACACAAACGGATCTAATTCGTTACGCGCTGCGACGAGGTATCTTGCCCGACGAGACCTAAAACGTATATGAATCCCGCTTTTCATGGGGTAGATTTGTTTTGGATCAACGAGTGGGGCGGCATATAGGCCGCCTCCTACGATAATTCGCAGACTGATGAACCTCTGCCACAAAATTGACTGTAATTTTGTTCAGCCGGACACTTCAAGACAGTCAAGTAATATCCCGCGCTCAGGACAAAAACTTCTATGCATAACCGTGAAAGTTTCATCGGGCATTATCGATCCGGCGTATTTCAAGCCATTGTGCCGTTCGCGATTATCCTCATTGTATTGCTGTGCCTTATTCCAAATTTCATTGACATCATATTGAAGACTCTCCTGTTGTTGACGTGCTTTGCGATCATGGCTTTCGGAACCATGTATCAACGTGCCCAAGGCAAGTGGACGATTTGGTCAAAGGACACGTTTGCGCTGGAAGTGACTTCTGGGGATTTGCTATCAATACTTGTGGGGAGCTTCCTGATTATCTTCGTGAAGGTTGTCGTTCTATTTGGCGTGATGTGCCTCGTCTGGCCTCTTTTTGAACTCGTGCGTCAGAGCAAGTTCCTTGAGATCGCCTACAAAAATTGGCAACAGGGATTAGTGCTAGTCTATCCCACCGATAACAGCCCCGTTCGTGCCGCTACTTACGTGGCTTATGAATCTCAACCCAGAGTCGATCAAGCGTCTGTCAAAGCGCCAGATACCGAGCCTAATTCTTGATCTGAATTCCTGATCTTTCCATCTGTTAAATCTATCTGGAATGCCGCTTGCTTTTATCGAAAGCCGGCGGCGTTTTTATCATCCTCAAAAAGCTCACGGTGCAGGCGGTCTGTTGAGATTCAGCACTTCGGGGCGATAGGTAGTTTTGCAAAACTCGCACTCGACGTACTCGCCAAGCTGCTTGATCGGGAAGATGGGGATGAAGTACAAGGTAAAATACTGGGCAACTTTCTTGAGTTGGTATAGCCGCACAGCGCGGCATTTGGGGCAGAAGAACTCGCCCGCCGCTTTTTTCACAGTCCGATTGCGTGACCCAAAGATAATCAATGCAAACCTCCTTTTGGGATAGAAAAAGGAACCAGCCTGTTGAAAAGTCCGCTACGCGATAAAACATTCAACAGGCTGTATTGAATTGTGTCTATTCTGATGTTTTTCCGAGAATTTCCAGAGCCTTTTGGCAATAGTCAATCGCGAAAGAATTTGTCAAAGCAAGGCCACGATTGAAAAAAGCCGTCAAGTCTGCCTTATCTTCGGCGCTGAGTTTGACGTCATTATTTCGAGCAAGAAATGCCCAAGCATCTGAATAAATAAATACGTAGAGTTGGGTATTGCTATCGGTTGGTTCTGGGGCCACTTCCATCGTAATTCTTAGACTTTGCAGAGAATGCCCAGTAGCGTAAAAAGCTAAAAATGCATTGGTGTGTTTTGTCTTATCGTCGCTGAGAAGTATATGAATCAAATAAGTCCGTGTTGCTTGAATGCCTCCGGTTCTACACAAAAATCCAGCGATTCGGCTTCCAACATCGCTAATATCAGTATATTCAAAGAGAAGGTTCGACTCAAGAACAAGCCAGAATAATTCGGGATAGCCATAGCCGCCCCGACTTGTGCTTATGTATACAAGATCATCCATGGTAATGATCAGGCTCAATTTGCCGGGTCGATCTGCATTTTGAAACAGGGAGGATAAAGTCTGAAGCACGCCAAACTCTGTTGCATATCCAGAGTCAAATACGGTTAATATCCGGTCCCATAGCGCGTTCCGATGGTAATTATCGCTCTGATTATCCAATTCATGGGGTTTTACCCATTCTGACAGAAGCTGAAACATTTCTTGATCTGCGTCGTTACTCATTCTCCGCCCCATGGTAGCTCACCCAATCTCTAATGGCGAGAATAACCTCCTATACCTTGTTTAACAAGTTGAAACGTTTGATCTCATTATAAAGTATTTACAAAAGCGCGAAAAATAGCTACTTACGGCATTATTAACTATTCTGTACTTCCAAAATCCCCTAAATGTAGGTTATAATTAGGTTAGGCTCTCCAGTGGGCGGCATTAGCCCCCAGATAGCCTTTTTTTGGACTAGGGACAAGATAACATGGCGAATATTTCTACGCGTGCAATTCAGATCAAGACTGAGATACCGGGGCCGAAGAGTCGCGAGATACTGGCGCGACGCGAGGCGGCTGTAACACGCGGGCTGGGGCGTTCCACGCCAGTGGTCGCTGCTAGCGCTCATGGTGCGCTCGTCATGGATGTTGACGGCAACACCTTTATCGACTTCGCTGGAGGGATCGGCGTGCTAGCGGTAGGGCATACACCCGCACCTGTCGTTGATGCGCTCAAAGTACAGGCCGAGACGATGATTCACCTATGCGAAATTGTCGCCACGACTGAAAGCTACGTGGAATTGTGCGAAGTGCTGAACCGAATCACTCCTGGCAATTTCACCAAAAAGAGCCTACTTTCTAACACAGGAGCGGAAGCTGTAGAGAACGCGATCCGCTGTGCGAGAGCCTACACAGGCCGTCCAGCAGTCATCTGTTTCGAGGGTAGCTATCATGGGCGTACCCTGTTGACAATGACTCTGACCAGCAAGTATGATTTATTTAAGAAGGGCTTTGGCCCATTTGCCTCGGATGTGTATCGGCTGCCGTTCCCGTATATGTACCGCCGCCCAGACTTCATGACCGAGGAGCAGTACACCGATACTCTGATTGCCAACTTTGATCATGCGCTTGTGGCTCAGGTAGATCCTTCGGCAGTGGCGGCAGTAATTCTGGAGCCAGTGCAGGGTGAAGGTGGCTTCATTCCAACGCCTAAGCGCTACATGGAACATCTGGCAATGCGTTGTAAACAACATGGCATGATGCTGATCATCGATGAAGTCCAAACGGGCTTCGGGCGCACAGGCAAGCTGTTTGCCAGCGAACACTACGACATTGAGCCGGACATCATCGTCACTGCCAAATCGCTCGGCGGCGGAACCCCCATCAGCGCGATCACAGGGCGGGCGGAAGTGGTCGATGCGCCACATCCCGGCGGCATGGGCGGAACTTATGGCGGTAGTCCGATGGCTTGTGTGGCGGCGCTCAAGACGATTGAGTACATCCAGCAAAACGATCTGCCGGGGCGGGCCGTGCAACTGGGCAACATCATTCGTCCGGTGTTTGATCGCTGGCACGACGAGATCCCAATGGTTGGCGATGTACGTGGGCTAGGTTCAATGTTGGCGGTTGAACTAGTACTGGATCGCAAAACGAAAGCGCCCGCCAAAGAACAAACACTGCCCGTCATTCAAGAGGCTGCACGACATGGCCTAATTCTCATCCGTGCGGGGTTATTCAGCAATTGTCTGCGAATGCTCATGCCGCTGACGATCCCAGAAGAACAGCTATACGAAGGCTTGGAAGTTCTCGAAGCCGCAATCAAGACCATACAAGGAACACTAATCGGTGAATAACTATGCAAACAAATGTTATTACTATCTCGAATACGGCACTCGTTCATGCCTCTATGCTGGCGGCGATTCAGAAATTTGCGTTTCCTAATCTAGATCCTGAACAGCATCTGACCGCGGCACAATACCGCCGTCACATTGAAGTCTTCCCCGAAGGACAATTTGTAGCGCTGAACGGTCAACAGGCCGTTGGGTCAACCACCACGCTGCGCCTCAATTTCAACATCAACCATCCCCAGCACACAATGGCTGAAATTACTGACAACGGTTGGCTTGGCAACCATGACCCACACGGCGAATGGCTGTACGGAGCCGACTTAATGGTTCACCCCGAATTCCGCAAGCGTGGCATCGCTCGACAGCTTTACACGGCTCGTTATGATTTGGTGCGGCGGCTTGGCCTACGTGGGCAAGTCTCGGCTGGCATGATCCCCGGTTATCACAAATTTGCTCACTGCTACACGATTGGCGAGTACCTGCGACGAGTCGCTGCTGGGGACATTATCGACCCGACACTGACCGCCCAACTCAGGGTGGGCTTCCACTACGTTGCGCCAATCTATAATTATTTGCAAGACACGAGCAGTGGCAATGCCGTCGCGCTCATCGTCTGGGAAAATCCCGACTTCGGTCGTTAGTTTATCCAACCGTATACCGTTCGACTGAATCCGATGTGACACGCTACATCGGCTAAAGTTGCATAGCTTCCTAGGCTGTGGAGTATAAAGTTTGTAGTTTTCGTTGCTATCGGACAACGCACAGGGGGTGAATCTCACCAAGATCGCCCGCGATGACAGTCACCCCTTGTGCGGTTTCATGAACAAGCTCATTGTTGGTCGGTAGTGCTGGGTGGCTTGAGTAACCCTTCAGTTATCTTGACGGAGATTGGCGCATGTCCGCGTTCCAGCGATGGCAGCATGATCGCGTCGTTCAGCCGACTGCCCACACTTTTCCTCTTGACGCTTGTAACGTTGAACCTGTATAATGCCTTTTAAGAGGGCGCTTAGCTCAATTGGCAGAGCACTTCGTTTACACCGAAGGGGTTAGGGGTTCGAGTCCCTTAGCGCCCACTCGCTAACATAAGGGACAATCTCCATAGAGGTTGTCCCTTTTCCGTTCTGCCCTAGCACAATGTGGTAATCTGCTTTGAGTCTCATTGGCACGACTTGACCTTCGTTAACATATACCCGGTCAACGATGAGTTTAACTAGCTTATGCTCAAGTGCCACGTCATTGCCACAACGTTTGATTTCCTGTCCATCTACCAGCCATATTAGCCACACAACCAGCACCATGAACAACATGACCATGACTTGTGAGACTGGCATCGACGGCATCTTAAACTCGTCCAGAACGCAAACTATAATATCCCCTAATTTACTCTCACTTTTCTACTTTTCCCACCCTCCACCCTTTATCCACAGGGCGCGTGCAAAGTCAGGTAAAAGAATAAAGAACGAGCGCCAGCGCTTCAGTTGGGAAAGCACAGAAGCGACAGTGAGCAGCGGCAATGGCAGTAAAGCCACGCAGACGGAGCAAGCCTAACACCAGATTATTGAGGATGGTGATAGCTTGAGCAGCAGTACCAATCGCCAAGTGGCAAAGTATCTTCATGAAAAGTCACATCGCGACAATAGTGGAGCTTATTTTCAATCGCCCAATGGCGACGATGCAGGTGGAGTAAGCGCTTGGGCGAAGCGGCGGTGGTGGATAGACTAGTGAGGCCGTAGCTGACTTCGTGGCTAGTTTTGTCGGTTTTTAGGTCGCGTACTTGGCGCACCAGTTGGAAGACTTGGCCCAGAGCGGGCCAATCACAGGTAGGATTGGGCGCTGGTCATGAGTGGGTGCGTTTCAAGGCGACCATGCCCTTTGGCAATGGTCGTTACCGATTGAAAATCGGTGCATAGTGGTGCCGACCCTAACGGCACACTTTCTGGGCCAAATAACCGTTCAATATCGGCGCGTAAGGTGGGTTAGTTGTCCTTGACTGTCCCACCTCAATCGTGCCGCGCAAGGTCTTCCCATCCATCGCCAATTGCTCAGACTGAGTCTGGTACCTTTTGAAAAAGTTGCCTACCACGCGCTCAAACTCCCCAACAGCTACCGCATGGCCTAATACCCGGCGGTAGGTCGCGGCATGTGGCAAACTTCTCGCTTCAAGCCCAAACTGGTCTGTAAGTCCGGCGCTCGATATTTGACCCATTCCGCCATCCCTTCCGGTGTATCTTCTCCCCCCAGTTTGGCTAACACACTCAACGTCAGCACCGTTGCCAAGGCATACCGTCTTCCGCGTCTTTTCCGCTTATCGCTGATGTTCAGTAACGCCTCATATAGACTGTTGACTTCAAACTCAACCGCCTGACCGCCTTGTATGCTATAGTTCATTTTGGGCTTTCCTGTCGTTCGCTTGGTGTAGGAACCTTCAACTTACCTCAGTTAAGCCCCTCTGACTTTGCAAGTGCCCTGAGCCACTCAGTTGGTTTCTTGACAAAACTGGATAAAACTTCTATCCTATAAATAGATAGATGTGGAAGCGCTCCCACATTATTAAGAAATGTTTCGTTATTGTGAATGAATATTGTTACAGTACGCCACAACCCAAGGTCTTACCGGCACAGCAGGTGTCAGCCTGTGATAAACAGATTTGGAGTGTGTATTGCTCTATCTCTATGAGCACACTAAATATTCTGGGTAAGTGTTGTTGCGGATCCAGCACTCAACCAGATTGTCCTCAATGCTTATTACTCATCATTGCACTCATCATACATGGTTAACTAACCGTAAGAAGCGTACCGCAGCCACAAGTGCTCGACCAGAACTATCCGCATGATCTTGCGGAGAGTATCATTTTTTGAAGTCTATCAGACAGCAAGCCACTGACAAGCTATTGACAAACGGTGTCTCGCTGTAACTTTTAGAGATCGTTGTTCGCGGGACCGTAGAAATATTCTTAGGGGTATTATTCATCCATTAAAGGGGGTGAGGCAAATCAAGCGATACTAAATCAATTGCATCAATTGTACAAAAGATCGGGGTACATACCAATTGACAGGGTGAGTAAGACAGACTCACCTCAGATCGAAGTAAGATCGAACAGGTAATATTGGTCAGGAGAAAAAACGTGAAAAAACTTATCATTACCCTACTGGTCGCAGTGTTGGCTATCCCGGTTTTCAGCCAGGGTATCAACGTGAGCGCCAGCGCCAAAGCCGCCCCCGGCTGTCCGGCAGGCACCTTCGAGATGATGTCCAAAGAACTGGAAGCCGCCTGCAAAGGTGACTATGCAGGTAAGATCGTCACTATCGGTGGTACGCAGGATACGAACGATGCCGTCAGTTTCCAGAATTCGTTTAAGGAATTTGAGGACTGGACTGGTATCAAGGTCGCCTACAACGGTGGCAAGCAGTTCGAAGGCGTGATCGCGGCTGAGGTCGAAGGTGGTCAAGCCCCCGATTTGGCGGACTTCCCACAGCCGGGTCTCATCAAGCAATTTGCCAAACAAGGCAAAATTGTTGATGTCAGCACTTTTATGAACCCTGACTGGCTGAAGAAGAACTATGCCAAGTTCTGGCTAGATCTCGCGATGATGCCAGGTAAAGATAAGACCATCACCGGTGGTGTGTGGGCGCGGGACAGCGTCAAGAGCCTGGTATGGTATCCGAAGAAGCCTTGGGATGCCGCTGGGTACAAGGTTCCAGAGACATGGGATGACCTGATCAAGCTGTCTGACCAGATCGTTAAGGACGGCGGGACCCCTTGGTGCATCGGCATCGAGTCGGGTGCAGCAACGGGTTGGCCGGCCACTGACTGGGTTGAAGACATCATGCTACGCACAGCCTCCCCGGAAACCTATGACAACTGGGCAACGCCTTCTGACCTCTCTAAGCGCGTGAAGTTCACTGACCCAGTCGTTAAAGCTGCTGTGCAAAAGATGGACGAAATCTGGAAGAACGACAAGTACGTCGCCGGTGGGTCGAAGTCCATCCCCGGCACTGCTTTTGGCGATTCCCCCAAGGGCATGTTCACTGACCCGCCCAAGTGCTATCTGCACCGTCAGGCTACCTTCATCACTAGCTTCTTCCCGAAGGATGCAAGCGGCGGTGATCTCAAGGCTGGCGTGGACTACGACTTCTTCTATTTCCCACCCATCGATGCCAAGTTTGGCAAGCCGATCCTAGGTGCCGCTGACATCATGGGCATGTTCAACGATAAGCCAGAAGCTCGTGCCGTCATGGACTGGCTCAGCCGTGGTGAATCAGTGAAAACTTGGATGGGTGAAGGTAGCACTCTGGCCCCGCAGAACGATGCTAAGCCTGAGTGGTACGGCAACGACATTCAGCGCAAGGCTGGTGCTCTGACTGCCCAAGCAACCGTATTCCGCTTCGATGGCTCTGACCAGATGCCTGCCGAAGTCGGCACGGGCAGCTTCTGGAAGGGCATGACAAGCTACTATGCCGGGACAACCGACCTTGACACGACGCTCAAGGAAATTGACGCGGCGTGGCCTACAAAATAAACGGCTGCCAAACCCGTTTATAAGTATTTTGCACGGTAGGGATACAGTGACCCTATATCTCTACTAAAATATATGCGAAAGGCAGGGAGTCCATTTAGGTAACCCTGCCTTTCTTAATCCCAGTTATAATTACAATACACAGAAAATTAGCTTAGATTTGGGAAGTGAATTATGGCAGAAGTGGCTGCTTACAAGCCAAAAAGTCCGGGGCCGGGTGAGATCGACATGAGTCGCATTGTTGTAGCAGTCGTGGGGTCTATCTTAACGCTGCTTGGGTTATACGCAGGCTTTATCTTCTTGCGAGATAGTAAGGCTTCGCGTCTCGTGATCGGCACTGTGGCGATTGTGTGGGGGTTGGGGGGGGTTGGTGCCCTGTTTTTTATGGCAAATTGGATCGTCGAGTCGTTTT
>JBDTVG010000217.1:0-89046 GCA_040007395.1 Chloroflexota bacterium
TTTGCTGTTGGTTATCCTACAACCTTAAGCGCCTGAATGGCGCTTTTTGCCTTTCTGCTTCCTGAAAATATCTCATACACTCCCCAAATATTGTGCAACGCCTTTCACGAACTTGACAAAACAGGTGTGTCAGCAGTAATATGCTGCTGTGTGAAGGCTCTGTTAAGGCTTAAGTTTTGGTCTTGACTTAGGGTAGATCACGCAAGTTCTTAAGAATGTTTAAGGGGAATCAGATGAACAAAAAGTTGTACGTGGGCAACCTGCCCTACAGTGTCACGGAGATCGAACTGCGTGACCTTTTCGAGCAAGCGGGCGCAGTTTTGGACGCTGCCGTGATCATGGATCGTGAGACTGGGCGCTCCAAGGGCTTCGGTTTTGTCGAGATGGAAACCGAAGATGAGGCCGGCAAAGCTATCACCCAGTTGAACGGTCACACGCTGGGCAACCGCCAGATTCAGGTAAGCGAAGCCCGCCCCCGTGAAGAGCGCGGATCGCGTGCCGGCAGTGGTCGTTATTAAATCGTTTTAAAAACTAACAAAATAGCTAGGGCATCCGCAAGGATGCCCTTTTTGTTAAGTGGGTTGAGTTGTGACTGTGCTTGAAATTACTTCGCCGATCAGTCCGCTTAGTCCGATAAAATAGCATCGGTGAAATTGAAAGAGAGGGACGCATCCACTGGTGTCGCGCCCCCCTCATAATCGGGAACAGAGCGCTGGTACGGCTCGTTCATTAAAGGCGACGTAATGATGAAATCGGCTGAAGCACGATTACATGCCACCGGAACATTCCACACAACCGCAATTCGGAGCAAGGCTCTTACGTCTGAATCATGGGGTTGAGGTTCCAATGGGTCCCAGAAGAAGATCAGAAAATCCAGCCCGCCTTCGCTGATGCGTGCGCCAATCTGCTGATCGCCACCGAGGGGGCCACTCCGTAATTTGAAGATTTCCAAGGCAAGCACATGTTCGAGCATGTTACCCGTAGTAGCGGTTGAATAGAGTTCGTGTTGAACCAGCAATTCCCGATTGAACCGCGCCCACTCCAGTAAATCCTGCTTTTTGTTGGTATGCGCCACGAGCGCAATCCGCTTCTTGTCCCACATTTGACGTTTCCTCACTGCTTACACTACTTATCCAACGGCATAGTTCCTCCAAGCGGATTGACTTTCCCGCTCAGGTAGGATTTATCCTCCCTATCAAAAAATATTGATAGGTTCACCCATTAATGCCTAAATTGTTTAAGTAAGGGGAACAGAGACTACACGGGGACTATTTTTGCCTGTGCCGTCTAGGATGACATGCTTGGCAAACAAAAGAAGAAAGCATGAGAAGCACTTTACTTTCAATAGTATATACTATTTTTCACAATAAGTAAACGAAAAGAATCGTGAAAAACAGTCATCTATTTCTCGCAAAGATAGAATATCACCCCAACGGCTAGGCAGGTATTAATGCGTTTACACGAACCGGGAGGCAAAATCTGCATTGACCTTGAAAATTCGTTGAACTCCCGGCTAAAATTTGAGCAGATCGGTGGAATTAGAAATCATGACCAATATTTCAGGAGTGCTATCGTGACGGTAAGCAGATTACAGGGAATGGCTGGTATCGGTGTCGATCAGATGGGCAACCTTGCCGACCAACTCAATAACCCAGAAGTCTTGCGCCTCGAAAATCTGGATACGGATCTTCGGCCTCCACAGGGCGTTGTTGAGGCGACTCAACAATCAGCCGCGCTGGATAATGCCAACAGTTACCTGCCGTTTATGGGAGCCAATGAGCTACGTGAGGCAGCGGCAGAATTGGTAAGCCACCTATCCGGTGTAACTTACGAGTGGAAGAATTCTACGATTACATCGGCGGGCGGGTTAAATGGCATTCTAAACGTTTTGCTGGCGATTCTCGAACCGGGCGATGAAGTCGTTATGCCCGATCCCATCTATGTGGGATTGATCAATCGTGTTCGTTTAGCGGGTGGCGTACCCGTGTATATCCCTTACCAGATTAAAGATGGTTTGTGGAAACTTGATCTTGATCAGTTAAAGCACGTCATTACGCCGCGTACCAAAGTATTCCTGATGATGAGTCCATCCATGCCAGCAGGGGCGGTGTTATCGCGGGAGGATTGGCAAGCATTATGCGAGGCTTGTCAACGCGCTGGCGCTTGGATGCTCTACGATAGCGCGATGGAACGCATCTTGTACGATTCCGTTGAGCATATCCATCCGGCATCGTTCCCCGGCATGTCCGAACGGACTATCACGGTGGGCGCGGTGTCCAAAGAATATCGCATGATTGGGTGGCGCGTGGGTTGGATCGTCGCCCCGCCATCGATCATCAATGATATTGGCTTAGTGGCAATTTCCAATGTGGTCTGTCCAGTGGGTATCGCGCAGACGGCAGCGACAATTGCACTGCGTGCGCCCGACTCGGATGTGGCAGCCGCGACGCACGAATGGCAGAGTCGCCGGGATGTTATTCTGGAAGAGTTAGCGGGCTATCCCATCGTCAAGCCGCAGGGTGGTTGGTCAATGTTACTGGATACTTCATCCTTTGGTCTGACAGGTGCTGAACTGTCAAAGCGTCTGCTCGAACATGGCAAGATCGCCGCTACTGCGATGACTGGGTGGGGCAGCAAACGCAGCGATTACTTTATCCGGTTTGTGTTCTCGAATGAGCCAGCCGAACGCCTAAAAGGCTTCCGATCAAGAATCGAAGCCGCCTTGCGATAGTAGGGACTGGGCCTGCCCTGTCCGTTGTTTGGCAAACGTCGCAAAATGCCGGACACTGCAAAATGCCGGACGAGGCAAGCCTCATCACTACGAAATCCCGTGTGATGGTAGGGACTGGGCTTGCCCTGTCCGGTATTGGATGCTATTTCTTGGTTTTTAGCCCCACTATGCGGTCAATCATGGTCAGCGCAACCAACATATTCGGGATGGAGGAGACGGGGATATTCGCCCACTTGAACCACTTTTCCTGTTTTTTGACAGAAAGAATGCCCTTTTGAATCTGCACGGCTTCGATCTCTGACCACGCTAGCGACTTGTCGCCCCATGCCAATCCCATTGGGCTAATCGACAGTTTGCCAAATTGAACCGTACCACCGTTATTGTAAAGAGTCATCATTTGCGGATATAGGCGCTTTGCTACCTGATCCTGAATAGCATTGCCAAGCTGCTCAACGTTTTTCAGAGTATCGTTGAAGGTGGTTTTTGTGCCATCTTTAGTGAATACAGTGTACGTATGGGTCGTGCCCGTGTAGATACCGTTGGTGTAATGCTTCGTGACAGATTGCAATACGCTGGCGATCTCGTCCCAACGCACTACCACAGTTTTGCCGTGCTGGCTGCGTACCAAGCCATCCGTAAAAACCTGCACTCGTAGGTTGCGGCGGCCTATCCAGCTTTCGATCAATACCCAGCCCATTAATACGCCAAACCCAGCCAGAATAAGGATTGGTCTGCGATCAGTAGTAGAGACGTGCGATCCGATGGCGGCGTACAGTAATCCAAAAACACCCACGACCGCCAGAATGAACCCAAGGAAAGCTCGCAAGATTGCACCCCGACCCGGCTTGTATTCTGCCGTGGGTGCCCCTAGTGAATATGTGTCCGAACCCATCTGCGCTTGCGCTGCAAAGTCTGCCATTTCAACCCCTTTCAGTTGCTACTATCTCTCGTGGAAAAGCCCTCACCCCAGCTCCTCTCCCGCAGGGCGCGGGGAGACAAGCGCGCCGTTTTGTCATGCCGTTGCTTGTGGGGTAGTTCCTGATGACTCACCCTAAGTCCCTCTCCCAAAGGCGAGGGACTTCAATATAATCGTATTTTCACCCCTCGCCCTGCGGTAGAGAGGCGGGAGTGAGGGCAACACAACATGATCTTACGCCGCGCTTTTGGCGTGGCGCGTGAGCCATGTAATGATGTCCGACGCATCAGGCAGATCGCCCGTTTTTGTCCAGTCCTGATCCGCCGTGTCGGGGCAATCGGGCGGGGTCTGACCGTCGAATTTCTTATAGTCGAGCGTCTTGCCCGTTTTGGCATCTACCAGATAACCGAGTAAGTCACGTTCGTACTGAGTACACGTATACTTGGCAGGCTTACCATACTTAGAGGTATCGAAGACAGTTTTGTCCTCTTTGAGACACAGCAAGACGTTCACATCAGATTTATCGGTAGCTTTCATGGTGGTGGGCATGGCTGAGTCATAGATGTCAAACACGGTGTTTTCGACGCTGTTGATGATACCGATTTTGCTGTTGGCGGGCAGTACGCCGCGTGCCTGAGTTGCCCCCTGACACAGGGCGATCAGGTCTGTGCCAAAGCGACTCTCCGCCACCGTCTGCGCTTGCTTGAGCGGTGCAGCCTCAAGCGTATCAACAGCAAGATACATGCCACCACCACACACTAGAATAAGGACAATTAGAACTAGACGAATACCCATCGATTGCATAAATTCCGCGCTCCTCTATAAGCTGCACTATCCAAGTATATGCAAATCGAAAATGTCGGCTCGGTTGGAACACGCTCACTACACTGGTTTCAAGGTGTGGACGGTTGCATCGGATGCAGCATCAGTCCGGCGCTAGTCATGCTAATTTGACCAAGCCAGATTGCAAGCTGTTCAGCGCTAAAGGGTTGGTCGTTTTCCAACCACCATAAGATCGCGCCCACCGTTGCGGACGAGATGTAACTTAATTTCATTTCGACGGGCGGCGCGTTGGGATCAGTTTCTCCACCGAATCGCGAAAATAGATAACGATAGCGCTTTTCAGACATCTGCCGAAAGCGATGGGTGAAGACTGGATCGCCAGTTTGACCGAGCATGACACGGTAAAAATCGGCATACTCCTGAACATGTTTGACCAATACCAGCAGACCAGACGGTACTCTTTCAGGTGTGCTTTGACTTGCTTTTTCGGCTACCAAAGCCGCGTCCGAGGTTAGCGTTTGCACTTCATCGAGGTACTGCTTGAGCAGGTCATATTTATCCAAATAATGGCGGTAAAACGTGGAGCGATTGACCATCGCGCGTTTGGCGATGTCGCGTACCGTGACGGTGGCAAACCCATTTTCGACAGTGAGTTCAAAGAGCGCCTGTTGGAGCAGCTTGCGTGTCCGTTGAATCCGCAGATCCTCTTGAGCTTCCGACTTTTGCGCTGACTTTTGCACCAACTTTTCCTCCTGTGTCGCATATCCAACACAATCCGATTCTTTGCTGATTGACCCTGATTCTAACTGATCATACAGTAGATACGCAACACAGTGCTGCATGTTTTCCTAAGTTTCCAGTCAGATGCACAAGGAGTCCAAAATGGAAAAGGTCTTGATCGACACGTTCATTGTTCCCGAAGAATCCAAAGCCGAATTCCGAGCGGGAGCGCTCAAAGTGCAAAGTTTCATCAAAACTTTGCCCGGTTTCGTTGAGGGATTTCTTCACGAACTACAGGATGGCGACAGCCGTTACAACTTCATGACCACTGCCGTCTGGGAAAGCGAAGAGGCGTTTGAAAACGCGAAAAAGACTGTCAACAACGAAAATCAAAGACGAGGGGTGAATCCCGATGAAACGCGAAAACGATTGGGGATTGAACGGCTGAGGGCAACCTACGAACGGACTCCCTATTAACCTATATAGCCACCCTTGCTGAGTCCGTAGAGATCGAGCATTCTGCACTTAATGGCCTTCCTTCCGATCAACAGTCGGCTGGAAGGCTATTGCATAATGAAATCCGATTAACTATTGAGAGGGGTCGTCGCTGACGCATCCTGCTGAGTCAACCGATAACCAACCCCCGGCTCGTTAAGAATATAGTCTGGGTTGGCGGCATCCTTCTCGACCTTTTGCCGCAGCCGCCAGATTGTCGCCCGCAGAATATGCACATCGTCGCTATATTCCACGCCCCAGACGTGCGACAGCAGATAGTCATGGGTCAACACCCGATTGGTGTTTTCTGCCATCGTCATCAGCAGGCGATATTCGGTAGGCGTGAGATGCACGCGAGTGTCGTTGACCGAGACTTGCCGAGTCGCGAAGTCGATGATTAACCCGCCGTTGATGTACTGCATCTCGCGGCGTGCCGTTGGTTCCGACATGTGGTAACGGCGCAGCACCGCCACGATTCGCGCTTGAAGCTCTTTGTTGCCAAAAGGCTTGGGCAAATAGTCGTCAGCGCCCATCATCAACGCCTTGACCTTATCGTCCTCAGTATCGAGCGCGGTCAGGACGATCACAGGAATGTCGAACTGCCGCCGAATGTGTTCTAGCACCTCAAAGCCGCCCATGTGCGGCAGCCCCAGATCCAGCAGGACAAGATCGGGGCGGTTTTCCTGAACCAGTTCGAGCGCTTTAATGCCATCGGGAGCCACAAGGACATCATACCCAGCCATCTGCAAACTGCTACGCAGATAGCGGGAGATGCGTGGTTCGTCTTCAACTGTCAGAATCAGTGGGCTTTCTCGCATATATCGGGCCTCTAATTTTGCAGACTTTAGCATGACGTTAGTATATGCAGATTTAACAAATTGCAAAAATTAGCCCCCAGCAAGGCAAACGCAGTTCAACCATTTAGCGAACAGGGCCTGCGTTGTCCGGCATGTGAAGTGCTGAGGCGATTATGGTTTTTTAGCGTTTGGGTCGTACTCAAAGGCTCCTATATCGCAAATTGCTTTGCCAGTACCTCCATCCAGCGGTCGCGTTATCCCCAACAAATCCACGTTATTGACTGCCTCTGCCGCGCAGACCGTGTTGTCGCCTGCGTCGATAGCTGGACTATTCGCCTGTAGGTCGCCGCGGTTACTTCCCTTTGCAAACAACACATCGCCAACGGGAATAGAAGTTCCACAATCATTGTCGGGATATTGCAGGTTATGCCCATTGTCCGTGATGCCACCTACACAATTCCGACCCACTGACTTGTCGTTCTGAAGAATACTGTTGCTGATCTGGGCGGTGCCAAAGATCGAGTTACCACCCCATAACCCGTTTCCCTTATTAAAATATAGGGTCGCATTGATGAGCGTTAGGTCAGCGCCTTCGTTATAGATTGCACCACCGCCGCCCGTCGCAGTGTTATAGACAAAACTCGTATTTGCCAGTGTGAATTTGCCCATGCCTGTCAGATAGATGGCACCGCCAAGGTATACAGCCGTATTGTAGTCAAACGTCGAGCGGGTGATGGTCACTTCGCCGCCATCACTAAAGATGGCCCCTCCTCTGCCGACGAGGAAACTGTTGCTGGCTTGATTATTCTGGACAGACACCTGATTGTTGGCAACGTTACTATCAAATTCCGTGTGGGTAATCGTGATGGTTCCATGGTCGTTATAAATGACCCCCCCATCACCATGTGCGGTATTCTGATGGAATGAGCTATCTGAAATGGTCATGTTGCCATGATCGTTGTAAAGAACAGCCCCACTACCACCCATTGCACGATCAAACCGGCTATCGTTTTGATTAGAACCAGCTTTGTTGTTATCAAAAGAACAATGTTCAATAACGACAGTGCCACCAATGTTATTGATAACACCGGCACCACTGGGCGCTTGGCGCAGAACGTTTGTGGCATTGCCAAAGGCACGGGAATTTATCAACCGGAGCGTTCCGCCGTTATTGACAATCACCCCCCCACGATATAGCTCATCACCGACACTCTTTACAATATCGACGTTGTTCAGTTCGATGGTCACTCCTTTTACCATACTAAATAGATTGGATGCGCCATTCGAGGTTGGGCTACTAAGGTTTATTGGCCCTACAATCGTCAAACTTTTGTCTATGGTGGCAGTAAATCCAAAGTTGACGGTTTTATCCTTCAGTTCGGGCGCAAATGTGATGGTTGCCCCATTGGGTGCTTTAGCTAGGATATCTTGAAACGAGCCGGGGCCGCTTTCTGTCGTGACCACCAGCGTTTCCGACGAGCTGGGGATAGGGGTGCCTCCGCTCGTAGAGACAGGGAACCTATCAAAGCCGTACCAGTTGACATAGGGTATATGCGGCAAAAGCACCAAGATCGCTATCAGGATACCCATGAAAGCAAGTTCAGGATGGGTTGTCAGAAGGTTCAGGAGCCGCTTGAACATTGTCTTGATCCTTCCGCTGGTGCAATAGCCAAATTAGGCCAAATCCGGTAACGGCACCGATCAGAATGCCTCCGACGGCTGCCGATTCGCCGAGCGTGATATAGGGATTCGCTGCGTATCCGATATTGGAACTCAGGGTGGTACGATAAATGCCAATGCCAGCGGCTAATGGCAGACTGAGGCCAAAGCCCAGAGTGCTAATCGCTATCCACCAACTGGCCTCTTTCACCGTCTGCCGCAGCACCAGCCATTGAAAGAAGCCCACTACGAGACCAACTTCTGCACCGCTATAGATATCCCCATTGACAAAGGGGGTTATGAATCCAAAGCCCAATCGAACATAAGGAAAGAAGAAAGCGCCGCTGTAGCTTAACCCGAAGAAGACCCCCCACCCTACCAGAGTCGCCGCAAACCACCAATTGGCCCGGCGCAGATGTGGGCGCAGCACCAGCCCCTGAAACAAACCAACTAGTCCCATGGCAATCGCGCTGATGAGTCCGGGGAAACCCACGAGCGGGCCAATAAGACCTATACCGCCTGCGCCGCTCATCGCTAAAGGCCATGTGGCTAGCCCCAAGCCTAGCCCGGCTCCAGTCGCAATAACCCATTTCCACCACAACCCCGCATCAGAATAATTCGGTTTCAAAGTCTATGATATCCCTCTCAAGGTTCAAGTCTAGGCCAGTTGGGGCGCAACGTAAAGACGGCAGGGTTCTGCACCATTGCGATCTTTCTCCACGTCGGGACTCCATGTTATTCACACAAGAATTTTGATTGTGTTCGTAGTATAGGGTCTTACCAAGAAAAAGTGTAATTCGATGTCCTTACCATATAGCCAGCGGACAATGCCTGCCCTGTCCGCCAAACGGTGGAAACCCTACCCTGAATTTCATTTTGAGGCAATTGCCCTGTCCCGGTTGCTGCACAATTGAATCATAAGAACATTCGTGCTATACTATTGAGGTGGGTGGGTTTCGTCAAAAATGGAAATGCGAACCACATTTTATGGAATGCAGGAATTCGCCATCCGCGATCTGAACGGTTATATCCTTGTTTTTGCGGAGCCAGCGGCAGCATGATGAAACTCAAAATGGTTAAACCTATCGTTGATCAGAAAAAGCAGGCAGCCCTGCGCGAACTTCGGCAGATCCCCGGTGTGGGCATTGCCGTTGCCGAAGATTTCTGGAACCTCGGTTTGCAGTCAGTAGACTCGCTGCGCGATGCCGATCCCGAAGCGCTGTATCAACAATTATGTGATTATGAAGGTGTTCAGGTAGATCGCTGTATGCTGTATACCTTCCGCTGTGCCGTGTACTATGCCACTACCGCGCAGCGCGAGCCTGAGTTGCTCAAGTGGTGGAACTGGACTGACGAAAAACAGGCGCAAAGATCCACCACTTAGCATATAATCCAGACAAATCTGGATTATATGCGACACAAGAATTTCTCCATGAAGGCACTCGACGAAGCCGAATTTACGATTGTTGGGACAGGGCTAATGGGATCATCCTTAGCCCTGTCTTTGCGTGGCAAGGTCAAAGCATTGCGCGGTGTAGAACGTGACACCGCCCATCGCGCCCTCGCCGCCCCCTATTTTGACGAGATAGTGGCGGATCTTGATCACGCTTCCGCTAGCGCCGATGTTATTATTCTCGCCACCCCTATCCGTGTGATTGTCAGCCTGTTAGACAGGCTCAAGACGCTTGCCAAACCGGGGACTCTGATCCTTGATTTGGGCAGCAGCAAAACGCAGATTGTCCGGGCGATGGATACGCTGCCGGAGACTCTACTCGCCATTGGTGGACACCCGATGGGCGGCAAAGAAACCAGTGGTCCCACTGAGGCCGACGCGACTCTCTTTGTGGATCGCGTCTTTGTGCTGTGTCCATCGCAGCGATCCACACCGGAAGCGCTCACCTTTGCCCAAAGTATGATCGACGCGATTGGCGCACGGTGCTTGATACTCCCTGCCGAACGCCATGACCGTGCCGTTGCTTCGATCAGCCACATGCCCCACGTGATCAGTGTGGGGTTGGTGCGGGCGGTCATGGAAGAATCACAAGCTGATGATACGCCTTGGTTGCTAGCCTCCAGCGGCTTCCGCGATATGTCACGCTTGGCAGGCAGCGACCTCACCATGCTGGGCGATATGCTCTTGACCAATCGTCAAGCGGTGCTAGATACGTTGGTCTTGTTCCGCAAACAGATCGATCAGATCGAGGCGGCGTTGCAAACTTCCGACGAAGCCGAATTACGCGCTATACTTGAAAGTGCCCAGCACGCTCGATCTGACTGGTATGAGCGGTGGCGTAATTCATCGGAGTAATGGCAGTGGCTATTAACGGACAAACGCAACTCGTAGGGGTCATCGGTTGGCCTATTACGCATTCGCTCTCGCCGGAGATGCACAACGCGGCGTTCAGTTACATGGGCTTGAATTGGCGCTACGTACCGCTGCCCGTGCGTTCGGAACATCTGCGCGAAGCCCTGCGGGGCATCGCCTCGCTTGGCTTTCGCGGAATTAATGTGACCGTGCCGCACAAAGTCGATGTGATCCCGCTGGTCGATACGATTACTGAGGCGGTAACTGTTGTCGGGGCTATCAACACGATTCGTGTGGATCGCAGTACTGGGCGGTTGGAAGGCATGAACACCGATATGGGCGGCTTCCTGAGCGATATGGCTGCTAACCGGATCAGCTTTGGCAAAGACCGACCCGTGATTATTCTTGGGGCGGGTGGGGCAGCCCGCGCCGCCGCCGCCGGACTGGTTCGCTCTGGCGCACACGTGATCCTTGTCAATCGCACGCTGGCTCACGCCGAGTCGATTGTCTATTTTATGCAGTCAAGCTGGGCGCAGCCCAATATCGAATTTGCGCCAGTCGATGCGCTGGCAGAAGTCTCGCGCAATGCCTGCCTGATCGTCAACACGACTCCAGTGGGGCAGTGGCCTAATGTCACCGAAACGCCGTGGACGGAAGGCGTGCCGTTTCCGCAGGACTGTACGGTCTACGATATGGTCTATCATCCTGTGAAAACCCGCTTACTGCGCGAGGCTGAGGCGGCGGGACTGCGGGCGGTTAGCGGGATCGGGATGCTGGTCTATCAGGGTGCAAACGCGTTCGAGGCGTGGACAGGCAAGAAGCCACCTATTGATTTGATGAAAATGACCTGCTTGCAGATTTTGAATGAGTCGGGCGCGCTAAAGCTGTAAATTGATAACTCTCTCTCCGAAGATTAATGAATGCAAGGTCGATAAGTAAAGGCATTCGCTATGAGCGCTTTGGAACAAGAAATTATTGAGAAGTTTCATCGGCTAGAACCTGCTGCCAAACAGCGCGTATTGGATATGCTGACCAGCAATACCCAATCGTCGTTTGATTATGCTGACTGGTGGGCGCAGGTCGAAGCGTTGCAAGTCAATATCCGATCACGACTGGGCGAAGGCGTAACCGTCGGCGCATTGTCGCTTCTCGATGAATTGCGCGAGGAAGAGTCGTGAGTCAAGTTGTTCTTGATTCGGGCATCCTAATTGCTAGGGTCTACGTGGAAACCCTCACTGCCGAGGCAACAAGTTTGCTCATGCAGCTCAAGGACGCACAAACGCAGCTCAATGCGCCTACACTGATGCGCTATGAGTTGATCGCCGTATCACGAAAGGCCGTATACCAAGCCCGCGTGACTGCTGAAGAGGGACTAATCGCACGCGATCAACTTCTCAGCTATCCAGTGACATTGCATTTCGATGATGCGCTGCTCAAGCGTGGCTATGAACTAGCAGAGAAGTTCAACCGTCCAACTGCTTATGATGCTCAGTATCTTGCATTGGCTGAACGGTTGTCGTGCGATTTCTGGACAGCGGATGAGCGCATGTTCAATGCTGTGAACAGCAAATTCTCGACTATTCGTTGGTTGGGACACTGGAAACCGACAGCATAACTTCCCTGAGTCGTGTTTACACATCGTGTATTATCAAGTTGAAAGAGACAGAACAGACATCATGCGTTTTCTAACATCGGGCGAGTCACATGGCCCGCTGCTCACCGGAATACTTGAAGGAATGCCCGCCGGATTGCCCTTGACCAGCGCCGACGTGGATGCTGATTTACTGCGTCGCCAACAGGGCTATGGGCGCGGCGGGCGTATGTCCATTGAAAAGGATCATGTGCGTTTTGCGGCGGGAGTCGTCGCCGGATTGACGACTGGATCGCCCATTGCACTATTGGTCGAAAATCGCGATTACAAGAATTGGGTCGAAAAAACCATTGACCCAATGACCACGCCGCGTCCCGGTCATGCGGATTTGACAGGCGCAATCAAGTATGGCTATCGCGATCTGCGGCTGAGTCTCGAACGCGCCAGCGCCCGCGAAACAACGATGCGTGTGGCAGTTGGGGCGGTCTGCAAAAAGCTGCTTGCCGCCTTCGATATTCGCGTACAGGGCTATGTTACGGCGATTGGCGATGTGGTTGCCGATCTGCCACCGACTGACGATTACGCCGCTCGCTTCGAGGCAGCCGAAGCCAGCGAAGTGCGCTGTCCCGATGCCGCCGCGACGGAGCGAATGCACGAAGCGATCAAGGAAGCGATTCAGGCCAAAGATACCCTCGGCGGGATTATCGAGGTCGCCGCGATCAATGTGCCGCCGGGCTTGGGATCGCATGTCCACTATGATCGCAAGATCGATGGGCAGTTGATGGGCGCAGTCGGCAGCATCCACGCCATGAAAGGCGTTGAGATTGGGCAGGCGTTCGCGCAGGCATTGATGCGCGGAACCGAAGTCCACGACGCGATCCATGTTCACGATGGCAAATTGAGCCGCAACAGCAATCGCGCAGGCGGGCTGGAAGGTGGCATTACCACTGGCGAACCCATCATCGTGCGGGCAGCGATGAAGCCCATCGCGACGACGCTCAACCCACTCGACTCGGTTGATTTGGCAACAGGCGAAGCCCGCAGCATCGACTACGAACGCAGCGACTTTTGCGCCGTACCGCGTGCGGTTGTGGTGGTCGAAGCAATGGTGGCGATTGTGTTGGCGACAGCACTGCTGGAAAAACTCGGCGGCGACTCAATGGAAGAACTACGCCCGCGTTTCGCGGCGCTCCGCCAGAATTGCGTAGCCGACGTGCCGATGGACAACCAGCCGTGGCAGTTCAACTACGATTATTAACTCACCTTACACGGGAGGTGTTTTTATGCAAATCCTATGGGAGATGGATTTAGGGTGAGGGCAGCATGACGACATCCAATCGCCCACCAAATAACATTATCCTGTGCGGCTTTATGGGTACGGGCAAAACCACAGTCGGGCAGTATCTTGCTGCTACCCTGCGCTGGCCCTTCGTCGATACCGATAGGTTGATCGAGCAGCGGCAGGGCAAAAGCATTAGCGCTATCTTTGCCGAGAATGGCGAACCTTTTTTCCGCCAGATCGAAAGCGCCTTATGCGAGGAAATGATTGCATGGCGGCGAACGGTAATCGCGACAGGTGGCGGGATTGTGCTGAAAGCTGAGAATCGCGACGCGCTGAACCGTGCCGGCGTTGTGGTCTGTCTCGAAGCGCCTGCCCATGAGATTGTGGAACGGCTGGTGGGCAAGACGGATCGCCCTTTGTTAATGGGCAGTAACCCAGAAGCACGAGTGAACGAACTGTTGGCGGTACGGGCCTCGGCCTATGCCGCGCTGCCGCATCACATTGACACAGCGGGGCGCTCCTCGAAGAAAGTCGCTCGCTCTGTGCTGGTGTTGTGGAAGCACATTCAGCGGGCTAGATAGGGGCAATCACGATGCGAAGCACTATCCTGCCATTTTCCATGATCGCGCCATCCAACGCAGTCTTTGAGCGCGATCTGCGGCGGGTGCGTTGGCTGCGCCGTCCACGAGCGCTAGTCATGTATAGCGCCTATCTCCTGATCGGCATCCCATTGATCGAGGCTGTGCTGTTCGCGCTAGATTACTTCAGAAAGATGGCAGCACTGCAATTGGACAGGTACTACTCCACTGATTTCGATTTGTGGTTTGTGCTTATTCTGCTTGCAACGTTTCTGATCAGTGCCGCCGCCGATCTATACTATCTGGTCGTCACGGTCAACAGTATCAACCGGCTGATCGAGTCGGGCGAATGGGATTCGCTGCGCCTGACCCCGATCCCGGAACGCGATTTGGTCTTGGGCAAGGTTGCTGTCGCGCAGGTACGCGGTTGGCGGTTGATGACGCTGGATATGGCTTTACGACTGTGTGGTATTGTGGTGATAGTCGCGCTAGCAGTCTCAACCACAAATATTTTGCAAGTGCGGCATGAGTTGAGCACGCTGCTGGATGCAGGAATCATACTCGTGTTTTGCGCGGCCTATGTCCTTGAACCCTTGTGGCGAATGCGAACCATCGTCGCAGTCGGAATCGCGTTATCGGCGGGTATTCGGAATCTAGCCTTTGCGGTGCTGGCAGGATTGGCGGCGGTCTTTGCGCTGCATATCGTGCAGTTTTTCGTCATAGGCTTCACGATTTCCAGCCTGTACGCGATTACCTTTGCTTTTGCCATTGCGGCGGATCGTCGGTTTGAAACGCATCTGTTTACGTCGCTAGCTGGCTTACTGTTGACCGGAGCCTTTGCTTTCGCGCTCAACTATTATTACAGGCAGGTACAAGAGGCGGCACTGCGTCGCGCTTTCCGATGGGCGTTCAAAACAGACTAGGTAGGCTAACTATGCTCAAGCGCATCCTGCCGTTTTCCCTCATCACGCCGCGTAATGCCGCCTTTGAACGCGACCTGCGGCGGGTGCGCTGGCTGCGCCGTCCACTAGCGCTAGTCATGTATAGCGCCTATGTCCTGATCGGTATCCCGCTGCTGGTGAGCGTGCTGTTTCTGTTAGACTATTTCAGAAGGTCGGCAGCGGGGCGATATGGTAGTTATTATTACTACTACAATACGAGCGTATGGTTTGCCATTATCCTGTTCGCGACGTTTCTGATCATGGTCATTGCCAATTTATACTATCTAGTGATCACCGTCAACAGCATCAATCGGTTGATCGCTTCGGGCGAGTGGGACTCATTGCGCCTAACCCCGATCCCGGAGCGCGATCTGGTATTGGGCAAGGTTGCCGTCGCGCAAGTACGCGGTTGGCGCTTCATGACGCTGGATATGGCACTGCGGTTGTGTGCCATCGCGTTTGCGGTGACAGACATCGCAGCGACTTCAAATGGTTATCCCTTCCTGACCATAACCTCATTGAGTGCGCTGCTCAATCTGGGAAGCATTGTAACGTTGTGCGTGGTCTATACCCTTGAACCGTTGTGGCGGATGCGAACTGTTGTAGCAATCGGGATCGCGGTGTCGGCAGGCATTCGGAATCTGACGTTTGCCGTACTCGCCGGGTTCGGATTGGTGTTTGCGCTGCACATTGGACTGGTTATCGTCATCGCGGCGACGACCTATGGACTGGCTCGTCTACTGGGTTCGCTAGTTTATAGCAGTAGCTTAGAAAGCCTCTTTTTCGGTTCAGCGGCGTTATTGTTTGGTACACTAGTGGTTGGGTTTGTTATCAACTATTTTTACAGGCGGGTACAACGGTATGCCCTCCGCCGTGCCTATCGAACGGCGTTCAGGACGGATTAAAGAACTAAAGAAAATCTAGAGAGATCTCAACACACATGGCCCTTCTGAATTCGCCCTTTGCCATCGACAAACCGCTGTTAAAGCGTCAACTCCCGCAAGCGATTATTGATACTGCGAATCCGGTGTTTGACCACGATCTGCGACAAGTGCGTTGGTTTCGCGGTCAGGGGAGTTTGAAGCGCGGCTTGTATCAGTTATTGGGCGTGTGCGGCCTGATTACCGTGCTGTGGTTAATGTTTAGTGCCACTGGGAGACTGGGGCCAAACCCTTTTGCGTATCGTTACCGGATCTTCTACGTCTTGCGGTTCGGGCCAACCCTTAGCTTGATCGTGAGCCTATTGGCAGATGTCTATTACACGATGATCACCGTCAACAGCATCAACAGCCAAATTGAGTCAGGCCAGTGGGATCTGCTGCGCTTGACGACGCTGCACGAGCAGGATATTCTCGCGGCGAAGTACTCAACAGCGCAACTGCGCGGCTGGCGTATCATGCAGTGGGATCGGGCTTTCCAGACCGTACCTGCCCTGATCAACGTTTTATGGGCGTTCTCATCCGGTTTCATCTATTCGGAGTTCTATCTGATCTTCCCCTTATCCACTTTTATCATGGGTTTCTGGGTTCCGCTATGGCGAATGCGCGCCGTTACCGCGCTCAATTTGGCGGTGTCGAGCAAGGTTCACAATACAACCTTTGGGGCGCTGGCGGGACTGGCGGGTGTCTTCGTTTTGCGGATCGCCTTGGTCGCGATTATGCCGATCCTGTTCTATTTGAGATTCTCTCTGCGCCTGAACCCACAAGACTCGTTTTATGCGATTACTTTGCTTTCGGGTTTAATTACCTATGGACTGTATAGTGTGGTCAAAGCGGGATCGTTGCGCTATGCGCTGCGGGCGGCTTTCCACCCAGAATAGAGATGTAAATTAACTCATGCTAACCAAGTTACTTGTTCACGCGCCCGATTCGCAATATCCGGTCCTCATCGGTGACTGGGGACTCAAGACACTGCCAGACTTGCTGGCGGAACATAAATTGACGGGCAAAGTCGCCGTTGTCACCAATGAAGCCCTTGCGCCGTTGTACGGTCAGGCGCTCG
This sequence comes from Chloroflexota bacterium, assembly GCA_040007395.1. GTDB lineage: Bacteria > Chloroflexota > Anaerolineae > Aggregatilineales > UBA2796 > DATGFK01. The sequence continues at coordinate 16,800 of JBDTVG010000217.1, forward strand.
TCGAAGCGCTCGGCAATGCGGTGCTGATCACCGTGCCAGAAGGGGAGCAGTATAAAACGCTGGATACCGTGCGAACGCTGTATGATGCGTTTATCGAGGCCGGGCTGGATCGCAGATCGGTAGTGATTGGGCTGGGGGGTGGGGTTATCGGGGATATGGCGGGTTTTGCGGCGGCTAGCTATTTGCGCGGTGTACCCTATATTCAAGCGCCGACCAGCCTGTTAGCGATGGTCGATGCCAGTGTCGGCGGCAAAGTCGCCGTCGATCTGCCGCAGGGCAAAAATCTGATCGGCGCGTTCAAGCAGCCCGAAATGGTCATTGTCGATACCTCGGTGTTAGAAACGCTGCCCGATGTGGAGTGGCGCTGTGGGATTGCTGAGGTCGTCAAGGCTGGGTTGATCCGCGATACGGCGCTGCTAAATCCGGCGTTGTATCGGCGTGGCACGACGGACTTCATCACTCAGGCGATTGCCTTCAAAATTGCCATCGTTCAGGAAGACCCCTATGAGGCCAATATCCGCGCTTATCTGAATCTTGGTCACACCTTCGCCCATGCGCTTGAACGGGTCAGCAATTATCGCTGGCGGCATGGCGAGGCCGTCGCCTTTGGATTGCTGGCAGCAGCGCGGCTGTCCCAAGTTCACGGCCTGTGCGATACTACACTGCCCTTCCGCGTCGAAGAACTGCTGCGCGAACTAAAGCTGCCTGTACGTTATCGGAAGTACACGGCTGCCGAACTCCGCGCCGCGATGGATACCGACAAAAAGCGCGTCGGATCGACGGTGCGCTTTGTGCTGCTGAAGGCGGCAGGCGATCCAGTGCTGTGCAGCGATGTGCCCGATAGCAAAGTCTTGAGCGTATTGGAGTCACTGCGCGAGGCGTAAGGGCGACCAAGCGCGGGTAACGCAATTCAACCCTACACCAAACGGGATTTCGTAGGGACAATGCTTGCGTTGTCCGGCATTTTGCGTTGCCCGTGAATAGATAGTCGGGGTAACGGGATACGGCGGACAGGGGCAAGCCCTGTCCCTACAGATTACGACGGTTGACCTATCCAATGGTAAACACAAGTACGCAGTTCGTCCATGCTAAACGGTTTGCTTAATAGGCCGTTCATGCCTGCGTCCAGATAGGTTTTCTTCTCTACCTCAAGGACACTCGCCGTCAGGGCGATCACTGGAATAGTACTGACCGAGCCGGGTAAAGCGCGAATGCGGCGTGTTGTCGCCAGCCCATCCAATAACGGCATATGGATGTCCATCAAAATCATCTGGTAGGTGTTATGTTCGAGTAGTTGAAGCGCTGCCTCGCCATCGTTGGCAACATCGCATTCAATGCCATCGGCTTCGAGCATCCGCATGACAAGTTGCTGATTGGCACTGTTATCATCAGCGATGAGCAAACGCACTGGATTAGGCGAGGGCAGCCTTTTTGCTTTTGCGACAGCGTCTTCAAGCGCAGCGTGCCCGTTAGCCGCTGCGGTCAGCGTGGCAGCATTGGGGCTAATCTCTGCAATTGGCAGGGTTAGCGTAAACCCAAAAGTGCTACCTACCTCAACGGTGCTTTGGACATCGATTTCCCCACCCATGAGTTGGACAAGCTGACGTGAGATCGCCAGTCCCAGTCCGGTGCCGCCGTAGCGTCGTGTCGTGCTGCCATCGGCCTGCACAAAACTCTCGAAGATATGGCCTAGTTGCTCGGCTTTGATGCCGATGCCCGTGTCGCTGACCTCAAACCGTAAGCGCGAACGTCCCTGAGCGCTACTCATCTGACGGACACGGATGCCAACACTGCCCCGCTGCGTAAACTTGATCGCATTAGACAGCAAGTTAAGCAGGATTTGTCGCAGGCGCGTCGGGTCGGTCACGACCTGCTCAGGCACATCATCCACGACCAACAGTTTCATATCCAATTTTTTCTTGGTGACCTGAGCGGATAATGTCGCACTGATTTCCTTAACGAATCCCCGCAGGTCAACCACTCGATCTTCGAGAACCACACGGTTTGCTTCAATCTTGGAGAAATCTAGGACATCATCCAGAATACGCAGCAAATTGTGTCCGCTGCTAAAAGCCGTCTCGGCAAACTCGTGTTGGGTTTCGTCTAGCGGCGTTTCGAGCAGCAGTTCTAACATGCCCAGTACGCCTGTCATCGGGGTGCGGACTTCATGGCTCATATTTGACATGAACTGGCTCTTGAGTTGTGCGGAACGTAAGGCGGCATCCCGCGCCTGCACCAGTGCCATCTGTACCCGCTGGCGTTCCAGCACCCGCGAGATGTTTTCGCTGATGGTGCGTATGGTGGTGATCTCTTCGGGGAGCCATGACCGTCGGTAGCGCTTCTCGCCCACGCCGATAAACCCTTGCACATGGGTATCCACATAGATCGGCACCACCAAAATACTCTGGTAGGAGTACATCTTGAGGACTGTCTGCAAGTCGGCGGGCAGTTCGTCAACCTGCTTACTTAACACCATGCCAGTGCTCAGAAGGGGCAGAAGCGACTGCATCACTTCGTCCATAGAGATGCCTTTTAGATCCCCGATGACAGGGGGTGCCCCCGCTGCAACCCATTCGCTGGTATGGTCCAGTAGATGTTCAAAATTGTGGAACTGGAAGACGTAAGCACCCGACACATCTAACCCCGTGCCAATGATCTGCAACGTTCCGTTAATGACTTCGTTGTAATCGTCGGATTCCAGAAATAGGGTCGAGACATTTTGATTGATCTGCTCTAGTTTTTGGAAGCGAGCTTCGTGCAATTTGGCTCGCATAGCTGCCGTAACATCGCGGGCAACGACGGTTACGCCGATCAGTTTCATGGACGCATTAATGAGCGGCGAAATGCGAGCGCTAAAAAAATACTCTTGGTTATCCGTTTGCACACGGTAATCCATTGATTGTGGGGAAAGTGTTCTAGTGACATCTTCCATTGCCAATCGAAACTGCTCTGCAATTTCTGGCGGCAGCAATTTGGCGATTGCAACGCCGACATAATGAGTTTGCCGCATAATCGGCGTATCACCGGCGATCCCGTTGGGCTGGTGGTAAAACAAAAAGTGTCCGTTCAGATCAAACGAAAAAATCAGATCGTCCATCGATGTGATCAATGAACGCAAGCGTTCTTCGCTGTTACGGAGTGCTTCATCAGCAGTGCGGCGTTCGGTAATGTTGCGCGAAACGCCGACAATACCCATAATGCCGCCGTCCTTGTCGAAGATCGGCACTTTGGCAGCGGAAACCCAAATCTCTTGCTGGTCGGGCGTGATGAAATGTTCCAACCGATCCACTAGGGGCATATGCGTGCGGAGAATAGTCTGCTCGTCTTCCCACGCTTGTTCGCTGTGACTGGAGCTGAAAAAGTCAAAGTCTGTCTTGCCAATCGCGCCATCGGTATCATTAATACCCAATAGTCTGGCTTCGGCGGCATTGATGCGGAGAAAATGCCCCTGTATATCCTTATAATAGATGGCATCGGGGATGTTGTGCATCAAGATGGAAAGCAGGTCGCGCTCATGCGCCAACGCCTGTTCGATCTGCAAACGGATAGCACGTCGGTCGGCTTCGATCAGGTCGCGCTGGCGCACGGCAACAAAGACCAACGCTGCCATCAGCAGTAAATAAGACAGTTCGTTAGTGACCGTGGACTTGGCGACACCCGGCGTAAGCTCTGGCAGCAGCACAATACCCGCCGCGCACAATATGGTAAAGAGGAGGGTATAGCGTATCGAGAACAGCATACTACTCAACAGGACGATCATCGTCAGGTAGGGTAGGAAGCTGTTCTGCGAGGTAGGCACCACTTTGGTAAGCAGGAGCGTTGTCCCGTAGATCATGCCTAGAACGATGACTCCGCCAATGCCGTAGTAGCGGGTGCGGCTAAATGCGTAGGCGATGATCATGCCCGCAATCATGACGAGCGAGGTGGCGACGAAACCAAGCTGTAACGCTTGGGGGCGGGCAGAGTTGGCAATCCCCGTACTAATCGTGGAGATAATGCCGAGTGGAATGAGAACCAGCATTAACTGCGACAGTAATTGGGCGCGTCGCCGTTGTTCCGGTTCACGAATACTGCTGTGAGGTTCAGTTAACCGATGCCATACCATCCCCAACGATAGTTTATTTGTGGATTCGCTCATCGCTCACCTAATCCGCTTCTGGGAATCCGTTAATCGTTTGTAGGATAACACAAACCATTGCGTTCCGATCTTCCAAACACATCTCATACGCTGTTGCAGCGTGTCTACCAGCCTCAATTTGACAATTTGTAGTGATCTGTACTTGAATAGACGTATGCAGGATGTAGATAAAATCGATTTGCAGTTTAGGTTAATGATCCTTTATTTAGGAGCGATTAATGCAAAAATATGCCATTGTGAATACCGATTCGCTTAATTTAAGAGCTAACCCTTCGACTAGCGCACAGGTTGTCAGCCTACTTATGCAGAATACCATCCTTCAAACCATCAATGCGCCTAGCGCCGACTGGCTCGAAGTTCGCGTGGATGGCACTGATACGCATGGGTTCGTGGCGAGTAATTTTGTTACGCTAACGGATGTCAAGCCGCAGGCATCGACAGGAGGCCAACATGCCGAGGTCACGACGAACAGCCTGAACATTCGCAGCGGCCCCGGTACGAACTTCCCTGTCCTCACCACAGTTGGACAAGGATCGGTGTTGACGGTGCTGGATAATCAAGGTAATTGGATCAAGGTCAAGGTCGGCACGAGCGATGGCTATGCGTCCACCCAATATCTCAATCTTACGACGACCAAAGCGCCAACAGGCTACTTGATCGAGCAGACCGATCTGCTGACGGCGAACCTCATCCCATCGCGGCTCATCCCGGATCAGGCTGCCAACACCACCGAAGCGGTACTCGCCCGCACATGGAATACCTATGGCGGGTTGCTTGGCACACTGGCGACTCAGTTGAACTGTCCCGCGAATGGCATCGTCGCCACACTCACCGCCGAAAGTGGCGGTAACTGTTTTGGCCCCGACGGCAGAATGATCATTCGGTTCGAGAACCATATCTTCCGGAGTCAGTGGGGACAGCAGCACGCTGACCAGTTTAACCAGTTTTTTAGCTTCAACACGAGTTCACCCGCCAATGGTTGGAAAGATCATATGTTCCGCCCTAACACGACTAGCCCCTTTCAGGCGTTTCATGGCAATCAGTCAAGCGAATGGCAAGCGCTGACCATCGCCCGCGCACTGGATGATACTGCCGCGTTGAGCAGCATTAGTATGGGTGCGCCGCAGATTATGGGCTTCAACTTCCAACGGCTTGGCTACGATAAAGTCCAGACGATGTTTTATCAGTTTACCCGCAGCGCCAATGTTCAACTGCTTGCCATGTTCGACTTTGTGCGCGGCACCAATACAAATTCAGCGGCGATTCAAGCACTGCGAACTGGCGACTATCTGACCTTCGCCAGTATCTACAACGGCCCTGCCAATGCCACCACCTACCGCGACATCATCACGCGCTACGTAGGAATTTTCAATAGATTGATTTTAACGGCACGGTAAGGTGTTTAACTTAGGCTATATCCCTCGCTACATAGCACAGTGGGACGGCACATAGGCCGTCGTTCCCTACGATAATTCACGGTAGGGCGACCCTATGTAGTCATAGGCATGAAGCTAACACGTTTAACGCGCCCGCAGCAAAGGCTGTCGGGTCGAGGGCGTTTTTCGTCGCGGCGACATTTGGGCGAAGCGGGCGAAGTCGGGATAAAGCGGGTGAGACGCGCCTTGACTTTATGCCAGCAGGCAGCGACGCGGCATAGGAGAGTCGGCCAGGGTCCTTTGCAGAAGCTGGAAGGCTTTGACGGGTCTGATCAATGGGTCAGCGCAGGCGATAAACCAGCAAGACTAGAGTGGCGGACCAGTGGGTCGCCGGGACATTGGTGCCAGACATTGGTGCCACGCCAAACAGTAGGCAAGCACGCAGGCGTGGCCCTACAGATCTAGGGCTGCTAACAGCGCCGTTAGCCCATACGATCCGCACTGAGCAGGATTTCACGCCCTTGTACCGCATCGGCGCTGATCTGCTTGACGAGCGCCTCAAAGCCGCTGAACTTTTGCTCACCCCGCAGCCGCGCCACAAAATCGAGGCTGAGTTTTTGCCCGTAAATGTCGCGGTTGAAGTCTAGTAAATGTGCTTCAACGCGCAGTTCCTTGCCGCCAAAGGTAGGTCGTTCCCCAATATTGGTGACTGCCATAAAGCGTTCCTCGTCGAGGGTCGCCCAACACGCATAAACACCGTTGGCGGGCAACACTTGCTCTAGCCAGACTTCAAGGTTCGCCGTCGGGAAGCCAATCGATGTGCCGCGATGGTCGCCGTGTACAACTGGGCCATCGACGCGGTAGGGTCGGCCTAACCACTGCGCCGCCTGTTCCACGTTGCCCGCTTGCAAGGCTTGCCGGATTCCGCTGCTGCTGATCACGCTGGTAGACGGATCAACCAGTAGATCGATCTGGCGTACCTCAAAGCCTTTTTCAAGACCCAACTGGCTCAGGTAGGCGAAATTCCCCTCACGTTGGTAGCCCAGCGCAAAGTCAGCCGTTAACCACAGGCTGGTCATCTTGAGATGGGCGATCAGTTCATCCACGAAATCGGCAGCACGGATATGGCTTATTTCATCATTAAATGGGTGGGTGATCACCACATTTACGCCCAGATCGCCTAGCAGACGCGCTTTTTGTTCGGGCGTAGTCAGGTAAAAGCGTCCGCTCAGGCCATGCAGCACATAATCCGGGTGGGGGAACAGCGTCAATACCACCGCCAGTCGATCACTAGCTTTCGCCTCGGCGATCAGTGGCGCTAGCAAATGTTGGTGTCCCCGGTGAACGCCATCGAAAACACCAATGGTCACAATTGAAGGCTGATCGAGTGTCGCATTAGACAGGTTTTGAATATGCTTCATAAATGTAAAGCTCATTATGCGTGAAGGGGATAAACTTGGTCATGCTTCTTATTTGAACGATACCCGAAAAACAGCAGCCTGACAAGCCAAATGTTCACACGCAAATAGGTGTACAATACACATCCAAGCGACGACAAAATCTACAATAATGTCATGCTGGATTGACGGTTCACACGGGTTTCGGGCATTTTCATCAGGGGGTTTGCCATGAATGTTAGCCATCCCAGCCTTAGCCGGCTTGCCAGTGCCGTCCTGCTTATCCTTGTCTTTCTGACCGGGTTGATTCTGTGGAAGCCGCAGCCGACCATCGCTCAAGATGCGGCGACTCCTACGCCCGTTCCGCTAAGCTGTAACCAGTTACTCCCACTCGCCCGCACGAATCTCACGCGCTGCAATGGTGTATCGCGGGATCAGGTGTGTTACGCCAACAACAGCATCGCCGTCGAATATGCTGATCCTGCCAACTCGACGGATAATATGCCCTTTAGCAAACTCGGTGATATTGTGCCAGTCAGTGCGCTCAAGTCTATCACCACCAGCCCGCTGGATCTGGTAAAGGGCGAGTGGGGGTTGGCAGTCCTCAAAGTTCCGGCAAATGTTGCCGGAACAACGGCGGGGCAAACGGTTACGTTTGTGCTGTACGGCGACACGTCGATGACCAACCTGCTAGAGAGTCAAACCAACGGCGATACGGAACCCGCCGCTGCCGCTACTTGTTCGGCAACCACTACTCGCTCGACCTTTCTCCGGGCGCAGCCTGACCTCGTTGGCGAAAAGGGGCCGCTGCTGCCGCCGAATTCGGTGGTGGATGTGACAGGCCGATTGGCAAATAATACGTGGGTTCAGGGCAACGTGAAGGGTCAGACGGGCTGGCTGTTTGTCCAGAACAACGTCAATGTAAGCTGCGATCTTGAGAGTTTGCCAGCGGTAGAACCAGTAACCACCGCTAGCGGAGCTTTCCCGTCAAGCCTACCCGGATCGGGCGCATTTTATTTTTCGACGGGCATTGGGGCGCAGGCCGCCTGCAACGATATTCCCTCTGGCGGTTTGCTGATCCAAAGCGAGGGCGGAAAAGCCGTCACGCTGCGGGTTAACGGCGCAGATATGACGATTGGTTCGACAGTGCTGCTCCGCGCCGAACCCAACCGAGCGATGACCATTTCCGTCCTTGAAGGGCAGGCGGTTGTGATTGCCGATGAAGAAAAAGTGACCGCCAATTCTGGGCAGGAATTATCGATCCCGCTCGGCAATTCGGCAGATGTCACCAACGGGCTAGAAGCGGTTGGGCCACCGTCGCCAGTGCGGCCTATTCAACCGGGGGTCTTTAGCGATGTCTGTGCGTTGGCGCAAGCCACCGGACTAACAGCGCCGTGCATCCCGCCCACGCCCATACCCGTCTTCATCCCGCCGACTCAGCTACCGCCGATCATCCCCGGCTCATAAGGTAATCATTGCGGCGGACAGGTTAGGCTCTGTCCCTACATCCAAACCGTATTGTGTAGAGGTCGGGCAGGCCCGACCCTGCCTTTTCGCTACTCCGAGGCCAACACCTGCTGCCACTCGACTAACAGTGCCGCCAAATCGTCGTAGATGCCATCGGGCGCAATTGCCCCAATATCGGCGCGAGTGCTGACTCCGGTGAGAATGAGCGCTGTTCGCAGTCCTGCCAGACGTGCGCCGTCAATGTCAGTATCCAGCCGATCACCGATCATGAGCGTCTGCGGCGGCGGTGTGCCGAGTCGTTCCAGCACGACTTCAAACATGATCGGTTCGGGCTTGCCCATCAAGCGCGGCTGCTTGCCTGTCATCGCGACCAGCGCGGCGAGAATACTGCCCGCCCCCGGCGCAGTCCCTTGCGGCGTGGGGATCGATACATCGCCGTTGGTGCCGATAAAGTCCGCCCCGGCGAGAATCCGCTGTCCAGCGATCCGCAGCTTATCGTAAGTGACCGATACATCCAGCCCGACCACGACCACCGACGCTTGTTCTGGGTCGATCACGTAGCCAGAGCTTGTGAGCAACTGCACCAGACTGTCGCTGCCAATGACATAGATCGGTGTCCCTGCTGGATACTTAGTGAGCATGATTTCCGCAGTTACCGCCCCGGAGTTGATCACCAACTGATCGGTGATGGGGATGCCCAACCCCTCGAAGCGGGTGACATATTCGGCAACATTGCGGCTGCTGTTATTGGTTGCCATTGCATAGGGAATCTTGTGTTTTTGCAGCAGCAGAAACAGATCGGGTACGCCGGGTAAAATTTCTGTGCCGCGCCAGATTACACCATCCATATCAAAGATGGCGGCGCGAATTTCGTTGAGATTCAAAGAGTCGTTAGCCGAGTGCATTATTCGCTTTCTACTTGTAGCGCTTATAGACAGGATTGCCGAACAGAATTTCAACCCTGACTGCTTGCTAGATAAACTGGTGTTTAGACGGACGGTTATGAGTTGCCGAAGTGCTGACGAATATAGGTGAGCAGCACCGGATCGAGTTGGTCGGGCTGTTCGTCGATAGACCAGCGTTCTTCAAGATTTTCCATGCCGACAAAATCCCAGAATGCTTCGCGGCTAGGATCGTCCCACTCGCCATTGATCGCGCCCTGATAGTGTCCGGTGCGGCTCAGGATACCCTGTAGTTCGGTGGCGAGTGTACTATCAATGGGCAGCAGGTCGGCGGCGACTGGCTTGCCAAAATAAAGATGGTGCAGTTCGAGCAGTTCACCCAACCGCACTACCGGATCGGCGTGATCGTCCACGCGCAGATCGAGGTAGCGATCATTGCCGCCTGCGTAGCCGCCGTTTTCTTTGACGACCAACACGCCCGCCGACTGCCGCCCACGTCGATCCCCGCCTGCCCGATCTCCGGCGAGCAACGCCGCCACAAGCCGATCTCCGAGTTCGCCCGGTGCTTGCCGAAAGGTCGTCGCCATTGCGTCGAGCGTGACTCGTCCAGTCAAGATATTGCCCTGACAGCAAAATCCTTCACCTAGAACGTGTCCAGCGTACTCGAAGCAGTATTCACCCGTAAAGGCCGCGACATTGCCTTTGGCATCGACAACCCCAACCTGACGTTCTTCCGCATCCTCATCGGCAGCGAGTAACTTTGCCAGCGTTTCTTCGGCATTGGTTCCCTGTGCCATCAGGTCGAGTCCCTCTGGCCCAAAGCGGACATTGCCAAACGCTTGAGTGGCAACCGCCCCGGCACCCGCCCGCGCCCAACTGACTACAACGGGTGCTGCTAGAAATTTGCTGGCAACCGCGACTCCCCACGCCTTTTCGGCGGGGCTGTAGGCAACAATTGAAAAGGTCACGCGGCTATTTACCTCTATAGTCCTCTCATTACCTTGTGCAGAGAGGAATATTACAGAATATGTGGGGGAATTGCCAGCAGTGCAGATTTATGCTGTATTCGGGGCAAACGCATCACATCAAAAACAAGAACCATTCAGCGGACAGGGCAGGCCCTTGTCCCTACCTCCAAACCGTGTTCTGTAAAGACAACGCCTGCGTTGTCCGTTGCCCTGATCCGCTGCTAAAAGGCTTGTATTTACAGTGGCCTACCTCTATAATGGCCTTATGTTCAACGACAAAAAGCTGCAAGTCCTCTAGCCAGAGTCACCCTCTGGCACAATCTACTTCCTGTTCAACTGGTCGCGCTGCCGATCCAGTCTATTCAGTGCATCTCACTATCTTTTAACTAAAGACTATCACCAAGGAGCAGGGCTTTGCTTCCTGATATTATCGAAACACAACGCCTGATGATTCGGCGTTTTACGCTGGACGATCTACACGACGTTCACCGCATTCTGGATGTCGATCTTAAAATATACGACTTGACACTCGATCAACGGGCGGAGTGGCTGCATTGGTCGGTGTTGAATTACGCGCAGCTAGCCGCGCTGCACCAGCCACCTTATGGCGATAGGGCTGTGGTACTCAAAGAAACCAACCAATTGATCGGGGTAGTGGGGCTAGTGCCAATGCTTGAACCTTATGATCAGTTGCCGTACTTCAATGCCAATCCATCACCGAATGCACCCTTTAGGCCAGAAGTCGGACTGTACTACGCCTTCGATCCGGCCTTCCAACGGCAGGGGTATGCTACAGAAGCCGTCACAGGCTTGATCGACTGCGCCTTTGAGGTACTGCATCTCCAACGGATTATCGCTACAACGGAGTACACCAACGAACTTTCACAAGCGATGATGCGTCGGCTGGGCATGACCTTGACGGCTAATCCTTTCCCTGAGCCGTTTTGGTTTCAGATAGTCGGCACACTGGAAAACAAGTAACCACTCATTGAGCAAGGCACTTTCTCTTCTGAGAAAGTGCCGAGTTGACACAATGTTAACTTGAAAAACGCTGCCAAATGTCATTAACTTGCTACCTCAGGTGGACTTAGGGGTAAAGTTCACCTATCGACCTGAGCAACATAGATGCTCTATTCGGTTCGGGTTGTGAAGCAGGAGGATAGTTGAGTGGTTAAAATTACGGTACCGCAGCGAATTTGGAACTTTGTACGGGAAAATCCTATTCCGCCGTTAGCCTTGTTAGGCTTGATTCTCGGTGGGATCGCACGATTGATATTAAACCGCCCCGATATTGCCGATGTTTTCTGGCTTGTAACGTTGGTTCTTGGCGGCGCACCCGTCGTCATCACCACCATTCGCGGGATGCTGCACGGCAAATTTGCTTCGGATGTTGTGGCAATGCTCGCCATCATTACAGCGGTTATTACCCATGAATATTTTGCAGGCGTGATTATTGTCCTGATGCAAACCGGAGGTGAGGCTCTAGAAAATTATAGTTTGCGGCGAGCCTCGTCTTCGCTTGAACAGCTATTGGCTCGTGCGCCTCGCACTGCCCATCGCAAAGAAGACGACCAGATTGTAGAGCTAGAGGTAACGCTCGTCCACGTTGGCGATGTATTGGTGGTTCGTCCCGGAGATCTTATTCCGGTGGATGGCACGCTGCTTTCTACCGAGGCTGAAGTCGATGAATCAGCCCTGACGGGTGAGCCAGTCGCGGCGACAAAAAAGGTTGACGATACCCTCTTGAGCGGCAGTGTCAATACTGGCGATGCCTTTGAGATGCAAGCAACCAAGCTCAGTTCTGATAGTAAATACGCACAAATTGTCCAACTGGTGCGTCAAGCCCAAGAGGAGAAGCCGCCTCTGCAACGGTTGGCGGACCGATATGCTGTCTGGTTTACGCCCATTACGCTGGTGATGTGTGCAGTCGGCTGGTTCATTACTGGCAAACCCGAAACTATCCTTGCCGTGCTGGTTGTTGCTACGCCTTGCCCACTGATTCTAGCCGTGCCTGTCGCCGTGATCAGCGGGATTAACCGCGCAGCACAGTTTGGCATCATTGTAAAAGGTGGTACAGCCATTGAGCAGATTGGGCGGGCACAGGCAATGGTCTTTGACAAAACAGGCACACTGACTTTTGGTAAGCCTGTTGTCGATAAGGTGATCCCCTTTAATGGACTAGCTCCAGCCGATATTCTTCGGGCGGCGGGCAGCGTGGAACAGCTTTCATCGCACCTGCTGGCGCAAACATTGGCACAGGCCGCGCAGCAAAGCGACCATTTGGTCATGCCAACCAATTTCCATGAGATACCGGGCTATGGGGTTGAAGCCGATCTGGATGGTCGGCACATCCTTGTCGGTTCAGCAAGATTTCTGGAAGAAAAAGGTGGTGGCAAAATCCCGACAGTGGCAGACCATGACCATGAACTGGCGGCCTATGTCGCCTTTGACAGCCAGCCAGCCGGAATGATTACTTTTACTGACCAATTGCGTCCCGGCGTGGCGGAGATGGTGAAGCGGTTGCGTACTCTGGGCGTACAGCGCACGATTATGTTGACAGGGGACAGAAAAGAACACGCCAACGCTATTGGCAAGCAAGCAGGTCTTGACCTCATTGAAGCTGAACTGCTGCCAGAAGGTAAAGTGGAAGCGCTGAAAAAGTTCAAAGCGCACTATAACCCGATTGTCATGGTGGGCGATGGCATCAACGATGCGCCCGCGTTAGCAACGGCAACGGTAGGGGTGGCGATGGGCGCTCATGGAACAGGCATTTCTGCGGAAGCCGCCGATATTGTGCTGTTGGTCGATGACGTGACCAGAGTCGCTGACGCGGTTGAGATTGGGCAACGAATGCTCCGCATCGCCAAACAGAGCATCTATGTAGGTTTGGGACTTAGCTTTGGGTTCATGGTTTTGGCTGCATTTGGGCTGATTACCCCGGTTATTGGCGCACTGTTGCAAGAAGTCATCGATGTCGCGGTCATTCTAAACGCCCTTCGCGCCCGTTAAGTGTTTTTACACTAGTCACCAAATTTTAGTAACAAGGCAGGTTATTTTTTGCAGCTTTGTTACAGATCGCCATAGGTTATCGATAAGATCCGCGCTACAATCCTCAGTCTCTCGCAGTAAATGCAGAATGTGAAGCAGGTAGGTAGGGTATCTTATAATGCGAACAATTCTGGTCGTCGAAGACGATACACAACTCCGCAATGTGCTCAGGATCGTGCTGACCGAAGAAGGTTTCAAGGTTGAGCAGTGTGAACACGGCCAGGCCGCGATGAACAAATTAGAAGAAAACAAGAAGACTGGCACGCTTCCAGCGATGATTATTCTTGATCTGAATATGCCGGTTGTCGATGGTTGGGAAGTCGCCAAGTGGCTGGATGCTGACCCCGCACTACGGGACATTCCCGTGATAGTCACCTCGGCCTCGCAGGAGCAGGGCGAAACTGCCAAAGCCTTGCACGCCGATGCCTATCTGATCAAGCCGTTTAGCACTGATGAGATTCTAGGGGTGGTCGATCTCTTTTCGCTGCTGTACCCGTAATACCCGTAAGCAGATAGTCAGTTCGACCCCCTCCATTGATCAAATTAATGCGCTGTCCAGCGGCTAGCAGACAGTTTGTTTTGCCCCGCGTGCCAGAGCGTGGTAGACTTTCGTATCATTCTTCACAATTCGCTCAGTTGCTAATGTATTCAGACCGTGTACTTGAGGACTTTTTGCATGGCTTCAGTCACAGACATCCCCGATATTGTGATCGGGCGCTTGCCTATCTACCTGCGAGCGCTCACCCAACTTAGCCAACAAGGACATGAGATCACGTCATCGCATGAACTAGGCCAACGGCTCGGCATCAGTTCCGCCCAGATCCGTAAAGACCTCTCGCATTTTGGCGAGTTTGGCAAGCAAGGCACAGGTTATCAGATCAGCCATTTGCAGGCGCAGCTTCGGCAAATCTTACAAGTGGATCGCGAATGGCCTATGGTGGTCGTTGGGGCGGGCGACTTGGGACGGGCGCTGGCGCACTATGGCGGCTTTGTGGAACGCGGGTTCCGCGTGGTGGCTATCTTCGACAACGATCCCACGAAGATCGGCACAGGCGGTATGAGCAACGGCGATCTAAAAGTGGTGGACAGCACCAAGATGAAAGACATCATCCGCGAACAGAATGTCAAACTGGCAATGATCGCTGTCCCGGTCAACTATGCCCAGCATGTGTGCGACGAACTAGTCGAGGCGGGCGTGCGGGCGATTGTCAACTATGCGTCGATTACGCTGTCTGTACCGGAAAATGTCCACGTCCAATATATTGACCCGGTGACACACCTTCAGCGGATGACCTACTATCTGGACTAGCCGTCTGCTTTAAAAGCCACCCGTCAGGCGGCGCATAATCCCCGGATCGTCTTGCACCCGTCCTGCGCCGACTGCCGTACAGACAATTGGATCGTCGGCACGAAAGGCGGGTACGCCTGTATGGTGCGTGATGTACTCATCGATGCCACGCAGCAGCGCGACTCCGCCTGTAATGGTCACGCCGCGATCAATAATATCCGAGGCCAGTTCGGGCGGTGTTTTTTCGAGCACCTGCTTGGCGACATTGGCGATGATCGCTAAGGTCTCGGACATGGCCTCGACGACTTCGCTAGTACTGATCGTGATGGTGCGCGGCAACCCGCCAACCTGATCGCGCCCTTGCACATCCATTGTCATATCTTGCGGTAGATTAACCGCCGCGCCAATCTGGATTTTGATTGATTCCGCGGTGGGCTGCCCAATGACTAGACTATATTTGCGCCGGACATAGTTAATGATCGCCTCGTCAAGGCGCATCCCGCCCACACGCACACTAGACGCTACCACCACATCATTCACGGCGAGTACGGCGGCTTCGCTGGCCCCGCCGCCCAAATTCAAGATCATATTGCCCGCCGGAGTCTTGACAGGCAGACCCGCGCCGATAGCAGCGGCTAATGGTTCCGAGATCGGGTAGGCTTCGCGTGCGCCCGCCTGAATCGCCGCCTCGTGGACAGCCCGTTTTTCGACACTGGTTACGCCATACGGCACACTTATCACGCATTGCGGGCCACCAAACAGCCGGATTCGCCCGCTGACTTTCTGAAAAAAGTAGCGCAGCATGGCCTCAGTGACTTCGTAGTCAGCGATCACGCCATCGCGCAGCGGACGCACCACTTCGATATGTTCAGGATGGCGACCATACATATCGCGGGCTTCCTGACCGATAGCGACTATTTGTTCATCATCGACGGTCAAGGCGACCATCGACGGTTCCTGTAACACAATCTGACCACCCTGATAGATGATAACGTTGACGGTGCCGAGGTCTACGCCCATTCTGCGATTAAACAAATTTATGTGCCTCTACGTGAGCAATACAGGGTTGCAGCTTCAAAGTCCGCATACGATACCCTATCTGGCGTACTTAGTCCAGTCAACGGAACCAGCGGACAGGGCAAGCGCTGTACCTACGAAACACCGTCTTGATGTAGGAACAACGCAGGCGTTGTCCGGCATGGGCGGTGTCCATGAATGGATCGGCGGGGCAACCAATATGGCGGACGAGGCTCGCCTCGTCCCTACAAAATACCGTTTGGTGTAGGGACAGGGCTTGCCCTGTCCGCAGACCGATCCTAAAAGGAGGTAGGGTCAATTGTTGATGCGGCGGCGGAAAATTTAACGTTTTATATTATACTTCACCCTTAGCGTAGATTAGCGTTTTGTACCGAGCGCGGTTGGAGTATTGCCCCAATGATTTCCTCTGCCCCCAATAAATACGGTCACATCTTTATCAGTTATGCTCGCCTCGATGCTGAGGATTTCGCCAAACGGATCTATGATGATCTGCTCATCGAAAAGATGAATCCTTGGTTGGATAAACGCCATATTCGCGTTGGTGTCCCCTTTGATACCAGCATTGAGGACGCGATCAAGGGTTGCGATGTATTTGTATTGATTGTCTCACCGGGCAGCGCGGCCTCGGATTATTGCCAACTAGAGTTTAAGTGCGCCACCGACGCAAAGAAATCGCTTGCGCCGATCATGTATATTCAGGCGAGTCCGGCCTATCTTGATCCCAAAATAAACTATATTCCCTATGATGCACAGGATGAACGGATCACACTTGCCCAACTGCGGCAAGCGATCCGAAGCGCCCGCAATGTGCTGCCACAATCGCCGGAAGCTATCCGCGCCGCCGAACAAGCCGCCACCGCGCAGACTCTTGCTCGACCCATACAAACTAACTTTGGCACGGGCAAGACGCGCAAGCCGAATCAGTACCCGCCACGCTTTAGCAACGATTTTCATGATCGCGATACAGAACGCACCACTATTCACCACTCGCTCAAATCGGGGATACGCCTGATCAGCATCTATGGGCAGGGCG
Source organism: Chloroflexota bacterium (assembly GCA_040007395.1). Taxonomy (GTDB): domain Bacteria; phylum Chloroflexota; class Anaerolineae; order Aggregatilineales; family UBA2796; genus DATGFK01. Next base: position 33,455 of record JBDTVG010000217.1, read on the forward strand.
GAGTCGGTAAATCGGCGCTAGCGGTGGAAGTGTTGACCGAACTGGAAGCCGCGCCCGATCTCGCTAGCGTGCCGGACTTGATCGTCGCGCTGCGTGAGACTCGCGCCAACGCCAGAGAATTGGCAGATCGCGGTATCAGCGTTGAGAAGATTTTCTTGGACACGGCGCGGGCGCTCGGCGGCGATGACCAAGCCCAGATCGAGGCGATCTGGACGGCGCGGATCGACCTACCGCAAAAATGCCACGCCTTGATCAACGTGTTAGGTGGCAAACGCTGCATTGTGTTGATCGACAACATCGAAGTGCTGCAAGACCCGACCAGCCACGAACTGACCGATCCCGATTTGATCACCTTTTTGGAGACGATGCTGCCGATTGCCAGCAACTTGCAAGTGCTGATCACCAGCCGCGAACGGGTAATCCTGCCGCGTGCCGTGCGCCTCTATGAGAAGCTCATTCCGCTTACGGATGGCTTGCCCACCGATGATTCGATTGATCTGCTAACCGCGCTGGATAATGACAGCGGAGTGCGTATTCAGAATGCGCCGCGACTCACGCTGGAAACACTGGTCGAGCGGACGAAGGGCTATCCGCGTGCGCTAGAATATCTGGCGATTCTGCTCAATGATGATCCCCGCCTGACTCCCGACAAACTGCTGACCACTCCCGCGCTGGTGAAGGCCGAAGTGACTCAAGCGTTGGCGGATGAAGCCTTCCGGCGGCTGCCACCTGACCAGATGCGCGTGCTAGAAGGCTTGGCGCTGTACGGGCGGCCTTCGAGTCTGCCCGCCTTGCAATATCTGCTTGCGCCCTATATGGACACCGCCCAGATCGACGCGATTCTGCTCAAGCTGATGGAGTCGTACTTCGTGGCGCACAACCCGATCACCGACACTTACGCCATGCACCCGCTCGATCTGGACTATTGCAAGGCGCGGATTCTAGAGGGTACGCCGGAAGATCGCCAACCAAGTGACACGCCGCCGTATACCCGCTATGCGCTGCTAGACCGTGCCGCGGCCTACTTCCGCTCGATCCGCAAACCCGCCGAGGAGATCGCCCAACTCAAGACGCTGGACGCGCTTGACCCACAGTTAGCGGAGTTCGACTACCTTGTAACGCTCGGCGATTTCGATACGGCGGCAGACGTGCTAACCGATATTGATCAGTATCTGCTGCTGTGGGGCTATGCACGGCGCGTGGTCGAACTGCACAGCAGCATTGTAGACCGGATTGCAGATAAGTCACTGCATAGCACCAGCCTGAACAACTTGGGCGTTGCCTACAAAAATCTGGGGCAAGTGGAGCGAGCGATCGGCTTTTATGAACAGAAATTAGTGATTGTCCGCGAGATCGGCAACCGCCAGAGCGAAGGAGTTACATTGGGCAATCTGGGCATCGCCTACGCCAATCTGGGGCAAGTCGAGCGGGCAATCGGCTACTATGAGCAAGCCTTAGTGATTGACCGCGAGATCGGCGACCGCCGAGGCGAAGGGGCTGACTTGGGCAACTTGGGCATTGCCTACAAAAATCTGGGGCAAGTGGAGCGGGCTATCGGCTACTATGAGCAGCAGTTGGTCATCGTCCGCGAGATCGGCGACCGCCGGGGCGAAGGCAATGCGTTGGGTAACTTGGGCATCGCCTATCGCAATCTAGGACAATTCGAGCGGGCCATCGACTTCTATGAGCAGGCCTTAGTAATTAAACGCGAGATCGGCGACCGCCGGGGCGAAGGCAATGCGTTGGGCAACTTGGGCAGCGCCTACGATGATTTGGAGCAATTCGAGCGTGCCATTGGCTTCTATGAGCAGGCCTTAGTAATCCTCCGCGAGATCGGCGACCGCCGCGGCGAAGGCACTGCGTTGGGCAACTTGGGCAGCGCCTACCGCACTCTGGGGCAAGTGGAGCGGGCTATTGGCTTCTATGAGCAGGCATTAGTCATTGACCGCGAGATCGGCGACCGTCGGGGCGAAGGCGATGACCTCAACAATCTGGGGGTGGCCTACGAAAAATTGGAACAGTGGGATAAGGCGTTGGCGCTGTACCGACAGGCGCTGGTCATTCGCAAGGAGATCGGTAATCCGCAGTCGATTGCACTGACCGAGGGCAACATTCAGGATGTGCTGGGCAAGGGCGCACAGGAGGGCGGCTAGGTGGGGGTGTTGTTTGCCCTCACCCTTGTAGGGACAATGCTTGCGTTGTCCGGCCTTTACCGCGTGCAATCGATCCATGATCGCGGACAGGGCAGGCCCTGTCCCTACACCAAACGGGATTTCGGCGGGACAATGCCCGCGTTGTCCGGCATGGGCGGGGTGGTGTTCGCCCTCACCCTAAGTCCCTCTCCCTCAGGGCGAGGGACTTCAATACACGGGCATTTTCTCCCCTCGCCTTTGGGAGAGGGGCCGGGGGTGAGGGCAATCCGGTATGGACGTTGTCCGGCATTTACCCGTGTCTGCAAAAATCGGGTGATCTGCAAGGCGCTTTCGTTCTGCTGCCGAATCCGCAAATGGAGCGTTTTCATGCCGCGCAACAGCAGGTACGCCGCCATCGGATCGAGTGTTGCGCCGACCCTGCCACCACGCCACCTAGCCCATCAGCTTCGACGTTTCTGCACTGAAAATGTGGCCTAGCTGCATACTGGCCCGATCTTATACTAGGACGATCTCGACGCATAAGGCTTTCAGATTCTGTCTAGTTTGCGCGGCACTTTTCCAGCGGTGAAAATCGCCATGATGGGATAAGGCGACCTTCGATACTGTTCAGTCATTCGTGGTGCCCAGTAAAGCAGTGAAACTCGACAAATTGCCAAATCTTACCGACGAGGAAAACAGCTTGTGGTAATACTTGGTAGCACACACTTCGTTTGGCACAGGAACGAATCCCTTATACTTTCGCTGTGCAGCAACTCAAAACATGCGGGTAGAATGCTAGATAACCAGTGGTGCAAATAGCAAACTCAGCAATGCTGAGTTTGAATCACGTTGGATGCGTTTGCCCGGAGGTATGACCGCTAAAGTCTGGCGGGGAAATCTCTCAGGAGCGTGCGCTGTTTGGAAGCAAATCAAAGCATTTCAAACTGCACACGCTCGCCGTTGAGAAATAACTGAGAAGGACGACTGGCTTCAGGCCAAGCCGGATCGTCTCTGGCTCCGACGCGACAGTGCATCGACGGCGGCTGCCATGAGCAGCACCAACCCAGTCACGATGAACTGGCTTCCGGCGCTGAGGCCGAGCAACCCCATACCACTCTGGACACTGGCGATCACCAGCGCACCGAGTACCGCGCTAGAAACCTTCCCGCGTCCACCGAACAGGCTTGTCCCGCCGATAACCGCCGCTGCAATCGAGTTGAGCAGTAAGTCGCCGCCGCCCGCATTCGTAGCGACAGAGCGCAACCGCGCAGCAAGGACAATGCCACCCAACCCCGCCATCAGGCTGGAGATCATGAACACCATAATACGGATCTGTTCAACTTTGATACCTGCCCGCCGTGCGGCTTCTTTGTTGCCGCCAATCGCGTAGACATAGCGACCAAAGCGGGTTCGTTCCGCCAAAAAGGAAAGTCCCCCCAGCAGAAACAGCAGAATAACACCAATTAATGGCACACCCCGATCCTGATCGGCGATGAAAATAACAATCAAGATCAGCAAGCCCAGAAACGCTACCTGTGCGCCGGCAACAATCGGCGGCGTGTAAGATAAGTTAGCACTCCTGCGGATGCGAATCCGACTGTACTGGTTATAGGCAAGGTACAGGATAAATAGAGCGCCTGCTAACCAACCGATTTGGTGGGGCAAGTAACTGTTGGTAAGCCCTAGAATGGTGTTATCCTGCAAGATGATGGTGCCGCCTTCCCCGATAATCAGCAGCACGACACCGTTCCAAGCGAGCAACCCGGCGAGCGTGACGACGAAGGCGGGGATTTGGATAACCGTAATGATCAAGCCGTGCAGAACACCGATCGCAGCGGCAATCAACAGCGCTAGCGGCAACGCCACATACCACGGAATAACGGTAGGCGGCCTTAACATAAGGGTCAGCGCGACAGCGGCGACGGCGCTCACATAACCAACAGAAAGGTCAATTTCTCCCAGCAAAAGGACAAAGACCACGCCGTAGGCTATCGTTGTGATCCCGGCCATTTGCAGAATCAGATTGACGAAATTGCGAGGGGTTAGGAAATTTTCATTTTGCGTCTGAAAGATCACTGCAATGATGATCAGCCCGACGATAATCGGCAGCGATCCAAGATCGCCAGCGCGTAACCGCCGCAAATAACCTCGCACAAAAGTGACGGGAGACTGCTGTATCTCGCTTGCCAGCATTGGGTTGGGCACCGCGTCTGGGGCATCGTTTATGGAGTCGTTCGTCGTGGTCATGGCCTATTCCATCCCCGGTACACGTTGCACTGTGCCTGCCGTAATGGCATATACCACTTCTTCTTGAGTCGTGTCGGTGGTGGCAAATTCAGTGACTTTATGCCCTAACCGCAACACCATAATCCGATCCGATGCTTCAAAGACATCATGCAGGTTATGCGAAATCAGCACAACGGCAAGCCCTTTTTGCGCTAACCGCCGTACCAGATCGAGCACCTGACGAGTCTGAGCAACACCGAGGGCGGCGGTTGGCTCATCCAGAATCACCACCCGCGAGTTCCACATCACTGCTTTGGCGACGGCAATCACTTGGCGCTGCCCACCAGACAACGATGCTACGGGTTGACGCACCGAGCGCAGCGTGGTGACTGCCAGTGACGTGAGCGTTTCGATACAGTCATGTTCCATACTGGCCTCGTTCAGCCGCCACGGCGCTTGGACACGCTCTCGACCCAGAAACATATTGGCGACCACATCCAGATTATCCGCCAGCGCCAGATCCTGATAGACGACTTCGATCCCAAGCGCTGCACTATCGCGTGGGGTCAGGATCGTAACTGGTTTGCCGTCGAAATAGATTTGCCCTTCATCAAAGGGATAAATACCAGCGATGCCCTTAATAAGAGTCGATTTGCCTGCGCCGTTGTCGCCCACGAGCGCCATAACTTCGCCCGCTTTTACTTGGAAGTCAATTTTGGTCAGGGCTTCGATTGCGCCAAAACGCTTCGTTACCCCTTTTAATTCGAGTAAAGGTTGGTCAGCCAACTTGTTGCCTCTTTGTGAGATGCTCTATGTAAAATGCTAATTGCGAAAGTGGGAATGCCGTTTGCGACATCCCCACTTTCCTCAATTACTTATCAGGTTCTATTGCGAAAGCGAAAGGTTACTTGGCAACCGTGGGAGCCATGGTCGCAGCCATCATCGCGTCTGATGTGGGAGCCATAGTTGCTGCCATCATTGCATCTGGCGGGCAGTACTGCGCGAAGTCGCCAACGCAGATTTCGGCCCATGTACGGAAACCGTCAGCAATGACAGTTTCCTTGATGTTATCTTTGGTCACGGCAACGGGAACCAGCAATACGGAAGGTACAGCTTTGTTACCAGCGGTGTTCTTGCCACCATCGGTGTTGTCAACCGTACCAGTCGCCATGGCTTTGGTGTCGGTGCCTTTGACGATTGCAACAGCTAAACCAGCGGCGGCTTCGGCTTCGGCCTTGATCGCCTTGTAGACGGTCATGCTCTGCTTGCCGGCGAGGATGTTCTGGATGCCACCGACGGTCGCGTCTTGACCAGTCACGGGGATGGGCTTGAGACCCTGATTTGCCAGCGCAGCGATAACCGCACCTGCCAGACCGTCATTGGCGGCGATGGCGGCATCGATCTTGCCATTGGCTTTGGTGAGCATCTGCTCGAAGATTGTCAGTGCCTTCTGGTTGTCCCAATCGGGCACGGACTGGTCATCGACCTTGGTCCACTCTTTGGAGTCATACAGCGGTTGAGTAACCGAGTCGTAACCATTCTTGAAGAGGGTTGCGTTGTTGTCGGTGGGCGAACCGTTCAGTTCAGCAACATTGGGGTTCTTGAGGCCAGCAGCCTTGACGGCGGCGACCAAACCTTCACCCTGAAGCTTACCAACGGCGGTGTTGTCGAAGCTGACATAGAAGTCTGCGCCGGCACCTTGAATGGTCAGGCGGTCATAGTCGATGACGGCAACCTTCGCTTCACGGGCTTTGGCGATGATCGCTGCGCCGCTACCGCTGTCGAGGTTGACGAACAGGATAACCTTTGCGCCATTGGTGATGGCTTGGTCGGCCTGAGTCGCTTGCTTCGTGGCATCGCCACCAGCGTTGACGATGCTGTAGGTTACGCCGGCAGCTTTGAAGGCGGCTTCGAGGAATTTACGGTCATCGGCTTCCCAACGGGCGGAAGAAGCGCTGTCGGGCAGCAGAACGGCTACATCGGCACTGCCTTGTGCTTTGGCGGTTGAAGTGAGGCTGAAAGCGGCAAAGGAGCTAACAATGAGAAGCAAGGACAGAAGAAGAGATACTGATCTACGCATAGTTTTTTTCCCTCAAATTGTAGAAAATGAAATTTTGTGATCGAGAAGTCAAGACATTTAGGTCGATTCTTGAGTGTTGGGAGGAATACTTATTAGTGGTCGATATTTTTCTCCTAATTGAAGTGAAATTAGGCTGTCACTCATTGAACACTAAACCAGCTACACTTCGTTTTCGAAGTCTATGCCGTTGGAAGTTTAGCAATCAACATGAGTAAGCTTACCTCAAATATTTGCTGCTGCCAATGAGTATCATATTAAATATCCATTAGATTAGAATTAGGTTTGGGAAACGCGATTCAAATAACCATTATAGGATTGTAATACTCGGCAGCAACCATTTCAGATTATAGTGCCGATTAGCCAATTACGCATCTATCCTGAATTGTTTATTTATTCTAGACCACTCAGATTTAATGATTGCTGTAGAAACTGTCCTAATGGCTGCCCAATAAACTTTATGCTCTTTTCATGCTTTGGTAGGTTGCATCTTACATATTACATATTACACCACAACGCTATAGGTAAACACATCAAATTTATCCACACTGCGATCAGGGATATGATGACAGACAACGCAAGCATTGTCCCCACAGAACACGATTGGGTGGTAGGGGCAGAGTCCACCCTCTCCGCTACAGGATTGAACACCCATGCTTAAGACGATGGCAGATGCGGTGAATGCCCCCCATCTGCCAACTATATACAGGTCTAATTCCTCGCCGCTGGCGTGAGGTAAATTTTGGATAGTCGTGTACAGGTTAGTGATGAGGCACAGTCTTGAATGGGAGAGCAACATTGCCACTCTCCCATCGTGCCGATCAGTGGTCGAATCGCCAGCGTGTGGCACCATTCGGCTCTGCGGTGGCAACCCCAAAGGCGGTATGAATCGTGAAGCGGTAGAGGTACCAGGGCGGTCTGCCAGCGCTCGGAGCGCTGTACGGGGCTGTGAAGGCATCACCCTGCACCTCGGCGGGCCATTCGCCGTCGTCACGGTATAGTTTGGCGATCCGCTCTAGCGTGGGTTGATCGGTAACTCTGCTTGCTTCGCCTTCTAGAATGAGATCGATACCTTCCAGTTTGACCGAGATCGTACAAGCCGGGTTCGCGGCTAGGTTGCGAGACTTGCGGGTCTCAGGACCACTGACCATATAGAGATCGCCGTCGAACCACATCGCGCCGACCCCGGCTGCATGTGGACGACCATCCGGTCCTGACGTTCCTAGAAAGAATGTGAGGTTGGGTCCCGGTGGGTGGGCTGCCAGAAGATCATGCGGTCTGCTCCATAACAGCGTAGGTGATCCATAAATGTCGAGATTAGTGACATCGACGGGTGCTCGGTCAGTCATCTGTTCACCTCCTACATCCTTCCATCAACAGTGTCTCAGTGTATATCCTTATTACCGGCACATGACTACCAAATTTTGAGGTGATTTCCCGTTACAAATCCGCCCATTATCTTGACCGGAACAAGTTCTTATGCTAACTTATGTCCCTTGGATTAATGTTACGTTTGAGTTGCGTGAGTTTTTAAGTACCATTAAATGCACATTTATCCTTTCTTGACAAAGTTTGCGGGTTCCGGTACGATTGTGACAGAATACGCAAGCAGGCATTAACTCTAAAATGAATCAAGAACACCAAACACGCGCTTACGCGGCGTTGGGTTTAGCGGGGCAAATGGGCTGCCTGATCACTATTCTGGTGCTTGGGGCGCTTTTTGCTGGTATCTGGATTGACCGCACGTTTAACACGCATAAGATCGCCATTCTGGTGTGTGTCGCGGCTAGCGTACCAGTCACTTTATTCCTGTCAATAACCTTGACTCAGCGTCTGATCAAACGCATCATTCCGCCTGATAAGCCTGTAACCCGGGTTATTCCACCCGGTGAGCAAGACAATTGACTCGCATTGATTCCATAAGTTTGTGAACAAGTACACAGTATTACAGCGCGGTAGCTGCGAGTAATACCACCACAGAAGGAGGATCTTTCTTGACCAAACTGACCCATCTCTGTTTTAAGTCTCCTAGGAGGGTTACATGAGCGCAATAAACAGGCGCGGCTTTATAATCTTTGGAGGCTTGGTTTTCGTCACGGCAGTATTTTGTCTGTGGCTGCCCTTTTTTGCCTTGCCCAGCGCAGGCCTTGGCGTAGGGTTGCCATGGATTACACTGCCCGCCGACGTGTTGTGGGGCAACGTCCTGCCTAAAGTATTTGGCAGCGACCTTGTGAACAGCATGACTTCCTTGGCGGTAGTCGATGTTATCCTGCTCATCTTCGGTATTGTGGTGAACCGGGCCGTCTCAGCACAAGGAATAGACCGCTTCATTCCGCGTGGCCTGACCAACTTTATCGATCTCATCGTGGAGTTCTTTTACAATCAGGCGCACAACGTTCTGGGTAAGTTCACCGGGCGGGTGCTGCCAATGGCGCTGACTGTCTTCATGTTTGTGTTGGTGGCAAACTGGATCAACCTGATCCCCGGCTTTGAAACCGTCGGGATCATCAGTTGCGCCGAACCGGGCATTGCAGGCTACCCCTTACAGGGCAATGGGCCACTGCTCAATGTCAATGGTAAGGGTCTCAAGGATCGGGCGGGTATTGTCGCGAAAGTAGCTGATTCCGAAGCCTGCGAAGCTAAGTATAACGGCACCAACGGCAACTCGGATTTCCGCCCACCCGTTGTGCTGGCGAAAGCGCAGCGCGGCGAACATGCCGCTGGCTCTGGCGATAAAGAAGTCCCAGCCGCCACCAAAGAGAGTGGCTTCCTTGCGCCAACGACTAACATGGGAACAACCGAGACATTGGTGGTCAATAAGATCACCGATGCAAGTACGGCAAAAGCCGAAACGGGCGCAAACGCCGAACTGTTCAACGTTATCCCGTACTTCCGCCAATTGGCAACCGACCTGAACATGCCGCTGGCGTTGGCGATCATCGTGTTCTTCACGGTGCAAATCTGGGGTATCGGCGCACTCGGTGGTTCGTACTTCTTCAAGTTCTTCAATATCCCGGCACTTGGCAATATCAGCAAGAATCCGATGGGTGTGATGGACTTCGTCGTCGGTATCGTAGACATCATCTCTGAGCTATCGCGACTTATCTCACTGAGCTTCCGACTTCTGGGCAATATCTTTGCTGGCGGTGTGCTGCTGGCAGTCATGACGTTCCTAGTTGCCGGTGTGCTACCGTTCATCTTCAGCGGTCTGGAACTATTCGTGGGTCTCATTCAGGCTTACGTGTTCGCAACCCTGACGATTATGTACGCTTCACAAGCTATGTTTGCACATCACAGCGAGGACGAACACGATTCGGAGCACGAAGCGGCGGCGGCTCATGCCCCAGCGCCGACGGCCCAACCTGTGGACGTTCCCTGAATTTCGCTTAACGCTTAACTACTCTGACATAGGAGGATTTCCCTAAATGGATAATGCAGGTTTCATCACTGGTATGAAGGCAGTCGGCGCAGGACTCGCCATGGTCGGCGCTCTGGGTGCAGGTATCGGTATCGGACAGGTCGTGAACGGTGCGCTGCAAGCGATGGGACGTAACCCTGACGCGGCTGGCCTGATCCAGACCAACATGATTCTCGGTATCGTCTTTGCGGAAACCATCGCGATCTACGCGCTGGTGGTCGCTCTCATCGTTCTGTTCGTTCTGGGCTAATCATCAGGAGGTCCCGTTGGAAAAATTAGGTATCAACGGCGGGTTCCTACTCGCCCAAATTTTCAACTTCCTGATCCTTTTCGGGTTGTTGTCCATGCTCGCTTGGAAACCCCTCATCAAGGCGCTGGAAACCCGCCGCGAAAAGATCGCGAAGGGGCTAGAAGATGCTCGTGCTGCGGAATTGGCTCGTGCCAATGCCGAGCGTGAGGCGCAGAAGTATATGGAACTGCGCCGCGCCGAAGCCAACCGTCTGATCGAAGATGGTCGGGTACGTGGCGAGGAACAGTCCAGAGTAGTGCTTGAAGAAGCCAACCACGCTGCTGAGGACATTCGCGTGCGGGCGCGTGCCGAAGCCGAAGAAGAGCGCAATTCGCTTCTCGGTGAAGTCCGTACACAGGTTGCCCAGATGGCATTGGCGGCTGCTGAACGGGTCATCGCACAATCGCTGGATGCTAAGAAGTCTCAAGCGATTATCACCGACTTCTTCACCAAAGTCCCTGAGGGTGTAAGCAACCTCGGTGATGACGTTGAAGTAACCAGCGCTCTGCCCCTTAGCGATGCCGAAATCTCCAGCATCGCCCAGCAGATCGGCGCAAGCAATGTGTCGAATCGGGTTGACCCGTCTATTCTGGGCGGCATAATCCTGCGTGCGGGGGATCGCGTGGTGGACGCAAGCGTCCGCAGCAACTTGCAAGGCTTGGCTGCCCAGATCCGCTAGGATCTGCGATAGCTAATCCAGTACATCCGTAAAATAAAGCGCCGTGAGTTATGTGACCTAACATGACTTACGGCGCTTTTGATTCGCTACGAGTTGGTTGACCTATTCGCGGACAGGGCAAGCCCTGTCCCTACGAAATACGGTTTGGCGGTAGGGACAATGCTTGCGTTGTCCGCTGAATTTCTTTCATCATACAGGGTGAGGCTATATAAGCCCAAAGAGCCGTTCGGCGTTGTGGGTCGTTGCCGTTTCAACCGCTTCGATAGGCAAATTACGCAGTACGGCGAACCGTTCGGCGGTATAGCGCACATAGGCGGGTTCGTTGCGTTTGCCCCGGAAAGGGGTAGGAGTCAGGAATGGGCCGTCGGTTTCGACCACGACCCGATCCAGCGGTACAGCGGCGGCAATCGAGCGTAGATCGTCGGCGTTCTTATAGGTGATTGGCCCAGTAAAGCCCAGATAAAAACCGAGTGCAATCGCTTGTTGGGCAATGGCACGCGGCGCAGAAAACGAGTGCAGCACGCCGGGACGCGCTCGCAAAGACTCAGGCAGCGTTGGTATCCAGCTTGCCAACACTGCCATCACATCTTCGCTAGCCTCGCGATTGTGAATGATCACCGGGAGTTCGAGTCGGGCAGCAAGGGCTAACTGCGCCTCAAATGCAATGCGCTGCTGATCTTTGGGACTCGACTCGCGGTAGTAGTCCAGACCGATCTCGCCAATCGCAACGACTTTGGGCTGGGCGGCTTGCGACTCTACCGCCGCCAGATCCGCCGCAGTATACGTGCTGGTGCTGTTCGGATGGATACCCACCGCCACATACACGCCGGGATACTGCGTGGCAAGCTGTAGTGCGTTTGCGCCCGTCTCTATATCTACCGCTGGATTGATAATCCGGGTCACGCCCGCTGCTGCTGCCCGTGCAATGACCTCGGCAAGATCCGTGTCGTAGCTGTCAAAATTGAGATGGCAGTGGGTGTCGATCAACATAGGCCGCACGCATCAGGCATACGATACGCCTTAGCCTCCGTTGCTCAACAGCTTGATGTCGGCATCGACCATCGTATGGATCAACTCGGTAAAGGTCACAGATGGCTCCCAACCAAGTACCTGTCCGGCCTTTGCTGGATCACCGACTAGCAGATCCACTTCGGCAGGGCGCATGAAGGCGGGATCTTGAACCACGTACTTTTGCCAGTCCAGATCAACGTGGCTAAACGCGGTTTCGACCAATTTGTGAACTGTGTTGGTTTCGCCCGTTGCCACCACATAGTCATCGGGGCTATCCTGTTGGAGCATCAACCACATGGCCTTAACATAATCCCCGGCGAAACCCCAGTCGCGCTGCGAGTCCAGATTACCGAGGCGTAATTCTTTTGCCATGCCCAGCTTGATACGCGCCACACCGTGCGTAACCTTGCGCGTTACGAACTCAATGCCGCGTCGAGGGCTTTCGTGATTAAACAAAATGCCGCTGCTAGCGTGCAGGTCATAGCTTTCGCGATAGTTGACCGTGATCCAGTGTCCGTAGACCTTCGCTACCCCGTAAGGACTGCGCGGGTAAAATGGGGTCGTCTCGCGCTGCGGCACTTCCTGCACTTTGCCAAAGATCTCCGAGGAGGAGGCTTGATAGAAGCGGATGTCTTGGTTGACATGCCGGATCGCATCCAACAATCGCGTCACGCCGAGCGCGGTCACATCGCCCGTAAAGACGGGCATCTTCCACGAGGTCTGCACAAAACTTTGAGCAGCAAGGTTATAGATTTCTTCGGGATCAGATTCAATAATCGCCTGCTGCAAAGAGGTCTGGTCAAGAATGTCACCGGAAATTAGCGTAACCTGATCTTGGATATGCTTGATACGGCTGATGTTTGCTTCGGTACTTGAGCGCCGGACCAAGCCAAAGACTTGATAGCCCTTCGCTAGCAAAAACTCTGCTAGATATGAGCCGTCTTGTCCAGTGATTCCGGTGATTAAGGCACGTTTCGCCATGCAGTCAACTCCTGAATGATTAAGGGGTGGAATTCGTTAATTGCGCGGTGACGTACTGCCGCCACTCGTCAAGTACGTCGCGCAGGGATTGTTCAAGCGGGATCTGCGGCTGCCAGCCAGTGCAAGCGTGTAACCGTCCATAGTCGCCCACGAGGATCGGGATTTCAACGGGGCGTAAGCGGTCGGTGGCAATCTGAACGTCAATCGGAATTTTGCTCAGGCTCAGGAGCGTATCCATGATACTTTGCATGGAGTATGCTTTGCCGCTGCACACGTTATACACGCCGCCTGAGTCGCCATGCGTCAATACCTCGGCATAGGCCCGCACCACATCGCGCACGTCGGTGAAGTCGCGTGCTGCCGTCAGATTACCCACATGCAAGATCGGTGTACGTAAGCCAACTTCGGCCTCGGCAATTTGCAACGCCCAGTTGGAAACCGAAAAGCGTCGGTTTTGCCCCGGCCCAATATGGTTAAATGGGCGTACCCGGACAGTAAACAGACGATGCGCTAACGTATACTGCAAAGCCAGCATATCCTGTGCAATCTTGCTGACACTGTAAGGGCTACTGGGCGCGAAAGGTGCATCTTCGGTAAGCGGGATCTGGTCGGGCTGCACAGCGCCGTAGACTTCTGCCGAACCGACGACTAGCATTCTCGTCGAGAGCTTCAAGGTCAGAATGGCCTGAAGTAGATTCAGCGTCCCGTGAACGTTGTTGTCGATGGTTTCCCATGGGTCTTCAAAAGAGCGTGGCACAAAGGCCTGTCCTGCCAAATGAAAAATCTGATCAGGTTGGCATTCTTCCAGCAGATCGCGCACAAGGCGTGAATCGCGAAGATCGAGCACGGTTAAGTGAGGACACAACCCGATCAGTGACTCGCGTTGATCCTCGCCCGCAATCGTTCCATAGAGTGAAATATCCGGCTGTTGCTGTAAGTAAGCAAGCAAGTGTCTACCGACAAAGCCGCCTGCGCCTGTGACCAGTACCCTCAAGTTATCATGCCCTCCCCGTAGGCGACGGAATTATAGCGCACTTGTTACAAAATACGCATAGTATGGATGTGATCGGCAAGGCGCGGTAAAACGCGAATACCCCACCCAATGCTAAGGCTGGGCGGTCATCCTCAATGGGTGGTGCAAAATCATGCCGATATCCGTTGTTCGTTCACCACGGGTCTACATGAGCACTTTGATATTAAGTCGAACTTATCGTTACCATGCTCGCATTGCCGGAGATTTCAATATCGTAGCGCCCACTGGCTTCTTCGTAGCCTTGGCCCTGAAGCCGCAGGTCATTCCTCATACCACCGAATTCCTCACCATCGAACACAACAGCATTTGCCCACCCCATAAAGCGTACCCGCGCCGGTACGCCCGCTGGTCGGTTAATTTTAACATCCGAAGCTCCACCGCTGACTCGAAGCGGCACTGTGCCTGACGGGTTAGGCAGATACAAATCCACTGAACTCATGCCATAGCTTACGCTCAACGCCGTCAACTGGACATCGGTTAAGTCGGCAGTGATCCCTGCTGCCCCGCCACGAATTTCTATCTGCCACGGTATCGATGTGTTTAGCACAATTTCTGCGTCTTGTTGCCCCCAACTGAGCAACCATAACCGACGGCGATTTCGGATAGTGACCACGCCTTCTTCAATTTTTACCTCTGGCAGTGTGCCCTTGAAATGCGCTCGGTAGAGATCGGTCAAATCTCTATCGGCGTGCAGGTTGAGCATTGAGGCACCCGACGAAAAGATCAATCGCCCCATAGTTAGATCTCCCAAGGCGATAGAAAAATCTTTCTGCACGCCTTTGGGGGCATTTCGCAATCGGGCAATCTCTTCGGTAGAAGCCCGATTACTGGATTTCAGGAAATCGATAAGGAAGGCAAGCTGCTGGTCATCATATTTTGAGCTAATTTCGTCCCATTTATACCCGATAGAATCGAAAAGCGGGCCGATGTCGTGCATGGTCGTCTCACTGGGACTGAGCCGAACTAGCACGCGCCGCCCATCGTTCGGGTCGTTTTCCCGGCGCACGAACCCACTCTTTTCCAGTCGATCAATCATCCCGGTAATCGCCCCTGTGGTGAGGCCAGTCAACTCAGCAAGCTGACCGGCGGTTGAGGGTCCTGTGATTTCCAGAATATCGATAACCTGAAGGTCAGTGGCATTCATACCGAGATGTGCAGCCGCAGCACGAAAAAAGAACGCGCCGAGACTGTGCGATTCCCGAATCTCCCGCAGAAAGTTTGCGATCAGTTTTTCGCGGGACTCAGAAGAACTACTTGACAATTGTTACACCTTCGCTTAGGATTGAATATATCTTAGTTGCTAAGATTAATTCCGGATAATCATCCTTAGCAATCAAGACAACCAAATTGTACCACAGAATTTGCTACGGGAGAAAGTCAATGTTATCGAAACGTTGGAAGGATCTGCGTAGTCTCTACACTACGAATGTGAAGGAGTTGGAGTCATGATGATTACAGTCAAGGGTCTCCGCAAAGCATTTGGGACCCATGTGGTGCTTGATGGAGTCGACCTCAACGTTGCTGAGGGAGCGATTTTTGCCTTACTTGGCCCGAATGGCGCAGGTAAAACAACGACCGTTCAGATTTTATCCACGCTGCTTCGAGCAGATGCGGGTGAAGTGTTTATCGCAGGCCATGATCTAAATCGGGAGCCTGAAGCAGTCCGTGCAGCAATCGGTCTCACTGGACAATTCGCCGCCGTCGATCAAGTCCTCACTGGGGAAGAAAACTTGATGTTGATGGTATACCTGCGCCATTTGGAACGCAGCAAAGGGCAAAATCGTGTGAGGGAACTGCTGGAACGCTTTGATCTGACTGATGCGGCAAAAAAGCCGGTATCCACCTACTCCGGCGGAATGCGCCGTAAGCTCGACCTTGCCATGAGTCTGATCGGAAATCCGCGCCTTGTCTTTCTTGACGAACCGACTACTGGGTTAGACCCACGCAGCCGCCAGACCATGTGGCAGTTGATTACTGAACTCGCTGCCAATGGTGTCACGGTTTTCCTCACCACGCAATATTTAGAGGAAGCGGATCGCCTCGCCAATCGAATTGCCGTGCTGGACAAGGGCAAACTGGTCGCTGAAGGATCACCTGCCGATCTCAAGCGCCGTATCTCTGGTGGGCATGTCGAACTCCAATTTGCTGATGTAGCGGGGCTTGATAAGGCAGTACAGTCGCTTGGCAGCGCAATACGCGACGATAACGCCCTTACCGTGCGGGTTCCGAGTAATGGGAGCATCGGGGCATTGAGGAAGTTGCTCGATCAACTAGATAGCGCTGCTATCCCAGTGACAGGCGTATCTGTCCACACCCCCGATCTTGATGATGTTTTCTTCGCCCTAACTACCCAACCTGACAAAAAGGAAGTGACACAGTGAGCAATACAGTGAGCAATATGGCCTACTCAATTACTGATACAGTAACGATGTTGAGACGTACTGTCATTCACATGCTTCGTAACCCGGTCATGATGCTCCTTGGTACGCTAGGCACGCCTATCATTTTACTGCTTATGATGTACAACCTATTTGGTGGCGTTATCCAGTCGAATGCGTTGACCAGTTCCAGCTACATCAATTATATTACGCCGGGTATGATCCTGATCACAGTCATCTACAGCACTGGTATGGCTGCGCTTCGCGTCAACTCCGATATGACACAGGGCGTTATCTCGCGCTTCAAAAGCATGTCGATCTCCCGTAGTGCGGTTTTGAATGGACACGTTATCGGGAGTATGCTTGGAAGCCTAATCAGCGTTACTGTAATTTTTGGTTTGGCCTATCTGATGGGATTTCGATCTGCGGCAAATACCTTTGGGGGCGTGGCGGCAATTGGTCTTATCGTCCTGTACGTTACTGCGACGATGTGGTTAGCCATCGCGATTGGTGTTTGGAGCAAGTCCCCAGAAGCGGCAAATGGGATGTTGTATCTGCTCTATATCTTGCCATTCTTTAGCAGTGCATTTGTGCCTACCCAATCGATGACACCAGTGGTGGCTTGGATCGCAGAAAACCAGCCGTTCACGCCGATCATCGATACACTACGCGCCCTTCTGATGGGCACGCCAACGGATAACCGGGCGTTTATCGCAGTCGCTTGGTGCATCGGTTTTGGATTAGTCGGCTTCTTGGGGGCACGGGCTGCCTATAACCGTAGTACGAATCAGCAATAGCATCAAGATCGCGACCGTCGTGGAATGCAAGAGCGTTGACCCCTATCTCTAGCCCTTTCCCCGCACGCGAGGAAAGGGCGGCATACCATTTGGAAAATCCCTTCTCGTGTGCGGGAAGGATGTCGCTACCGTGAGCCAATATCATCGTAGGGTGCGGGCAAATTTCTTCACACGCTTTGAGCATTCCATTCGGCCTCTGGCGATAGAAGCCGTGCGATTTTTTCGGCGGTGCCGGAATTGCTACGCGGCATGTGAATCAGCACACGCAGATCGCCAGAATCGACTGTCTTGAACCAGAGAAAATCAAAGGCCAGCTCTCCTGCCAGCGGATGATGCATCAATTTATAGCCTTCCGACACGGTAAGCACATCATGCCGCGCCCATAATTCCCGAAACTTTGGACTGATCTCGTTCAATTCAGCGATCAGTTCGGCCCACCAAGGGTCATTGATAAAACGACCATATTCAGCGCGAAATTGCGCCAGATACACACGGACAAGTTCGTCCCAGTCTTCGTTGACTTGCTGTGACCAAGCGGAAGTGAATAAGCGCCAGATCAAGTTTTGATCTCGCTCGGAGCGTATTTCATAGTCACCAAAAACAACGCAGTGGGCTTTGTTCCGCGCCACGACGTTAAAACGTGCATCACCGATACTCGCCGGAGTGGTTCCTAGCTGGTCGAGAAACTGTAGTAGAGTCGGGCTGATCGTCGCAGGTGAAAATGTCTCTACTGGCGGCGACTGTCTGAGGGCGAGCAAAAATAAATGTTCGCGTTCGTTCGCATCCAACTGCAATACTCGCGCCAGACTTTCCAGCAGTTGCCCTGAGACGTGAATATCCCGTCCCTGCTCAAGCCACGTATACCACTCTGGGCTTACCCCGGCGAGTGCAGCCACTTCTTCCCGCCGCAAACCCGGTGTCCGGCGGCGCGTCCCTCTCGGTAAGCCAACTTGTTCTGGCGATAAACGAGCGCGGCGGCTCCGCAGAAACGCTGCTAATTCCTGATGCCGATCCAATTCCAATTGATTTATAGCCACGCGACATTCTCCGCTAACTGATTTAACCGCAAACTAGAAGTGCTAGTTCTAGGATAAACGCCCACCTCGTTAAAACATGGCCTTCATTATACAGTAGTGATGGGTCAGGGGAGTGAACACATCACCGCCCCCATTCTAAGTCTGCTGGAGGAATTTCCCATGAAAGTTTTCGTCACTGGAGCCACAGGTTTTATTGGCTCCGCTACCGTTCAGGAACTCATCGGTGCAGGCCATCAGGTACTTGGCCTTGCCCGCTCAGATAAGGCCGTTGCATCGCTTGCCGCCGCTGGGGCAGAAGTGCAGCGGGGTGCGCTGGACGACCACGACAGCCTGCGTGACGGTGCTGCCGCGTCCGACGGGGTGATCCACCTTGCGTACATCCACGACTTCTCGCAGTATGAAGCAGCCGCACAGACCGATCTGCGTGCCATCGAGATACTCGGTGCCGCCCTCGAAGGTTCCAATCGACCCCTTGCCATCGCCTCTGGGCTGGCTGGTTTCGCAGGAGGGCATGTGGCGACTGAACAGGATGTTGCCACTCCCGGTTTCCCACGCAGTGCCAATGAACATGCAGCGCTCGCGCTAGCTGAACAGGGTGTGCGCTCGTCAAGTGTGCGACTCGCGCCAACGGTTCACGGGGATGGCGATCACGGTTTTGTGGCGGCTCTCGTCAACATTGCCCGCGCGAAAGGAGTCTCCGGTTACGTTGGCAACGGGTCTAACCATTGGCCTGCTGTACACCGGCTCGATGCTGCGCAGCTCTTTCGTCTGGCGCTGGAGAAGGCACCAGCGGGTTCAGTGCTACATGGAGTCACTGATAAGGGTGTACCAACCCGCACCATCGCCGAGACGATTGGTCGCCAACTGAACCTGCCAGTGGTATCGATTCCTCCTGAGGAGGCGGGCAATCACTTTGGCTGGCTGGAGATGTTCTTCGCCGCCGACATCCTAGCCTCAAGTACCCTAACTCAGAAGCAGCTAGGCTGGCACCCGACCCATGTCGGTCTCATTGACGATCTCGAACAGGGTCACTACTTCAATAACGAGCAGTGATGTCTAGCTAGGTTGGTCGAACCCGTGCCGACCCGGACAACACAGGCATTGTCCGCTACGTGGTGGCGCAGATAACACACATGCCGGACAACGCGGGCGTTCGCTGTTCCTACAGTGGGTCGGGCAGACCCGACGCACTGCATTGATTATCACCTTTGCTAATCGCGACGAAGGGATTTCTCGAACCGTGTGATTTCACGGCGCAATTGAGGGGCGCGGAGTGCTATACTTTGTGGGCATACTTGGTGCAGTCTAGCAGCCCACAAGGATAACCCCAATGGTCAATCCATTAGTCGAATGTATCCCCAACTTTAGCGAAGGTCGCCGCCCCGACGTGATCGCCGCGATTGTCGCCGCGATCACCGGATCGGGGGCGGTGCGCTTGCTGGACACCAGCAGCGATCCCGATCATAACCGCAGCGTTGTCACCTTTGCCGGAACTCCCGAAGCCGTTGAGAATGCCGCCTTTGCTGCGATCAAAACCGCTGCCGCGCACATCGATCTGAATCAGCATCGTGGCGAACATCCCCGCATGGGTGCTACCGATGTGGTGCCGTTTGTGCCACTGCGCGATGTGACGATGGCGGATTGTGTCGCCATGGCGCAGCGTGTCGGGCGGCGCGTCGGGATGGAACTTGGCATCCCGGTGTATCTATACGAAGCGGCGGCGACCCGACCTGACCGCGAGAATCTCGAAAATATCCGGCGCGGCGAATATGAAGGCCTCAAGGAGGCGATCCGCACCGATCCGCTGCGAATGCCAGATTTTGGCCCCGCCGAAATGGGCAAAGCAGGTGCAACCGTCATCGGCGCACGCGCCCCACTGATCGCCTACAATGTGTACTTGACAACCAGCGATGTCGCGATTGCCAGCAAGATCGCTAGAGCGATCCGGCACTCGAATGGTGGGTTTCGCTACGTCAAAGCACTTGGTTTGCTAGTCGAAGGTAGAGCGCAAGTTTCGATGAATCTGACCGATTTCACCAAAACGCCACTCTATCGGGTGGTCGAGACGGTGCGACGTGAGGCACAGCGTTACGGCGTACAGATCGCCTTCACCGAGTTGATCGGCTTGGCTCCCGAAGACGCACTGATCGACAGTGCGCGGTGGTATCTGCAACTCGATGCCTTTCATCCTGAACAACTCCTTGAGCGCCGCTTGCAAAGCGCCTCTCAACCGGGGCCAGCCCTCTCCGAACCGCCCGTCCCCGAAGGATCAACGACGGTCAGTATGTCTGTGCAAGATACGCCGCACAAAAGCGTCGATGCGCTGCTCAACGATGTGGCGGCAGGCACAGCAACTCCCGGCGGTGGCGCAGTGGCAGCCCTCGGTGGGGCGTTGGCGGCAGCGTTGGCGGCAATGGTCGCCCAGTTGACGGTAGGCAAAAAGAAATATTCCGGCGTTGAAGCCGAGATGATTACGGCTGCAAACGCCACCGAAACATTGCGCCGTCAATTGCTCAATGCCGCCGATGAGGATAGTGCATCCTTTGTTGAGGTCATGGCGGCTAACAAACTCGATAAAGACGATCCTGCTCGTGCGGGGGCGGTTCAAGTAGCGCTGCGCCGTGCTGCCGAGGTTCCACTCAAAGTGATCACCTTGTCATTGGATGCCATGAAGTCGATACACACTGTCGCAGAAGTCGGTAACATTAACGCAGTGACAGATGCTGCCGTTGCCGCGCACATGGCGCTTGCCGCGATTGAAGGAGCCGCGCTAAACGTGCGTGTCAACGCGCTGGGACTGGAAGATGCGACTCTGGTGGCGGACATGCGATCAACAGTCACGCGCTTAGTAAATCAGGCTCGCGAACTCAACGCCGAGGTGATCGCCATTGCCGAACGGCGTTCAGGCTTGTAACTCTTTATTTCTACAACCGGATTTACGATTAAAAATTTCAATTCCGGTTGTAGAATTAGATGTTCGCTTACATTTTAAAACAACTAGTTGCCAATTAGCCAGTCATAGCAGGGTGTAATGAGCGATTTCTTTGTATCATATAGTCACGAAGATACCAAGTTTGTGAATGAACTCATAGATAGGCTATCTGAAGAAGATATTTTTGTATGGTCAGATCGTAATCTTCAGCTAGGATACGAGTGGAAAAATCGATTTAGGACTTAGGCAAATCACATTTTGAGCGCGGGTGAACGCCATTGAGAAGGTCGGTAATCATCGAGCAAGGCTTGGTTAAGTTGAAAGATGGTGGAGACGGTTTCCTAACCAAGTTGCTTGAGCCGAACCCAGACCAAAATGGAATTGGCGATGTGCTTGCGCTGAATACGGGCCAGACAGCAGCGTCAGCCCTCGGTTTACCAACTGAGCAAGCGCCCGCCTTCGTCGCCCCACCGACAGATCGACCCACTGATCGCCCAGCTCTACCAACCGTCGTGATCATTCCTCTGGCAACTGCCCAATTCACCGCCCAACCTTTTCAGAACACTCCGGGCAGCTTGCCCACCTTCGCGCCGTAACCCACACACAATTCCGCATAGGCGGTCAAAATTATTATGAGTATATATTTAACTTATTATAGTCTTGAGTCAACTCTATGGGTTAGTAGCTGGTATGCTTACTCAGGTTTTAGCCTACAATTAAACTTGCTATGCCAATTAGATACAGCCAGAACGCAGAAAAGAGTTGTCGATGGTTAGAAATTTCTCACACAGCATCATTCTTTTGGCGCTTTTGTTGCTTAGCCCAATCCTCGTTCTGGGACAAACTACCCCTAAAGGCATTCTCCAAGCGGCGCAGATCGCGACTCCGGCCTCAACTCTTGAGGCGACTCCGGCTGCCACTGATGCTGCTGTTCCAAATACCACTGTAAACGATGCCGCGTTGATCCATAAAACCTCGGATGGTCAGTGGGCGGTTCCATTGGTGGATCTCGGCTTCAGCGAGTCGATTCGGCTGACCGGACAAACGGCGCAGCGCGAATTGTTTTTGCCTGTCCCGCAAGGGATGCAGCCCCTCGAACTCAAGGCGCAGACTCTCACCGCACCGGATGTTCATAGTGGCACGCTGGAAGTTCGCAGTGGCGATCTGGTGTTGGCGGCTGTTGTGCTGCAACCCAACATGAGCCTCTCTATTCCGCTGCAAAAAGCAGTCGTCCGCAATGGTGTACTGGCTCTAACCTTTATCTCCCGCTTGCAAGGCCCCGACATAACCTGTACGGTTCTGGATGGCATTTGGTTAGACCTACAATCGCCTGTGTTCACGCTGGCGGATAGCGCCACACAACCGACCACCGTAAGTAACTTCTTGCCCCCACTGCTTACCCAATTGATCCTGTACGTGCCACCAGACTTGACCGCCGCCGAAGCCGACGCAGCGTTGCGCTTGACGGCGGCTGTTACACGTCGCTACACGAGCCAACGGCCTAGCGTAGCGGTCAAAACGTTGCAGTCTGGCGCTGCACTGCCCAACGGAACGGATTTAACGCCCTTCGAGCGTGCCATCGTGATCCGCGAAGGCACAACAGAATCGCTGTCCCTGACTGCCAATGATCCGAAAGTTTTGGTCTTGGGCGGATCAGTCGCCGCACTAGGCCGTGAAAGTGCGCTCTTGTCTGCGTCCCTTTCGCCGCTTGCCGCTGACGCATCGGTTAATGTCACACAGTATGCGGAGACTCCGCCAGCGCTAAGCCAACAGATTACGCTGGATGCGCTCGGCTTCAAAGGTGTACAGATTTCTGGCACTGGACGCATGGAGATCCCCTTAGCTTTTTCGCAAGCCGATCTCGGTGGGCCGATCAGTGCGATTAGCGTGCGACTCGCCGGAATCTATACGCCCGTCGATGATGCGACGACCACCTTCTCGGTCTTGTTCAATGGGTCGCTCGTGACCGCCCTTCCACTAGGTCGCGACGCGCAATTTGATACCAGTGTCGCCATTCCCGCCAATCTTCTCAGCCGTGATAATACGCTTACCGTGCGCTTCGACTATACGCCTTCGGGTGGCGACTGCCGGATCGGGCTGCATCCCATGACCGCCCAAATCGATGGCGGATCGTACCTTCAGGTAACACGCGGGCAAGCTACGCCAGCCGGGTTTGGTCGCTTTCCACAGGTCGGCTTTCCGACGTTGCAAGTCGGCTTCGAGAAACTCAGCAGCGACAGCCTAGCCAGTGCGGTGAGCGTTACTATTGCTTTGCAACGGCTCACCAAACTGCCACTGAATCTGCATCTGGCAGCGTGGAGTGACGCGCTAGCCAGCAAAGAAGCGGCGTTCTTAGTTGCGGAAAATCCGGCGAGTGTTGCTAGCTTGAACCCGCCGATGTTGCTTGATCCGTTGAAGGTTCTCGATGTTGCCAATAAGGAACTGGTCAGTCTGGATACGTCGAGCGATTCAGCCGCCTTGCAAGCCTTTGAGGCAGGCGGACGCGATGTTTTACTGCTGTTGCATCACGGTGATCCAAAGGTGCAGCAGCAGCTTGTCTCACGGTTAGTTGAAGATCCGCAGGGCTGGTACACGCTGCAAGGCGATGTCCTGTTTGGCAGCGCCCTCTCCGAGCCAGCTAATCTGCAACTGCGCGGCGGATTGCTGCATGTTGAGCCGCTAGTTCCAGTCGTTGACCCAACATGGAGTCGCATCCAGCCGTATGTGCAGCCCGCGTTGTACTTTATTGCGATCATTTTGGTGCTACTGTTTCTGGCGTGGGCATACCCGAAGGTCGTTCGCCGCAGTCCGAAGAAATAGCCGGATACAGCGCGATGACCACTATAACGGACACAACGAATACCGAGAACGCCAAACCAGTTCTCATCGGTGAACTGCTGATCGAGAAGGGCTTTCTCACGCCCGACGGTTTGGCAAAAGCCCTCGAATTGCAAGCCCTTATCGGCGGGCGCATCGGCAGCATTCTAGTATCGTTGGGGCTAGTCAAGCGCCAGCAGCTCTACAGTACCCTCGCGGATTTGTGGGGCTATCCTTTTATCGACCTGATGATAGTACACCCCGATCCGGCACTGGCGAAAAAGTTTGATTCAGAGATACTCATTGCGCTCAACTTTATTCCAGTTGCCGAACATGATGGCGCGGTGGATATTGCCGCTGCCGAGAAACCGACTGAGACGCTCACGACGCTCATTCGCGGTACGCTAGGGCCAGTCCAGATCCAGTATTTCGTGACGACTGAATGGGACGTGAGCCGCGTCATTCGCGATATTTTCAAAACCCAATTGCTTGACCGAGCGGTGAACGGGCTGTATTACCGCAACCCGCTGGAGAGCGCCTATACGGTCATGACCCGCTGGCAGTTTATCACGCTGGGCTTCGTCCTGCTGTTAAGTTTCGCCATATTGATCTTCTTCCCACGCCCCACGCTTATCGCCTTGAATCTAGTCATCAATCTGGGATTCACGGCAAGTATTCTGTTTAAGTTTGCGACAGCGATGGCGGGCGCACGCACCGAACGGATCGAAGCCGTCACCGCCGAGGAAGTCGAAGCGCTGAATGATGCTGACCTGCCCGTCTACAGCATTCTGGTGCCCTGTTTCAAGGAAGCCAACGTGGTCGGGCTGCTCATGAAGAACCTCGGCGCGATAGATTACCCGACCAGCAAACTGCAAATTCTGCTGCTGCTTGAGGAAAACGATCAGGAAACGCAGGATGCAGCGCGGGCGGCCCATCCACCGGAAACCGTGACTTTCATCGTGATCCCGGCAGGGATGCCGCAGACTAAGCCGAAAGCGTGCAATGTCGGGCTGTTCTTTGCCAAAGGCGAATATCTGGTCATCTACGACGCGGAAGATCGCCCAGAAGCCGATCAGCTTAAAAAGGCAGTGGTCGCGTTTCGCAAAGGTGCAGAAAACTTGATCTGCGTGCAAGCAGCCTTGAATTACTTCAATGCTAACGAGAACTTCCTAACGCGCATGTTTACACTGGAATACTCGTACTGGTTCGACTATATGCTATCGGGTCTGGATCAACTGCACTTCCCGATCCCGTTGGGTGGTACAAGTAACCATTTTCGCACGGACATGCTGCGTAAACTCGGTGGGTGGGACCCCTTCAACGTGACCGAAGATGCCGATCTGGGCATTCGTGCCGCCGCCAACAAGTACATTGTGGGGGTGATCAACTCAACCACCTACGAAGAAGCCAACAATCATGGGCCAAACTGGATTCGCCAGCGCTCACGCTGGATCAAAGGCTATATGCAAACGGTGCTGGTTCACCTGCGCGATCCGATCAAGCTGGTGCGCGAAGCCGGATTCCGCAATATCTTCGGGTTTATCATGCTCATCGCCGGAACGCCGATCACGTTTCTGTGTGTGCTGCCGCTGTGGGGTCTCTACCTGTTCTGGCTGATCACCCGCACTCATGCCTTTGATTCACTGTTTCCGCCTGCGATTCTGTATATCGGGCTGTTCAACTTGATCATCGGCAATATCTTGATGATCTATTTGAATATGCTAGCGGTCTTCAAGCGCCGCTACTACAGCCTGATCTTGTTCGCCATGCTAAACCCGTTCTACTGGCTCATGCACTCTGTTGCTTCCTACAAGGCACTCTGGCAGCTTTTTACCAAACCGTTTTTCTGGGAGAAAACCACGCATGGCATCAGCCGCCAGCTTACCCACCCAAGCCCCACACCTGAACCCACGCAGCCGGGGCCTTGAGCCAACCGTCGCGGATCAGATCAGCGGGCGGACACATCTATTCGGTATCCTGCTGCTAAGTCTGCCATTTCTGGGGCTTGGCCTGCTGATGAACAATCTGCTCTTTCTGAGCGATTCGCGGGCGCAGATCGTGGCGCGGGCGCTCATCGCCATTGATCGTGGGCGCTTGGAACTATCCGGCTTGAGCTATCCGCCACTGCCTTCGATCCTTACGCTATTGCGCCCTGATCCCTCGACTTTGGCTATCGCGGCGGCACTATCGGCGGGCGCGATAGTCTGGATATTGTGGACACAGCTTTGCCAGACCCGCTTGAGCCTTGTCACGCGGATTGTGCTGTTAGCGGGGTTTGGCCTTGCACCGAGTACCGCTTTTCTGGCGACACAATCGTTTAGCGAAATCTTTGCGCTGCTGCTGTTTCTGGTGGCATGGTACAGCTTTCTCCAGTTTACGCTCAGCGGCGAAACGTGGGGCGGCTTTGCCGCAGGCTTAGTGCTCGGTCTGGGATTCTATATCAATCTGTATGCAGCCCTCTACGGATTGATGTATGCGCTTGCGTCGCCATTTTTCCAACGATGGTCAAAAGATGATTCGCCCAAGTTGCGTCGGCAAGGAGCGCTATCGGGGATACTGATCATTATCTTCCCGGTAGGTATGGCGCTGCTAACATGGATATACCTAAACTGGATCTTTTCCGGCGATGGCCTACACTTCCTGACCGATACCCCGATCCCGCTGTTTGCCTATTTGAACGGCGATACTGCGTCACTAGGTGGGCTAGGCCATGCCCTGACTGTTACCTTGTCAGAACTGCTTCAATCCCCGATTTACCTGTTGATGGGGCTGATTTCCGTAATCTACAGCCGCCGGCGGCTGCCGACTTTCCTGCTGCCCATTGTCCTCATCACGATTGTCCGAGCGTTGGGGTTTTCGTATAGTGCACCGTTCGCGCTGTGCACCTATACGGTAGTCGCATTGGCAGCGATCCCTTCAATGTTGTCGAGACACTGGGAAGTTGTCCTCATTTTGGTCATGGTGTTGAATGTTGCCATTGGTGTGGTCACGCCCAATGCCAGCCCAATCATGAGCCAATGGCAGCAGGTTGTGAACAACGGCAAACCATCGTCTGCCGATGAACAGGAGGCGAAGGTTACCCAAGCGTTACGCCAAGCGCCCGCCCACAGCATCCTTGCCGATGATCGCAGCGCGTACCGCCTCATCGCCCGGACAGGCTCCGCGACACCATTTATCCTGCCTGTAGACTCCGATTTTGCACTGGCAATCGCCACGCCGGGGCATCACGCCAGCTATTTGCTGATGCCGACTGCCAGCCTGACCGATGCGGTTAGCGGACACTTTGGCCTGCATGTGCCACTGGGCTTCGTCCTCGACTCGGCATGGACTGGCTGGCAATTGTACCGACGGACTTCAGTACCGCCGCTAGTGGGCAAGTAGCGGCGGTTTATACTTCGTCTATTAGGCGTTGATCAATGTTGTTGATCAATGTTGGGATGTCGGAGGCTGGACAAGCTTTGCCGAAGTAGAAGCCCTGTGCAAAATCACACTGCTTTTCGCGAATGATAGTCAACTGTTCAATGGTTTCTACGCCTTCGGCAACCACACTCAACCCCAGATTGTGTCCCAGCGAGGTGATCGCGCCAATAATGCTGCGGCCTCGCGCTGTCTTCAAGCTATCATCGCCAATTTCTTCCACGAAAGATCGGTCTATCTTGAGGCTATTCATAGGAATTTGTTGCAAATAGCTGAGGGACGCATAGCCCATGCCGAAATCGTCGATGGCAATGCCGATCCCGATCTCGCGTAGTTGGGTAAGTTTCTGGATATTTTCTGGCGTGTTGTGCATGATCAGGCTTTCAGTCAGTTCGAGTTCCAGCCATGTCGGAGCCAAATTGCTACTCTTAAGCGCTCGGTTAACCGTGTCGATAAACTGCTTGTGGTCATACTGAATCGCTGAGACATTGACTGATATGAACAGACGAAAGCCCGCTTCTTGCCACTCCTGCGCCTGCCGGCAGGCTTCGCGCAGTACCCATGCGCCCATCGGCAAGATCAAGCCAGATTCCTCGGCAATCGGAATGAATTTATCAGGGGGGATGAGGCCAAACTGGGGATGATCCCAGCGCAACAGTGCTTCGACACCACCGACGCGATTTTCGTTCAGATCGACAAGCGGCTGGAAGTAGAGAACCAACTCGTTATTTTCTAGTGCTTTAGGCAGCGCGTTGGTCAGCGTGAAGCGCTCGAATGCTTTGCGACTGGGGATAGTGTCGTAGATCTGAAAGGTGTTCTTGCCCAGATCTTTGGAGCGATACAACGCGGTATCGGCTTTACGTAACAGTTCTTCGGCGGTTTGCCCATCTAGCGGATAGAAGCTCACGCCGACGCTAGCAGTTACGGCAAGATCCTGTCCACCGATCAAGAACCGAGCGCGCATGGCATTGACGATATTTTCCGCGACTTGCAGCGCGTCCTCTCGGTCTTTGAGCGCCTCAAGGACAATCGTGAATTCGTCGCCACCCATACGGGCTAATGTATCCGCGGGACGGATACAGCTTTGCAACCGTTGGGCAACCTCTTTTAGCAGTTCGTCGCCCGCCGAATGACCGAGTGTGTCATTGATCGTTTTGAAGTGATCGAGATCGACATAGAGCAAACATGCCAGTGAGTCGGTTCGCTCAGAAAAGGCAATGGCTTGCTGCAAACGTTCCCGAAAGAGCAGACGGTTGGGCAGCCCGGTCAGCGCATCATGGCGAGCCTGATGGGCAAGCTGATCGGTTAGACGGCGCTGCTCAATGGCAATCGCCGCCAGCCCGACGACCTGTTCTATCAAGCCCATCATCTTGTCGTCAGGCGTACCTGTTTCATGGCTAAACAGTACTAACAGTCCAATCACATCGTCGGAATTGCCCAGAATCGGGATAGACCAGCACGCCCGCATTTTCTCACGTAAGACGGCCTCACGAAACGGCTCCCATGAGGGATCTTCCAAAATATCCTCAACGATATTATTCTCTTTGAGGGCAGCGGCGCGACCCCACGAAATCGTGTTGGGGTCGATCAATTGGGCATTGATCTGAGCCAGAAATTCATCAGATAAACTCAAAGAGGCTTCCTGATAGGCGTAGCCATTTTCGACCAGCATAATGACTGCTGCGACATTGGGCTGCTGCCGTTCGACAGTATAGACAAGCTGGACCAGAACATCGGTCAAAGGTTGGTTTGCCGCGATCATCTCCAGCGTTTGGTTACGGTCACGCAGCAAGATCTCCATGTGCTTGCGTTCGGTGATGTCCTCAGTGAAGACGATGACTCCGCCAACGTTGTCGTTAATGTCCTGCCACGGGATAATCTCCCAATGCTGCCAGCGCATCAGACCGTCGGGGCCGATCAGTGAGTCCTCACCGAGTTGTTCGGGGACACCGCGCAGGCCCTGCTCGAACAATCGCTTCCAGCGCTCAGAGATCCCCGGAAAAACGTCATAATGACAGCGACCTATGACATTGTTAGATTCCAAATGATAGTCTTGCACCCAACGCTTGCTGACGACAAGGTAACGCATATCTTTGTCGAACATCGCCACCGCCACGGGCGTTCGCTGCACGAACAGCCGCAGTTGAGCTTCATTGCGGCGTAGCAGCATTTCGGCTTGTTTGCGTTCGCTCATGTTGCGCGTGACCGAAACCCGTACCTTTCGACCCTGATAGAATACAGGTTTCCCAAAAGCCAGTATCGGGAAAACCGTGCCATCTTTTTTACGACCCTCTATTTCATAGGGCAAGTCGTAGTCATCGATGATACGCTCCCCAAGCAGTTCATACGTGTCTGGCATCACCATATCAAAGGCCGACATCCCAATAATTTCCGAAGGGTCGTAGCCAAACATCAGCGCTAGCGCCCGGTTCGCTTCGAGAATTTTGCCTTCTTCGTGAATAGACAACCCTTCGGAAGTCGCCTCGGACATAATCTGGAACTTTTCTTCGCTGTCCCGCAGCGCCGCAGCGATCTCGTTGACTTGCTTGACACGCTGGCGCAGATGCAGTTCCGACATAACCAACTCGCTGAACTCGCGCACAGTATCAATTTCGTCGGCAGTCCACACTCTGGGAATATGGTCGATGACACAAAATGCGCCGAGGATTTGGCCTTCGAGCGTTATTAGTGGCATCCCCGCATAGGCAATTACGCCTAGATCCGGGATCGCCAGATTATCGCGCAGCAGTGGATCTTGGCAAGCATCGGTAATAATCAGCGGTGAACCCGAAGTCACTACGTATTGGCAGAAGGAATGCGTAAGTGGTGTTTCGCGCTTCGTAGCCACTGGCTCCCCCAGCCCAACACAGCTTTTGAAAAACTGGCGATGTTCGTCAACCAGCGATACCAAGACCACTGGTACATTCAGGACACGGGCTGCCAAACTGGTCAAGCGGTCAAAGGACGGTTCGGGTGCAGTATCGAGCAGATCCAACTGCCACAGCGCATTCAGGCGGGCTGGATCGTTGAGGGCTATTGAAATCGTGTTGTCCATAGGGGTTACAAGTTGTCCACTCAAAATTGTAGAACAGGTACGCTCTTACTATAAAGGCAAAGTTTGTCGATCAGCTATTCCAAAACTCTCACCAGATACGGGCATCGAGCTAGACTGGTGGCATTGAAGGGTGCAAACTGCTAGACTGTCCCTATGCAAAACCTCTTCCAGCGAAGGCTGTTGATACTCTTGATCCTGTGCAGTTTGTTCTGGCCCGAAACCGTCCGTGCCAGACAGGACGCACCGCCGCCGCCACCACATTTGGGCTACGGGGTTCATATTGCCCCCAATACCAATCTGGATCGCAATCTGGTGAATGCACTGGGTGTGGATTGGGTCAAGATTTACGCTACGGAGCAAGCCAAAGATTATCCCGGCAAGCGCATCCTGTTCCGCTGGGATCTAAGCTGGCCTACCGACTGGGCACAGTTCAAGATCAATGTGGCGAACCGCGCCCGTGAACTGATTAGCCTGAACATTGATGCGATTGAGGTTGGCAATGAGCCGAACCTTGTTAACGAGTGGACACGCGGCCCGAATGCGTGGGAATACGTGCAGATGCTGCGCGTTGCCTATACTGCCATCAAAGCAGGCAACCCGAACATTATTGTGGTGTCAGCCGGACTCGCCCCGACTCTTACCACCCCGGATCGGAAGGCGATTAGCGATCTGGACTATGCTCAGGAAATGCTCGATAACGGCGCGGCACAGTGGTTCGATGCGTTCGGCTATCACCCCTACGGCTACAATCTGCCGCCCGAAGCCGACCCAACCCAGCACGAACTCGTCTTCCGGCGGACGGAGCGTATTCGCGCTGTGCTTGAAAAACACGGCGTATACAAACAAATCTGGTTAACCGAATTTGGCTGGCTGCGCGACCCTGCCGAAGATGGCGTGAACTGCAAGGACAGCGATCCTGACTTTGCGGGTTTTGCGTGGCTGCGCGTCACGGGCGAACAACAGGCCAGTTATCTTGTGCGGGCTTTTCAGTATGCCGATCAGAACTGGCCTTGGGCTGGTCCCACCTTTGTGTGGAACCTGAACTGGCATCAGCAAACATGGCTGAATATGTGTAATCATCAACGCTGGTTTAGCTTGCTCAGACTCAATGGCGAACCCACCATTGCCTATCGCAAACTGCAAGCGATGGAACGTCATCCTAGCGATTATCTGCCGCACCTTGAATTACACACCGAGTCGCTGGCGGTTGATGTGTCGCTGGCCTGCTTGCGCCGAATGCCGCTCGGTCAGTTCACGATTGCCAATACGGGCTACCCTCTGCCCGTACCGATCACGATTAGTCCGGCAAATGGCCCACAGCCGCCCTTTGTCGAGGTGGACAAAAAACAAGCCCGCGCTGGCGACACAATTAAAGTGTTTGTTGACCCAACAGGCTTACAAGAAGCGGGTCAGTACCCGGTCTACATCAACGTCAAAGCCACTGTCAATAAACGGCCTTTCACGCAGAATATAGAAGGCTTTGTCGTGGCTTCACAGGCCGGACAGGGCTGTAATTAGTTCAGCGGACACGCTGGTGATCGACTCCAAACCCATATTCACAGGCACATTTTTCATCGATCCCAGACACTACCCTATGCAAGGCAAGCGCATCACATCAAAAACCCAAACCATTCAGCGGACAGGGCAAGGCCTGTCCGCTGAACCTGCTACCCTATCTATAAAAGTTTGACTTTTAGAACATTTGAGCGTATACTATTTTTGAACATATGTTCCGCAATAAGGGCAAATAGATGATAAAAGCCGTTTGGATTGAGCTTCCCGTCAAAGACCTTGAACGCGCCATGAAATTTTATCAGGCAGTGTTCGATCTCCAGCTGACTGACATTCTTGACGAGGAAGTACGGCGCACCACGACCTTGTTTCCCGGTTCGGGCGAAGGTGCCGCCGGAATTTCCTTGAATCAGGCTAAAAACTTTGAGCCGGGCGTTAAAGGCCCATTTGTCTATCTGGATGCGGGCGAGGAACTCACCCCATGCCTCAACCGAGTCGAGCCTGCGGGCGGCAAGATCATCGAGGCAAAGACATCGATGGGAGCCGCTGGCTATTACGCCGCTATCCACGATACCGAAGGCAATCTGATCGCGCTATACTCACCCAAATAGCAAGTAACTAGGCTTTATAGAGAGGAACAAGCTATGTTAAAAAACGTACAGGCATTTTCTGGTTTTTCTGTAGACGACATCCCCAAGGCGAAAGCATTCTACGGTCAAACGCTCGGACTGGAAGTTACTGAAGAAAACGGCATGTTGCAACTGCACATTGCGAAGGGCAATCCTATTATCGTTTACCCAAAGCCCAACCATACGCCAGCCACCTATACCATCCTTAACTTTCCTGTCGATGACATTGAAAAGGCCGTCGATGATCTCAACGGGCGCGGCGTGCGATTCGAGATCTACGATTATGAACAACTCAAGACGGACGAAAAAGGCATCGCTAGGGGTGGGGGGCCACTTATCGCGTGGTTTAAAGATCCCGCTGGCAATATCTTGTCTGTACTTCAACAAAACTAGGGTTCAACCCTCGCTATAGCGGGCTACTTGCAACGTGGAAGTCTGGGATACAGTAGGCTTTCATGTTGCACGATTATCGTTATCGCTCGTTAATCCCCGGTATTTCCTCTGCCACCGACACTGATCAAGCGACTATTGACAAATTTAGTTGTATTCCATATAATTCATCGTTGAACAATTGGTGTACCAATTATTGTTATAGGGGGACTATATGCAACTTGGCGCAGACGCGATACGTACTAAAGTACCATCACTAGGGCATAATCATCGGAGCTTCATCGCCTGAACTTATCCCCACGCCGTTCTACGTTTTTCGATGTTACGGTTAATTTTCGCATAAAGGGGTAAACCTTGACCACTATTGCAAAGCCTATGCCACAGTTGACTGCGGCTGAAGAAACCGCCTACAAGCGACGTTGGATCGCCTTGCTGCTGCTCAGTCTGAGCCTGATGCTGATCGTGATTGACAGCACCATTGTCAATATCGCCTTCCCTTCGATTCGCAAGACCTTCGGCGCCTCATTTGCTGATGCTGAGTGGGTGAATTCCATTTATTCGCTGGTCTTCGGCGCAGCGTTGATCACGTGGGGCAAACTAGGCGACCAGTTCGGACGGCGCAATATCTTCGTACTTGGCGCAATTGTTTTCACGTTGGGATCGCTCGGTACAGGGTTAGCTCCCAATATCGGCGTAATGATTCTGTTCCGCGCCATGCAAGGCATGGGCGCGGCAATGATGTCGCCGTCAACGCTGTCGATTGTTTCCTCAACCTTTCAGGGTAGGGAACGCGGTATGGCCTTCGGGATCTGGGGCGCGATGGCGGGCGTTTCGGTGGCACTTGGCCCGGTGTTGGGCGGCTGGTTGATCTCGTATGGCACAGGGATCACCCCTGATTCATGGCGGCTGGCCTTTCTGGTCAACGTTCCCATTGGCGTTATCGCAATTATTGGGGCATTCTGGGCGATCCGCGAAACTCGCGATGAATCGGTCAAGGTCAAGATCGACTGGCTAGGCATTCTGCTGGCTTCGCTGGCACTTGGCGCAATCGTCTTTGCCGCTATCGAAGGTCAGAACTACGGTTGGCTACAGGCGACAAAACCCTTTAGCCTTGGCCCGATCACTTATCCGATGTTGGCAAGCGGTGTGACGGCAGTTCCAGCAGGGACAGCCTCCTTTATTCCGTTTGTTTTTGTCTTTGGGCTACTAATGTTCGTGCTTTTTGTCGTGATCGAAGTTTCGCAGGAACGACGCGGCGGCGAACCCCTGTTCGAGTTCGGCATGTTGAAGTATCCCAGTTTCCGATATGGGCTGATTACGATATTGATTGTGGCGCTGGGTGAATTTGGTGTGGTGCTGGTCTTGTCGATCTTCTTCCAGCTTGCCAAAGGGCTGGATGCTTTTTCGACTGGACTGCGGTTCCTGCCATTTGCCATCGCTGTGTTGATTGCTGCACCTGTCGCCGGATCGCTGTCTACGCGGTTCGGAGCCAAGTGGGTTGTGACCGCCGGGATGGTCTGTGAAGCAGTATCGCTGTTTTGGATCAGCCAGATCATGTATGAGAATGTCCGATTTCTGACATTGCTGCCGCCATTTCTGCTCTATGGAGTCGGGGTCGGGCTGGCAGTCGCACAACTGGCGAACATTGTGCTCTCGGATATTCCACAAAACAAAGCAGGTGTGGCCTCCGGGGCGACCAATACCCTGCGCCAGCTTGGTGGATCGTTAGGCATCGCGATTATTGGGGCGGTGTTGTTTGGCGCTTTTGCCACCGAAGCTAAACCGCTGATCGAAAACTCGACGGCCTTTGAGGACTTCGGTAAGCGTGTTGCGGCGAACACCCAGATCTCGCACGAGGCGCAGGTCTTTGCGGCGGGTATCGCTAGCAATGCGGCGGCAGCCAAAAAGGGGATTGAAACCGCGCTAGATAATAACGAAGGCGGCGGTGATGGCTTTGATGTGGTCGATCTGGCGCTGACGAATACGCCGCCCGCCGCCCGCGTCGCGCTCAGAACTTTTCAAGGGGTTGATCTGGATAAGCCGGAAGTCGTGACCCAGATCAAACAGGATCTCGCGCCGGATGCAGCAATCCTGAACCAGAATATTCAGGATGCGTTAGGCGAAGGGTTCTCCACCGCAGGACGGGATGCCTCAACCGTTGCGGCAATCTTTGTGGCACTTGGGGCGCTCAGTTCCCTAATGCTGCCGAATAGCAAAGCTGCGCCCGGTGCAGCGCCGGTCATGGCGCACTAAATAACTCACCTTACGCATCCTCACCCTAAATCCCTCGCCCTGCGGGAGAGGGGCTGGGGGTGAGGGCAAGCGGGCGCAAAATATTTCATGCGTAAGGTGAGTAAATAACTACCATCGCGAGAAACGTTGGGTAGCTTGTGCGCCAAAGTGGATGTGTGGAACAAAATATTCCATGACTTCCGCTGGCATATTCACCTCGTCACAAGCTGCCAACATATGCTCAATCCAGTGTTCGCGCTGAACGTCTTGGATGTTCAGCGTATGGTGGACACTGGCAACCGTTGAGAAGCCGCCGCGCTGGTAAGTATGTTCAGCCGGGCCGCCAAAGAACTCCCCTAACCACAGCGCCATTCGCCCCACATGGTCATCATTAGGATTGCGGAACAGTGGGATCATCACTGGGTCGGCAAAGACATGCCGATAGAAAGCAGCGGCAAGGCACTGCATCCCCTCGGTTCCACCTGCCAGTTGAAAATAGGACTGGTTCAAAGGCCACCCTTCACTTCCCCAATTACAATAAAAAATGCCCACTTTTCTTCAGTGGGCACGGCACAACAAATATTTTTTATTTAAAGCGATTTTAGAAATTAATTTGTGTGTATAAATGTACACGCATATCAAGCCTTTGTCTAGAGTTAATCATTAAAATTGTATTGAGAGTTAACGTTTCAAAATTAATGATTATTTTCACATCAATACTTCCGCGAATCTGCCATTAAAATTTTGCCAATCGCGACTCTATAAAACTTCATTGGCTCGATCAATTTTATGGAAATGTTGCCTACCCTCTCTATCCAATGCTAAGATAATTAACTGTTTTCTTACGATACATATGTCGATTACAACCGCATCCCGAAGACTTTTGCGGCTGTTTTCAAGCCTAAACCTGTATTTTGGAGGAAAATCTCATGCTTAAAGAATTTCGGGAATTTATCGTGCGGGGCAATGTGCTCGATCTGGCGGTGGGGATCATCATTGGCATTGCCTTCGGTGCTGTCGTTAATTCGTTGGTCAAAGACATCATCATGCCGCCAATCGGACTGGTTTTGGGACATCTTGATTTCAGCAATCTATTCGTCGCCTTGGATGGCAAAGCCTATGCTACTTTGAAATTGGCACAGGATGCTGGTGCGCCGACGCTCAACTACGGGCTGTTTATTACCGCGATCATCAACTTCCTGATAGTGGCCCTTGTCGTTTTCCTGATTGTTAGAGTGGCAAACCGCCTGCAAAAACCCAGAGCCACGACTGTGGCTGCCCCTACCACAAAAGATTGCCCATACTGCCTAACCTCTATCCCATTAAAGGCGACCCGTTGCCCCGCCTGCACGTCCGAGGTTCAATAGCGAGATCATTCAAAATGCAGGGTCAGGCAGGCCTGACCCCTACGAAACACAATTTAGTGTAGAGGCAAGGCCTGCCTCGCCCGCTGATGTAATCAAATACCTACCCGCAAAGGGCTGAGCTACTTGCAGGCCGACGGCGGTACAGCCTGTGCGGGTTTTTCCGGCAAGATCCGTCCGCTAAATGTATTGAAGTTGGCGATAATGCCCAGAAATACCGGATCGGCTCCGTTGGGGCGCAAACTCAACGATAGCTTTTTGTCCTTGCCTTGTGCCACGTAGACTGGCGTGCCATCCGGCAGCCATTGGATGTCTGCCAACCCGGTCAGCGATGGCACATAGGGCGAACTGGTGCCGCCGTCGGTGCCGAGGTATTTGGCCTCGCCGGACTGGGTGCGGTACAAAATGCCCTTGCTATCCGGTGTCCAGCCAAAGACTAACTGTGCAGACGGCAGCGTTTGAACGGTTGCGCCTGACGTGACGTTGCGAATAGTCCAGTTGCTACTGCGGGATACCAGAAGAAATTGTCCATCGCCCGAAGCGATCACGTAGTCGATAGGGTTGAGTTTGGCGGGTTTGCCCAAGTCTTTCGCCTGACCGTCTAGCGCTACATACCATAGATGTCCGCCAACCGTGTCCTCTTGCGGAGCCTGATCGCTGATCGGGATATAGGTGTAGAAGCCCTTCTCATCGCTATCCCACGACAGGGTTGGCATCACAGGCAATCCATTTTCACCTTCACCAATGCGCGGGACATAATTCAGCAGCGAATTAGTATCCTGACTGGCAGAAGTCGGGAACGGCGAAATATCGTTCGTACTCAGCACGACCACATGATCTTGTTTGGGCGAACGAATGATCCCGCCAACGGCTTGTGCGCCGCTATC
Source organism: Chloroflexota bacterium (assembly GCA_040007395.1). Taxonomy (GTDB): domain Bacteria; phylum Chloroflexota; class Anaerolineae; order Aggregatilineales; family UBA2796; genus DATGFK01. Next base: position 70,748 of record JBDTVG010000217.1, read on the forward strand.
TACGCGGTACGGCGGGTAGCTGCCATCTAGCGGAACGGCCCACACTGCATAGCTAGTGATAGTGTCATCCTGCTCAACGATCTCTACCGCCGCCCCGTTTTGGCTCGGCAACCAAGTTACCGCATCGATCCATGCGTTTTCCGGCAACCCGAACTTCTGCGCGTCGGCAACAAAAAGCGTAGTACCGTTCGAGGCATCCACCCAGTACAAGCCGTTATAAGTGGCGACCAGCGCTGCCGAACCGTCCGGCGCAAGATCTACCGCCAACGGCGCAGGGTCGAACTTAGTCAAGACACGACCTACGGCTCCATGGTCGGAAACGAGTACATTGCCGTCAGCGGTGGCATAAACTACCCGTGTCGCCGCTTTGCCCGAAGGAGCCGCACTTTCGGTGGCAGCAGGGGCGGAATTTGCCCCGATGCAGGCCATCACTTCGGTGAGGGTTGTCGGCAGCGGTACGGGCGCAGTCCCCGTAAAGGGTTCCATGACATAGTTCTTGCCGCTGGTTTCGGCGATGTAGCCTTCCAATTTGTCCAAAGTCACCTTATACCAGTACAGGCCATCCGAACCGCATGTTGGCCCGTCAGTAACGTTCACCACCGTGCCAATCGGCAGATAATGCAGCACGGCGGTGATATGGTCGGGCTGTGGCTTCAAGAATGCGCCGAGGATGTCTTTGCTGGTGGGCTTCACGATTCTGGCCTGCGTTCCGGCCTTCAGTCGTGCAGTCGGGGTTTTCTCACAGGGGTTGGCCTGCGCCAAAGTCGTTGTCTTGATACTAGATACGCTCAACATCACACCGAACAAACACAAAAAGATTATCCAACGTTTCACTAGAAATACCTCCAACGAGTAATTGACGATAAACGACAATACAGGGCGATCCATCTAAATAGGTGTGCTCGCGAACCGATCTGCCTCTTATTATAGTACAGTGGATCTTATAGGCTTAACCGATGAAGCTTGGCTGAGGTAACGATACTGGTCAGCGCTTTAAGGGTTAGTCTGGTTAACTAAAATTTAATGGGCGCAAGTTCGGTCAATCGGCTATCATACATTTAGATCATCTTTCATCGAAAACTGTGAAGCAGGAGTCGTGTGCCCGATGACTAGCAAAGCTGCACAAACTGCCGCCGTCAGCGCTTCCCCGCTTGCCCGCGAAAAGGCTAGATTGCGGGTGTGGCGGGCGATTATGCCTTATGTGCTCATTCTACCGACGTTCCTGTTTATCTTCACCTTCACGTTGTGGCCTGCCGCTAGCGCCGTTGTGCAGAGCACAATGAAGCCCGGTGTCACCGTCAAGACCCCACCAAAGTTCGTGGGCTTGGGCAACTATGTTGAACTGTTTGATCCATCGCGTGAGGTTGGGCAGGCTTTCCCGCGCATTTTGGGCAATACGATTATTTTTGTTGCGGTCACTGTTCCCGTTAGCATGATCATCTCCTTTATGCTGGCGCTGCTGCTCAACCGTAAAATGCGAGCGCTTGGGCTGTATCGCTTCGCATTCTTCTATCCGGTACTCATGCCGATGATCGGGGCCGCCAGCGTTTTCGCCTTCATCTTTGCCAACAATGTCGGGCTGGCGAATACTGTGCTGCGGAGCTTTGGCCTACCGATTGTCCATTGGATCGGGGATATTAACTGGACGCTCATCTCGATTATGCTGGTGGCGATCTGGAAACAGACGGGTTTCTCGATGATCATCTATCTGGCGGGGCTGCAAAACCTACCGCAAGATGTCTACGAAGCTGCTGATCTCGATGGCGCGACAGTCTGGCAAAAGATCCGCAAGATCACGCTGCCGCTACTCAGTGGCACGACGCTGTTTATTCTTACATCGGGGGTCGCCAATGCCTTTCAGACCGTCGATCAGCTTTACGCCTTAGGCGAAGGTCAGCCCAACGAACGCAGCAATCTACTGCTCTACTTCATTTTCCAGAAGTACAACGAAGCGGTGAATCTGGGCTATGTCAACGCGATCACGGTGATTTTGTTGGTCATCCTGTTGATCTTTACGGCGGTGAATTTTCTGGTATTGGAGCGACGTGCTTACTATGAGAGCTAAGCAAGCAACGAACACAGTTACCCGCAAGCGCTGGATCAATTGGCTTGGCACAGCAGCGTTGACTCTGCTGGCGTTGTTCTGGCTTGTCCCGCTGATCTGGGCGGTGCTGGTCAGCGTGCGCCCACCCGACGAACCCATTGTCAACGGCAACATCTTTTTCGGCAGTACGCTCAGCACCTTAAATTTTACTGAAGTGCTGGCTATCACCGATTGGGGTCAAGAGTACGTCACATCGATCATATTTGTGCTGGGTGTGCTGATCGTCCAGTTGATCACGATTAGCATGTCGGGCTATGCTTTTGCGCGGATGCAATTCTTCGGACGCAATATCCTGTTAGGGCTGATCTTGGTCCAATTGATGATCCCCTCCGCCGTCCTGTTAGTGCCAAACTTTGCCACGATCCGTTCGCTTGGGTTGTTCGACACCAAGTTGGCGCTGATGCTGCCCTACTTTGGCTCAGCCTTTGGCACGTTTTTGATGCGCCAGACCTTCAAGCAAGTTCCATTGGATCTCGAAGATGCGGCACGGATCGATGGGGCGGGCTGGTTGAGCATTATGCGGCATGTCTACTTGCCTGCCTCTATCCCGACTCTCGTAGCCTTTAGTCTTATCTCGATCAGCACCCACTGGAACGAATTTTTGTGGCCTTTTATCATCACACGAAGCGACAGTAACCGCACCCTAACAGTTGGGCTAACTCAGGTACTCCGCACCAGCGAAGTCGGCGCACTGTACGGGCAGATTATGGCGGGCGTGTTGATCGTCATCGCGCCGCTGCTAGTGCTGTTTATGATCTTTCAGCGCCAGTTTATCAACAGTTTCCTGCGTTCGGGACTAAAGTAATGTACATCCAGCATCTCATCATAAGCTGGTGACAAACTCCCGGATTTGCTGCATCCATGTGGCGACTTCAGCCGCGTTTTTTCCAATGACTAATCGAGAATTGGGCAGTAGTCGCGCAAGCTCTTCTGCTGACGACAGCGGATGAGTGGGGTCATCAACCCAAGCAAGGATCAACGCGGGCATCTTCAACACTCTGAGATCCTCACGAGGGGGCAGATTACACAATTTTGCGCCACGTAGGATCTGCGCTAGCGCCTTCGGGTTGAATGATTTCAGGTAGTCAGCGAAACTTGTATTTGTGTTGGGAAAGGCTTCTAGCTGCCAAGCGGGTACCATTGGCTGCTGCTGCATTAACCCAATGAGAAAATCGATCCCTTTGACATCGATTAGGTCGGCCATTTGGTCGTAAACCGATGACTGAGCGTCTCGCGTCTCCCATGCTGTCGGGGGGTTCATCAACACGAGTCCATTCAGGCGTTCAGGGGCGGCTAAAGCGGCGTAAATGCTCGTCGCGCAACCCATCGATTGCCCACCGACAACGAACTGGTCAAAGCCTACCTGATCGGCAAGTGCCAACATATCGCGGGCTAAATTGAACCAATGATAGTCTTCAGGAGTGTAGCTGGCTTCTGATTGTCCGTGTCCACGCGCATCGTATCGCACTAAATTGATGGTATCGGTCAGTTGATCCCACTTGAACCAAGGAGTCATATCATCAAGCGACATACTCCCCATCAGGCCATGCGCCCATATGAATGGGATTCCTGTGCCACTGATCTTAACATTAAGCTCAAGATCGTTGACTTTCATTTATCTTCCCCTTAGAACTTTACGTTGAATAGCAAATGACTGCTTTTGTACCTAAAGGCACAATAAGTGTAACGCAAAGGCAGTAGAACTAAAAAGCGTTTTGACGATCCCAAAACAGCCGATAAAACATCACTTTGCACTAATCGGCTAATCTCTCCGAAAGCATAATCAGGCTGGTCTTGGAACCAGATACGATGGTTCCAATCATTTCAATTAATCGTTACTTATCCTCTGCGTCAATCTTTACACCCGGATAACACTTCGGCAACAGCTTTGCCCGATGATGATACTGTCTGAATGGAATGAAGTGACTCTCGTTTCAAAGTAAACATTAGTGAGAGGAACAGAGGGTGTATTGTTATGAATCGTCGTGATTTTCTGAAAACAGTGGGAGTTGGTGCAGGCGCGGCGCTCATCGGCGGCAAAGTGATCGAAGCGCTGGCGGCTCCCGACCTGCCGGGCGCGTTGGGCAGCGTGGCACTCGCCGACCAGCGCGACCCCGTAGCGCACATCTTGAACCGCGTGACCTTCGGCCCACGCCCCGGTCAGGTGGAAGCGGTCAAGAAGATGGGCGTACAGGCGTATCTGGAGCAGCAGCTTAAGCCAGAGTCGATCCCGGATGATGCCAGCGAAAATCGTCTAGGTGACTATATCACGCTGGATATGCAGCCTGCCGAGTTAACCGCGTTTGCCAAACAGCCCGCCGAAGTGATCGCGGAACTTGACTCGGCAACGGTTATGCGGGCGGTGTACAGTGAACGCCAACTGTATGAGATCATGGTCAACTTCTGGTCGGAACACTTTTCGATCTACCATCTCAAAAATCAATGTAAGTTCCTCAAGACAGCGGATGACCGGGACGTGATTCGCAAACATGCCCTCGGCAAGTTCCGCGATCTGTTGGGCGCATCCACCAAAAGTCCGGCGATGCTGATCTATCTCGACAATGCCGAGAGCGAGAAGAAGCACCCCAACGAAAACTATGCTCGCGAAGTGATGGAACTGCACACCATCACCATTGGTAACTACACTGAGGACGATGTTAAAGAAGTCGCCCGCTGCTTTACTGGCTGGACCATACAGGGGCTAAAAGGCGATAACCCCGGTGAGTTTATCTTCCGACCAAACCTGCACGACAACGACGCAAAGATGGTGCTCGGTCATGCCATTGCTGCTGGCGGCGGCATTCAGGATGGCGAAACCGTGCTGGATCTACTGGCTTCGCACCCCAACACCGCCGAACTGATCAGCAATAAACTGTGTCGTCGCTTCATTGCCGACGATCCGCCAGATGCGGTGGTTAAAGCGGGCGCACAAGCCTTTCTCAGCAGCGGCGGCGATATTCCAAGCGTGCTGCGGGTGATCTTCGCTTCGCAGGAATTTCTCAATGCACCCGCCAAGTTCAAGCGCCCGTTTGAATATCTGGTGTCGCTGTACCGCGTCTTCAATGTCGAACTGCCCGCCATACAAGCGAACGATGCCAAAAAGCGGGCGAGTCTCGCCTCGTTGGGCATTCTCAAGGGCATGGGACACTTGCCGTTCAACCACATTGAGCCAAACGGCTACTCTGACTACGCCTCAACATGGATTGTTAACATGCTGCTGCGCTGGAATGCCGCGATCCAGACGGTCTATGGGCAGATCCCCGGCAGCAAGATCGACCTAACCGGACTAGCGCAAAGTCAGGGTGTGGACTTGAACGGGCGCAGTGTGCTGGCATTCTACGGACAGCACTTGCTAGGCCGTCCGCTGACTCAAGCCGAACAGGACACGATCTGGAATTTTGCCAGCAAAAAAGGTGAACCCGATCTGACAACGCCGGCGGGTCGCCTGCAAATGCGGAACGCCATCGCCGTGATCGCGGCTTCACCTGCTTTTCAGTATCGCTAACAGACTCAGGCTAGGCTGCCCTCACCCCCGACCCCTCTCCCTCAGGGCGAGGGGGGAAAACACCGCTTGTATTGAAGTCCCTCTCCTTTGGGAGAGGGATTTAGGGTGAGGGCGGCCTAAGGTGAGCAACGGATTAACTATTATTGTAACGATAAAGGAGAACCCTATCATGTCTCGTGAAACAGAAACCATATCTCGTCGTGAGTTGTTAAATCGCAGTTTTGCGCTTTCGGCCTTGGCAGGGGCGCAAGTGGCGTGGCCTCAGTGGATGCCGCGCTTGGCCTTCGCGCCGAAAAACCGTGCGCCCAAAGGCGATGTGTTGGTGTGTGTCTTTTTGCGCGGCGGCGCTGACGGCTTAAATATCATCGTGCCGCATGGCGAAGCTGCGTACTACGCCGCCCGCCCGGTGATCAATGTGGCGCACCCCGACGACAATAAAGCCGATCCGTCGGCGCGGGCGCTCGATCTGGATGGCTTCTTTGGGCTGAATCCCGCGTTGGCTCCGCTGCTGCCTATCTTCAAAGGGCAACAGGCTGTCGCCGTGCAAGCTACCGGATCGCCCGACCCGACGCGCTCACACTTCGAGGCGATGGATTACATGGAAAGCGGCACGCCGGGAGGCCATGCGCTTGGCACGGGCTGGCTGGGACGACATTTGGCTTCGCTGGATACTGGCACGAATTCGCCTGTCCGTGCGATTGGCTGGGGCAGCAGTTTGCAACAATCGCTGCGTGGTACGATCAGCGCGACGGCGATCAAGTCGATTGTGGACTATCACTTGGCGGGCAATAAAAACGCGGCGAACGAAATGTTAGCGACCCTGAATGCGCTCTATGCTGCTGATCCAGCGACACTTAAGGCAGTTGCCGACCAAACTAATGCCGTGCTTGACCTCGTAACACGCATCAATATCGCGTCGTATAAGGCCGCTGACGGAGCCGACTACGACGACAATAACGACTTTGATCAGGCGTTGATGCAGACCGCCGCCTTGATCAAGGCCAATGTCGGTCTCGAAGTGGCAGCGATTGATCTGGGCGGTTGGGATACCCACCAGAACGAGATCGCGGATCTCACCAAAGAACTCACCGAGTTGGGCAAGGGGATTGCCGCGTTCCACACCGATATGGGCGACCTGATGAAGACGGTGACGGTAGTCGTCATGTCCGAATTCGGGCGGCGGGTGCAGGAGAATGCCAGCGGCGGCACCGATCACGGACACGGTAACATGATGATGGTGTTGGGCGGTCATGTCGTCGCCAAACCCGTGATCAGCGATTGGCCCGGTCTTGCCGCCGACAAACTGGTCAACGGCGATCTGAAGATCACGATTGACTACCGCGATGTCCTGAGCGAGATCATCGCCAATCGGCTCAACAACACCGCGCTCGATCAAGTGTTCCCCAATTTTGCGCCCACAGCACGGGGCATTGTGACGAAATAGAGCATTTTCCTTACAGCCTCGTTCGCGGGTCTATTCGGCGGACAACGCAAGCATTGTCCCTACACCATACCGTTTGGCTGTAGGGACAGGGCCTGCCCTGTCCCCGCCTGCCGCAACGCCCTCACGACTCCGCTGGACTATCCCCCTGCCTCAACAGCTTATCCGCCGCCGTGATCCAGCGTAACATCATGTTTGCATTGTCTATGTCACCCATCCGTCGGTAGTATTTCTCTGCCTCACCCCAGCAAATAATGGCAGCAGATAGATCGCCTAAATCCTCTTGTACAAGGCCGAGATTATATTGTGTCCTTGCGTAATCCAGCGGGGCGCTGTGCGGGGTACGATAGACCAGTGTGGCTTTATAAGCGGCAATGGCCCGCTGCAAGTTGCCCGCACGGTCTTCGACATTCGCCAGATCGCGTTACGGGTTGCCGAGGTTTTTCTGCACTTAGGCATAAGTTCGTGGATCGTTCTGATGGCTGTAAAAGGTCAACTCAGCCTCATAGGTTGTGACAAGACGGTGTAGTTAGTTAATCTATCTCTAGCCGAATTATCCCAATGATCAATTCCAAGGTTAACATATACATTTGCTTGTAACGTTTCCGCCAAGAGTATTCCTTAATAAGGTGGTTTAAGGTCGCCTTTGTGGGTCTGATTCCCCGCCACCATCAATCCGGCTTCTCGATTCATAAGCGACCCTGTTTTTCTTCCCTCACCTTTCAAACGAGAAGTTGGGGTGAGGTCAAGTTCAGACGAGAAAGTTTAGGGGGAGAATTCTAAGTGCGAACCACCATACATCCAGCAGCGCGGCGAATTGTGTGGCTAATCATTACGATTGGCGCGGTTGCGACACTGGTCGCAATCGTGTATATCCTGTTCAATCTGGGGTCGGGGATCACGCTGCCGTTTATGCGAACTGCCCTTGATATTGGTTGGCTGTTTGTCTTTGGCGTGATGTGGCTGATCGTCGGGTTAATTTTGTGGTGGTGGCTGCGTCCAATTCCCGGACTCAGCGACGATGCCGAAACGATTCAACAGTGGCAAGCCGCACTAAATAAGCGTCTGACGGAACTTGAAACCCGCTTGAATACCCCACAACCAATCATTCAGACGACTCCCGATGCTGCTGAGATCATCAAGCGACTGGACAGCCTCGACAAAGAAGTCGATAGTCTAGCAACGACGATTCAAGATGCTCATGTCCGGCTAAACAGTCTGGATGATGTGACGAGCCAACTGCATGATCTGGACACGCAGTTGGATTCACTGTACGTCACGCTGCAAGATGTTCATCGCCGGATCGACAGTTTAGAGCAAGCTAACAATCCCTGAGTGATCAACAAGTCCACAACATAAACGGGTAGCGTGGAAATCTAGTAGCTGACCTGACGCATCCTCTAAATCCCTCTCCACTGCGTAGAGAGGGACTTCAAGCCACTGGCTTTTTCTCCCCTCGCCCTGCGGGAGAGGGGTCCGGGGTGAGGGCAATCTGGCGTAAAACAAGTCATGCGTAAGGTGCGTCTAGTAGCTCGGAAACGGCAGCACCAATTCGCTATCATCGCGAATGGCGAGACTGAGCAGCGGTTCGTTTTTGTAGCAAACGGCTCCGACTGATACACCTAGCACAATGCCGTCGTGTCGGGTCAGCACTAGACCATCATCGCTGCCCAAAGGCCGCCCGTAAATGTCGGTCAGGCGGGCAATCGGATCGCCCGCCGCAATGGTATCACCCGCTTTGACGTAATAGGAGCAAATGCCGCTAGCGGGCGCGACAGGATGCAGCATCCGGCGGATCGGGTAGCCGGGGTTCATAATCTTGATCCCCAGAATCGGCTCCGGGTCGCCAGCAAGCATTCCCGCCCAACGCATCACATTACGAATCCCACTCACCGCCGCCATGACCATGCTCTGATCAACGCTCATGAAACCGCCTAGTTCGGCAGTAAAGGCGGGAATACGCGCCACATTAAAGGCCGCCCCGCTCACCGAGCGATGCAAGTTCATCTTGAGATACTCAGCCGAAGCGTATTCGTTGACAATGGTATGTCCAAACGCCGCCAACATCTCGCTCATTTTGGCTTGAAGCTGCTGTGCGGCACTGCGATCTCGCCCGCCGCGATAATACACCGGATCGCGGAACGCGAACGACAGCGCTCCCGGTGAATAGTTGTGCAGGTCGATCAGGTAGTTGGCGCTGTGCTGGATGTAGCCGAACAGTCTTGTGTAGGCTTCTTCCATCCCGGAAGGGGGGGTTTCTGGCTGAGTGTAGGGGCGGCGCGGCGGTGGCGCAGGAAACAGGCGATTCGGATCTTGCCCGTTCAGATAGTAGGGGCTGCGTTGGGCGCTGCGTAACCCTGCCGGATTGAGAGTCGGTACCGCCACAATCGTGCCGTTCAGCCGATTGACTAAGCCGCGTGTCAACAGTTGGTGGATCACCGGAATGCCCGTATATTCTGCGCCATGTATCGAGGCAGTAATCCACAACACGGGGCCTTCGGGTTTGCCCTGTGCGATAATGATGGGGAAGTAATCGGAGCCGCCGCTAGGCAGTTCTAACGCTTCAAGTTCACCGTAAATAATTTTGCCGGGTTGGGCGCGTGCCGTTCCAACCTCTAAAGTTGAGTTCATATTCTGTGAATAGGAGGTAAAAGCGTGTTCCCCAAATAAATCGCTTTTACCTTGCGAATCTTCTATTTTCATACTTTTCGTCCAGTCGAGTCGATGCCCTAGATGCGCTGCTCTTTCGCCAAAGCTGAGGCAAGCTGAGCACTGACCAGTTCGAGCATTAATACGTTTTCCATCTTGATCGAGCCAAGCTGTTCGCGACAGGCCAGCACTACGCCGAAGCGTAAAGTGGAACCAACCGGAACACAGGCCGCCGCACCATATTTGCCTTTTTCGATCAACATATGGTTCGGCTCGTCACCCGGCCCAACAATGCGGCTCTGACCGTTTTGGGCAACCCACCCTAGCAGCCCATTGAGATCGGTTCGCGTTGGGATCAGGCTGGTCACAGCGCTTGGCCCGACCTGTGCACCAAGCGATAGCGATGGCGGATCGGAGGGCGCAACGGCATAAAAAGCCACGTAATCGTACCCAAGCTCTTTGACCGCTTCGACGGCTGCCTGCTGTTTACCAAGCCCTTTGGTCGCTTTGCGGAGCGACTTGGCGAAGGTACGCACAGGGGGCAGCGCATCGGCGCGGAGGGTTTCCAGCCGCCGTTCTTCTGCTAACCGCTTGATCTTTTTGATCAGGTCGTCATCTTTGAACGGGTCAGTCGAAACATCGTCGGCGCGACCCGGCATCCCGAAGTCGGCCTCTTCGTCTACCAGCAAGATCAGCAGCCGCGGCAAAGTCTGACGCAGCTCTTTGACCAACTCGAAAACATTACCCAGTCCGTTGTCCACCACAAAAACGTCGGTTCGTTTGTCGGGGTTAGCAAGAATGTCGCGGGCACTGGCTTCCGACGTGACCACTGTAACCTTGAGTTTTAGATCTTTCGAGAGATTCTCTCGAAAACGTGCAACCGAGGGGAGACGCACGGCTGCGAGAACGTGAATATTTGTAGCTTCCATGTTTGCATCACCAGAACATTAAAGAAACACCTAGACTGTGATTATAGGCCGACCCCGCACTTCCGACAAATAGAGACTTGGCAATCCGGTGCAATTTGGCAAAGATCGAGTCAGGATCGAGTCATGTCTAGCGGAGTGGCAAGCCCAGCTTACTTGCTAGTCCATTGGCGGCGGCGATGGTCAGGAGCAGCAGTTGCCATAGCCCGTCGCGAATGGGGGCCGTCTCAATATATTCGTCCAGCCGATGGGCATTGCCGCCATGTGTCACGCCAATCGTGATCGAAGGCAGTCCAGCCGCTAGCAAGACATTCGCATCGGTGCTGCCTGTCTCATACACAGGATGAATACCTTGCCAGCGCAGCACATCACGCGCCAACTGAACCAGCGGGTGCGTCAGTGCAATTGACCCGGAAGGGCGATCCCCAACGACTTCAACGACAATTTCTACATCGGGGATACGCTGCTGATCGATAATATGGCGCACCTGTTGTTCCAGATCCGCCAGTGTGTCCCGTTCTTCCGAGCGCATATCGAGCAGCATGGAAGCCGTCGTGGCAATCGAGTTGACCGATTGTCCCCCTTCGATCACGCCTATGTTAAACGTGGTGCGGGGTTCCTGAGGAGGGGTGAGTTGGGTAATCGCCGCGCCAATCCGCATCAAGGTATGGATGGCACTAGGCCGTCCGTAGTGCAGCCAACTATGTCCGCCTCCGGTCTTACACGTTATCTTAAGGCGGCGCACTGCAATCCCGGATCGATAGATGTGACCGTAGGCCATCCCTTCTAAGATCAGCGCTAGCCCCAGACGGGGCATGAGCTTTTCATAGACCGCCCGCATCCCACCCAGATCGCCCATGCCTTCTTCGCGACTGTTGGCGACGAACCAGATGTCAGATTCCAACGACTGCTGACGCAGCAGATCCGCCATTGACAGAACCGCTGCCACGCCCAAACTATTGTCGCCTATCCCCGGCCCATAGACCCGTCCGTTTTGCCGTTGGATTGTCAAGATAGCGTCGGCGGCAAAGACAGTATCGGTATGCGCGGCAAGCAGAACCGCCGGCAGTGTCGGGTTAGTTCCCGGCAGCCGTGCATAAACATTGTGAACCGAATCAATTTGCAGATCGGCTAGCCCGGTGAAGCGCTCATAAACATAGGCTGCCCGTTGGCCTTCTTGAAAGGTCGGCGCGGAGATCTGCTGGATAGTGATGGCTTCTTCAATGATATGGGGCAAGTTTGCCGTCAGCTTCGAGTGCAGAGCCTCGATAGCAGGGTCAGCAGCTAATTGATCAATTCGGCTCAAAGTTTGCGTCCCAGTTTGCGTTGAGTAAAAAACAAAACAGCCGACATGCTTGTTGGCTGTTTTCGGGGGATTATTCCACCTGCAATTTTATTTTTGGGCGGCTTCGAGCGCGGCAAGGTGCTTCATGAGGCGGCTCTTGCGACGGGCGGCATTCTTGCGGTGCAAGATACCTTTGTTAGCAGCCTTATCGAGCGTGCGAACCGCTTGAACAGCGGCAGCGCGGGCGGCTACCAGATCGCCACCTGTCATCTCAGCGCGAGCCGCTTTGATCTCGGTACGGGCGCGGCTGATAAAAACACGATTACGTAAACGCTTGCGCTCCGAAGTGCGAATACGTTTAAGTGCAGATTTGTGATTAGCCAAAACATTTCCTCCCAATGCAATAGTAACGAGCGATTTTACCAGAGCGCGTGCGCCTTGTCCAGCGAAAGTCTAGCTTTTATCTAAAACCAATTGCTGCTGATCGATACTTCAAAATTAATGTTAATGGCGATTGATATTAATTTGGGAATATTTGTAAGCGCGGTGGTTCGCCTAGCTTGTTATCGGCGGATTCGGCACGGAGCCGCTGCTCCTGCACAGAAGCTAACCACTGCCGCGACTGATCACAATAGGGTTCGACATCTTCGCGCATACTTTTTTCCAGCGCGATAATCCACGCATTCAGATCACGGTTGTCATTGGTAATCGTGTAGCGCCCCCAATAACAGGCCGCTTGCAACCAGTGATACTGACCTGCATCTTCGGCAGTTGGCTCACGCTGCGCCGCCCGTAGCAAATCCTCGGCAGCGGGGTAGAAGTCGCCGCGGGTGCGGTAAGCCTGCGCCCGCCGCAAATAGCCAATCTTGCGATCCGGGGACATAGCAATAGCACGGGTATAGGCCGCAATCGCTCCGTCGAGATCGCACAATTTTTCTTCGTAAACCCAGCCAGTCAAGATCAACGAGTCGCAGCGAACATACTCAGACGAACTGTTCACATTCAGATCGCGCAACGTTGCCAAACTGCTTTCGTAGTCCTGCAAACGGACTTGCAACTGTGCCAATTCCATATAGCCTGTAGACCAATCCGGCTTGGCACGGATGCCGATATGCAGGTCGCGAATCGCAGCGTCGTACAACCCTCGGTGGCTGTACAGCCGCGCCCGAACCAACCGTGTATCGGGCAAATGAGGAGCCAACCGGACCGCGTGTTCGGCATCCTCAACCGCTAGATCGATCTGACTAATTCCGGCATAGGCGGCACTGCGCACGATATAGGCGCATACTAAACGCGGCGAAAGTTCAATAGCTCGGTTGAGTCCCCACAGCGCATCTTGAAACTTGCCTGCCACAATCAATTCACGCGATTGTTCGACCAACGTTTTGGCTTCGACTTCGGGCGCAAGGTACAACGAGACAACGCCAATGGAAAGTAGGATACCCGCTGCCAACAGATCATGGGGTGTTTCGGCAACGGCGATGAGTACCGCACAAGCCGCACTAGAAATACTCAACATCCCAAATCCGACTAATAGTCGTCGGCTAAGTTTCTGGCGTATCAGCCCAATAATGGTAACTATCTTTTTCAACAACAGCTCCCGTACCGCTTTTGGCATCAATCTCTCCGCCATTTTCCCAAGCGTAGCACAACATCTTTGGCGGTAAATAGGCCAAAAGTTCCCTCTTAAGTAATTTAGAATAAGCATGAGTTCTATACAATTCTATACAGAATATATACTATTGATTTACAATACGCAATTGTCATGTCTACCAGTCGACTCGGTCTGTCAATGGTAAAGGGGAGTGCGAGGCTGGTACAATTTAATTTTACTCGGTAGAACTGGTGTGGGTGTAACGAAATCGTGTCAAGATTGCCAGAGAACAAGCCGCAGATGGCAACGTCCTTAAACTATCCTTGGGTGACGAAAGTTCCTCTCTTTATCCGCTTGTGTAGTGCCACACAAGCCGCCATTGATCGCGAGCTACACATCCGCACCTACACCAAAGGTCAGTCTGTCGTGCTGGAAGGCCATCGACCAACGGGCTTGAGTATTATGGTGGGCGGTCTGGTACGTGTCTATCGGATGATGGCGGATGGGCGGGTGCATGTGCATCACTACTTGCGACCCTATACGGCCTTTAACGTGATAGCCACTCTCGACGGACGACCCAATCCCACGAGTGCTGAGGCCGTGATCGAGTCTCAGGTGGGCTGGCTGCCGCGTGCCGTGCTGCTGGACTTGATGAGCAGCGATACCGATTTGATGCAAGCTTGCTTACGCCTGCTCACTCTCCAAAACCGCGAACTGATGGCGCGTCTGGATGATCTTGGCTTTCGGACAGTGCCGAGTCGGTTAGCGCGGCTGCTGCTACACAGTGGCGGCTTCGAGAGCGAGGTCAACATTCCGCTGGACACGCTATCGCAAGATGAGATCGCCGCTGTGTTAGGCACGTCCCGCGAGGTATTGGGGCGGGCGCTGCGTCAGTTGTATGATATGGGCTTTGTGCGGCGCGAAGGGCGCAGCTACGTAATTACGGATCGCGCTGGGTTAGAGAAATTGGCGGGCGAATGAAATTAACGACGATAGCAATATACAGCAGTCATTATAAGTCAGGAGAATAGCGAGATGTCGAAACGATATAGCCTTTTGTATACCGTCATCCTGAGCGCAGTCTTTATGGTCAGCGCATTCGGGTATACAGTGGTGCGTGCCGATGACACGAACGCATGGACGGTGAATCGCAACAATCTTCGGGCGGGGCCGGGAGCGCAATACGCCGTCCTGACGACGCTCCAGCCGAGTACTCCGGTAGTGTTGCAAGCCCGTACCGCTAACGAAGGCTGGTTGCTGATCCGTGTGCAGGGGTCGGCAGTGCGGGGCTGGGTAGCAGGTATACTGCTCAAACTCGCCCCGGCAGTGCGGTTACGCAGTCTACCGATCAGCACTGAGGTTATCCCCGGCGGCAGCAATCCAGCCGCCGCCCAACCCGACAACAGCCCTGCCAACAATACAGACAACCCCAGCGGTGTGGGCGACCTCTCAACTGATAAGCCTGTCTTTGGACAGAACTTGCTGCCGATGCCCAAAAATCTGCCGACAGGCGCGATTAATCTGCCCATCCTGCCAGCAATTAGTGGTAGTGTACGCAGTGCGATGCGGGCAGTCTATGAGAAGGGCAAATCGCTAGGCAACAATCCGAGAGTCTTTTCCAAAGTTGGCGACTGCCATACCGATCATCCACTGTTCTTCAACATCATCGGTGATAACAACTACAATCTAGGGTCATACGGTAATTTGCAGGAAGTCATCAACAATTTTTCCGTTGCGCCGCGTCCCAATTCCGGCAACTCGTTTAACATGCAGAGCATGGCGGCGCACAGTGCCTTTTCGTCAGGTGCAGTCCTCGATTCGCAGTGGTCGAACCCGACGCTGTGCAAAGTCAACGATGACGAAACCCCGCTGCGCTGCGAGTATCGTTTGAACAAACCCGCCGTCGCGATCATCATGTTTGGGGTCGTCGATGTGCTCGTGATGCAACCACAGCAGTTCAATAACTATATGCGCTATATCGTCAAAGACACGATGGATCAGGGTATTATCCCGATCTTGAGTACCGCTGGTGAAAACGCCAGCAATCCAGCGCTGGCGCGTGAGTTCAATCAGATTGTGGTTGCCATTGCCAGAGATAAGCATGTGCCGATCATCAATCTTGAAGCGGCGCTGGAAAAATTGCCCAACAAAGGGCTAGACCCCGATGGCATCCATCTGAGCCGCACCGCCGACTTGAAACAGGCGGCAGTCTTTAACGATGGCAACTTGCAGACTGGCTACACCATGCGGAATCTAGTCACGTTGCAGGCACTCGATATTGTCTGGCGACAGATCATGAACTAACTCACCTTACGCATCCTCAGCCTACATCCCTCTCCCAAAGGAGAGGGACTTGAAACCTGTCTGCTACCCTACTCACGAACGGTTTATACACCGACACTTTTAAAGGAAGCGTCGGTGTAGCTAACCCTGCCGGGTCGGGCAGGCCCGACCCCTACCTCAAACGGTCTGGTGTAGGGGCGAGGCCCGCCTCGCCCGTTGCCATCATTCAATCCAATCCTTTACAGAAACTGTCAACTTGGTTGAACCGGTCTGAAACGCACAGCTAGGCAAGATTTGACCCCAAACGGGTTAATCAACCTAATAAGCACTGGAAAGTGTCGGACGGTGAAGCGCGACCGGAGAGGGGTAGGAAGTGAGATAAATTCGTGGATACCCTGAGAGCAGGGTAAACGTCTGTTGATCGTATACTGCAAACGTGCTACTATCTCGTTTATTCGCTCGGTGACAGTGCGTAAACTAGTAAACTCTCAGGATGGCGGCGCAATTTATGGATACCAGACAAAGTTTACCAACCAACAGTAGTCAGCGCTTACAACCGCCGATTTCGCCACAACCCCCAGCCAAACAATCGGCGCTCCTGCCGTGGCTCATTCGCTTGCCGCTTCTCGGCGCGACAGCCATTATTCTACTTGTGTTTCTGGCGATTCTATTTGTTGCTGTCCACCAATTCCAATATGATGGTCTAATCTATCCCGGTGTGTCATCGTTTGGCGTGAAGCTCTCCGGCATGACTAGCCAACAAGCCGCCGCCGCGTTAGCTTCTCGCTATACCTACGGCGAAGATGCGGTGTTCACCTTCCGCGATGGGCAAAAGGCGTGGCAGATGACGGCTCGCGATCTCGGTGTGAGCTTTGACCCGGCAAAGACCGTTGCCGAAGCCTATAAAGTCGGGCGCGGCGCGGACTTGGTTAGCAACCTGATCAGTGAGAGCGATACATGGCTGAACGGACATGCCATTCAGCCTGTCGTGGTCTACGACCAATCCAGAGCGTCTAGCTTTCTGGAAAAAATCAGCACGGAGATCAACAAACCTGTACAGGATGCCACGATTGTCTTGACCGGGACGAAGGTCGTCACCTCGCCTAGTCAGGTTGGGCGGACGCTTGACATTCCGGCGACTCTGGGGCTGCTGCGTCCGGTGGTATTGAATATGAACACGGGCGCGGAAATCAATCTTCTGATCAGGGAAACGCAGCCTGCTATTCTTGACTCCGAAGCGGTTGCCCAACAGATTCGCACAGCGGTGGCCTCACCGATCCAGATCTATATCGAGACTTCGACCACCAAAGATCCCGGCCCGTGGCAAGTTAGCCCGGACTTCATCGCTGGGATGCTCAGTGTCGTCCGGGTGGAAGATGCCAACGGCGCGGCGCATTATGCGCTTAACACCACGCTCGATCCGCTCAAGAACTTTATGATAACCCTCGCGCCACAGCTTGCTGTTGAGCCAGTCAATGCGCGGTTCCTGTTCAACGACACCACCCGCCAGCTTGATGTGATTACCGAAAGCGTCGATGGGCGTAAGCTCGACACCGACACGACGATGAAACATATTCAGGCTACGCTGTTCAAGAAAGAAGATCGGCGTGTGGCGTTAGTCTTCCAAAAAGACATCCCGACAGTGAACAGCGCGGCAACCGGACAGCAGCTAGGCATTACCGAACAAGTTGTCCAAGCCACGACCTTTTTCTACGGCTCGACTGCCGAACGCCGCACAAATATTCAGGTGGCGGCAGCGCGGTTTCATGGGCTGGTCATTGCGCCCGGTGAGGAATTCTCGTTCAATAAATATCTAGGCGATGTTAGCCCCGAAACTGGCTTCGAGACGGGTCTGGTTATCTTCGGCAACCAGACGATCAAAGGGGTAGGCGGCGGAGTGTGTCAGGTATCTTCGACGGTGTTTCAGGCCGCCTTCTTCACTGGGTTCCCGATCAAAGAGCGCTATGCACACGGCTACCGAGTCGGCTACTACGAAAGCGGCAGTGCTATCGCCAACGGGCAAAAGTACAACAGTGGCGTGGGGCTGGACGCAACGGTGTATGGGCCAATCGTCGATCTGAAATTTGTCAACGATACGCCCTATTATCTGCTGATGGAAAGCATCTATCGCGCCAACGAACAATCGCTGACTTTCAAGTTCTACAGCACATCAACAGGCCGCGTCGTGACTAAAGAAGGCCCAACCTTAAGTAACAATGTGGCGCATACGCCACCCCGCTATCAGGAAAGCGGCGATCTCAAGCCGGGGCAGACCCGTCAGGTCGATTTCGCGGTGGACGGTGTAGATACCCATGTGTACCGCACCATCACGCAAAATGGACAGGTGATCGTCAATCGCGAAGACTTCTACAGCCACTATTTGCCTTGGAGCGATATATTTCAGGTGGCGGTGGGAGCCGCGCCAAGGTCGTAGAGCGTATTTTGAATATTCAGTTGACCCCACCCTAAATCCCTCCCCGCACGCGAGGAGGGACTTAAGACGTATGTGGCT
>JBDTVG010000218.1:0-9149 GCA_040007395.1 Chloroflexota bacterium
CCTTCACGCTACCTTCAGTTTACCCCCTTTTGCACTTTGCCTTAACATGAGCCACTTTGTTATTTAATGTGGCTTTAGAGTCTTTAACATAGGTTTCTGAGATCCGTTTATTAATTATATTATAGACACGATTCTTATTATTATCATTTTCGTTCTGCTGCCCCGCATTATATGGCGGATTGCCAATAATCACCGTAATTGGCGCGTTTTTCTGGCGCTCGACACGTTCCGTATTCTTCTCGTTCATAAACGAAAAACTCATCTGCGTGCCTTCGGCAAGCTCCAGCGTATCCACAAAACACAACCCCTCAAACGACTCATACTGTCCGGTCAGGTCGAAGTAGGCGTGTTCAATGTTCAGCGCAGCGATATAGTACGGTAGCAGCATAATCTCGTTAGCGAATAGGCGGTTCTGATACGTGGCGGCAAGATCGCGCTTGGGAACACGTCGCAGCAGGTTCACGATAAAGTTGCCTGTGCCTGTCGCCGGATCAAGGATCACGACATCGTCATCGCCTAGTGACTTGCCGAACTCAGTTTGCAACACTTCGACCACGCTAGCGCACATAAAATCGACAATCGGCTGTGGCGTGTAAACAATGCCGTGCGTGTCTGCCAGCTTCACGGAATAGCCCTGAAAGAATCGCTCATAAACTTCATTGAGCAGCCCTTGCTTTTGTTGGAAGTCCAGCCCATGTGCGGCTTGCTCAATCGCCTGATAGAACGTGTCCAGCGATTTGAGAAATTCCTCGCGACTGAAGCTGTGGCTCACCAGCGAAGCGATCACCTTCTCGATCTCGGTGGCGATGGCGTTGCGCTTGGTAAATTCTGGATTATCGAATATCTTGCGGATTAGCCGTTCGGTAAGTAAGTGCTGCACCAGCATTTCATCGACGGCGGCGCGGCTGATGTTGGGATTGAGGGCGGTCTTGCACAGTTCAAAGAACGCATCGAACGTCGCCGTAAAGGTTTTGTCGGTTTTATGCGCCGTCTCGATCAGCGTAACCAATCCGCCCGCCAAGCGTGGTACTTGCTCTTTGAATTGCGCCAACGCCTGATCGTAGTTGTCTAAAACGGGTTCTGTGTAAGCATAAAACGTACTGAGCAGGTGCGCCAACTGCGACGGGTCTTTCAGGTCAGTCACTCGGTAGACTTCGTGTTTATTCTGGTACAGCACTGCTTGGCGCGTGTCTTCAAAAATAATGTTGCTTAGTGGGTAGTTTTTGGCAGTCTTTTTGCGGATCTCGGTGTCAAGGTCGTCTTTGGTATCTTTGGCTTCGTAGTAACCGCGTGGCACAGCGCTCTTGTACAGCGTGGCATCAGGCCGGATGGTGCGGCCTTCCACTTTTTGCCCAACTTCGGTCACAAGAGTCCACGATTGCTGCTTGGCAGTGTCTTCAAGCAAGCGGATAAAGGCAGTCCGCACGCCCGTTTCGTGCGTCTGGTTCAGATCCGCATAGGATTTGAGAGTCTGGTAATAAGTCTGGATCGCCTTGTGGGTGGGCTTGATGGTCGCGGCGGCGGGTAACATCAGTTTGAGTGCTCCGTTTAGTAGCAAAAGCGGTTGTCGTTTATTCTACAGTTGGCGGCATGGTATCACAAATTGCAAAAGCGAGGGGGACTGAAGGTGGGCGAATCAGCCGCCACTGTTGTAAGTGAGTAGTTGACTTGACGGCTAACGTGTATCTTGTGCAGCGAGAAGCGCATCGATCTTCGTCAAGGCAACTTCTAACGAAGTTGTCACGAGGAATGCTTGGTTCGAGTTGAGGCGAACGAAAGCATCCGCCATGGCATGAACAAAACCTCCGTTTACCAGACAAATGATAGTACCAGTGTTTGGGTGTGCCCGCTTCAGCCAACCACGACCAGTCAATAGTATAGTTCGTGGGAGGTTGGAGGCTTTACGAAAGTCGGCGATGATGTGCAGTTTACCCACTGCTGCTGGAAGAATTTCAAGATCCATTTTTTTGCGTAGATCGTGCATTTGCGCGGGGTCCAGAGGATCACTGTAGGTTTGTAGTAAAGCCCGGCCTTCTCTGATCGATTCTAGGGTAATTGGCATAGAGATGCTATAGTTCTTCCTACTCGTTATTATTCAAATCGTTTTTCCATTATAGCTTGCGAATGTTATGAAACGTATTCGTGATCTGTTCCAGAGCAAATGCAAGTCAGAATGTGCCTTTTGTGAATTTGTGCAATTCACTGCCCATTTTGTTGACATGCCTCGTCAGGTGTGGTAGTTTCATGTCTATGATGCCTTCAGAGAGATACTCACTTATGTGTTGCTGTACAATGTGTTGTTGCACAGTTGTATTCAACGCGAGTACATCCGGGAGACATTGGCATAGGTAAGATGATCTATCGTGAACTAAAAGGCCAATCCCTAGGATCGGCCTTTTTTATTTGATTTTTTTGGAGAGGTAAAACGGATGAGCGATCAGAACTGGAAAACCGAATTAGGGGATCGTATCCCCGAAGAACGTAGCCGTGAATTGGAAGTCTTTGCTGGACAAGTCGGACTTCGCCAGCAGAATAAGCTAGATGAAAAAGTGTTTGCCGAAACACGCTTGCGTTGGGGGATCTACGGGCAGCGTTATGATAACGGGCAGCGCTATGATGGCCTCAAAATACAAACGCTTGACTATCCAGCGGGTGATCTCACCAAAGGCCCGAATACCTATTGGGATGCGCCGGGAATGCAGCGCATCAAGATCCCGTTTGGTGGGCTAACCCCTGTACAAATGGAAGTGCTTGCTGAGCTTGCCGACGAATACTCGGATGGCATCTTGCATGTCACCACACGCCAAGACTTTCAATTGCATTTTGTTCACATCGAAGATACGCCTGACCTGATGCGACGTTTGGCAGCGGTAGGGATTACCACTCAAGAAGCGTGCGGCAATTCTGTCCGCAACGTGACGGGCTGCCCGCTGGCGGGGGTCTGCCACGACGAACAGTTCGATATTACCCCCTATGCCTACGCGATGGCCTATTTCCTGATGGGCCATGACGATACTCAGGACTTCGGGCGAAAGTTCAAGATCGCTTTTTCCGGCTGCGAACAACACGCCTGTGGCCTGATCAACATTCATGATCTAGGACTGCTAGCTCGTGTCAAAATGGTGGATGGGAAGCTGAAACGAGGCTTCGCGATGTATGTCGGTGGTGGCTTAGGCACAACCCCACATTCAGCGAAACTACTCAGCGAGTTTCTTACCGAGGAAGAAATCCTCCCGATAACGCAGTCTATTGCCCGTGTCTTTGCACGGCTAGGCGAAAAGAAGAATCGCAATCGCGCCCGCATCAAATTTCTGGTGCAGCAGCTTGGTATTGAGGAGTTCCGCCGACTCGTTTTCGAGGAACGCGAAACTCTCTCCAAAGATGAACGCTGGACAGACTATCTGAACGAACTGCCTAACTACAGCGAAATCCCCGCCAAACCGCCGATCTCGCTGAATGGGCACGTCAAGCCCAACGGCTTTGAGTCGTGGTATCAGACGAACATCTATCAGCAGCGGCAAGCTGGCTATGTCGTAGCCTACATTAACCTACCCCTCGGCGATCTGACTGCCCCGCAGATGTTCAAGCTAGCCGATATTGCCCGCAAATATGCTGGCGATAATGTGCGGACAACCGTTGAACAAAACATTGTACTGCGCTGGATTTCCGAGGCCGATCTACCTGAACTCTACACCGAGTTGAAAGCGATTGGTCTGGCTGACCCCGGCATTGGCACGATTGTCGATATTACAAGCTGCCCCGGCACCGATACCTGCAAACTGGGCATTGCGTCGTCACGCGGCTTGGCAGGTGAACTACGCAACCAGCTTGCCGCCAAGATTCCCACGTTGCCTGATGCAGTGAAAGAACTGAAGATCAAGATCAGCGGTTGCTTCAATTCTTGCGGTCAGCATCATATTGCAGACATTGGTTTTTTTGGCAACAGTCGACGCTCCGGTAATTATCTTGTGCCGCACTTCCAATTGGTACTCGGCGGCAAGTGGAAAGAAAACGGCGGCAGCTACGGGTTAGCGATTGGCGCAGTTCCCTCCAAGCGTGTGCCGGATGTGCTAGAAGCGATTACCACACGCTTTGCCAATGAACGTTCAGATGGTGAAAGTTTCCAGAATTGGGTGACACGGCTCGGCAAAAAAGAAGTCCGCGCCATGTTGGAACCGTATACACCTGTGCCCGCCTACGAAGTAGATCCCTCCTACTATACCGATTGGGGTGATACCCGCGAATATTCATTGGGCGACATTGGCGTGGGCGAATGCGCTGGCGAAGTTGTCTCGCTGTTCTCGATGGAGATTGCCAAAGCGGAATCGAAACACTTTGAGGGGCTGTTGGCGCTAGACGAAGGCAAGTACGCGAAAGCCGATGAAAGCGCCTATCGTAGTATGCTCAGTGCAGCCCGTGCGCTGGTACGTATCCGCTATCTGGATGTGCCAGATGATCCCAACCGAATCGTTGAGGAATTCCGCACGCATTTTTACGATACCAAGCTGTTCTTTGATCCTTTTGCAGGCGGCAAGTTTGCTCAACATCTGTTCCAGCGGCACGAGAACCCACCTGTCAATCCTGATGAAGATTCAGCGCGGCGGGTGCTAGAGGAAGCCCAACTCTTTCTCGAAGCCTGCTATGCTTGCGAGATACGGGTCAATGGTACGATTATCGGCACGACAGGCGCGTAAGTAAGGAGCATTAAATGATACCGTCCCGTACACAGGTTAAGTTCTTTTTGGACAATCCAGAAACCGTTGATTCAGCGGCGTTAGCGTCCTTCTCAAGGCTATTCCAACGCTGGATACAGCAGCACGCCCTTGAAGGAATGCTCATTGATGTGGCAGACTATCGCCACGTCTTCGAAGGGCCAAGCGTTGTCCTCATCGGTCATGATAGCGATTATGCTATCGAAAAACGCGATGGGCGGTTGGGGCTGCTTTTTACCCGCAAACGTCAGGTAGATACGGATTTGGCAACACAACTGCGAACCTCGCTGCGATTGGCTTTAGCCGCCGCCAATTTGCTTGAATCCGAGCCGACCTTTACGCCGACTCTGAAGTTTCGCGCTGACGAAATCGAGATCCGGTTCTTGGATCGTTTGCAATTGCCGAATCGTCCCGAAACATTCGATCTTGTGAAGGACGATCTACAAGCGGTTTTGACCGAGTTGTTCGGTACAGAAGCCGTTACTTTTGCGCCCGCCAGTCAGGATCAACGCCTTCCGTTTACAGTGGACGTGCGGAGTCAAGCAGCGGCAAGAATCAGCGAACTACTGCACCATCTTCAACCGAGCGTCGAAAAGTAGACTTGTAGCAGCCTAAGTTCTCCTCACTCTGAAAATCCCTCGCTACTGACATAGCGAGGGATTTTCAGATGGCTTATTTCCCCTCTTCATTTTGTGGAGAAGATAAGGACTACAACAGTTCATCTTCTTCGGTGAAGACTCCATTGCCCACGGCAATCGGCTCTTGCTTGAGTGCCATGACACGCCGCAGTTCCATAATCTGATCGCGAAGCGCAGCAGCTTTCTCGAATTCGAGACTGCGAGCAGCCTCTTTCATCGCCTTCTCGATCTCCTTAACCAGCTTGTCAAGGTCGCTCATAGAGAGATCGGCAGGCGATATTTTCGCTGCGGCAGCCTGCTTACCCTGTGGGCTTTCCTCGGCAATTTGCGCCTTGACACGATCCGTAAGGTCGCGCACTTGCTTAATAATCGAGGCGGGCTGGATATTGTGTTCGATGTTGTGGGCGACTTGGATAGCACGACGGCGATCCGTCTCATCAATAGCCCGCCGCATGGAGTCGGTAATCTTATCGGCGTACATGATGACTGTGCCGTTGATATGCCGTGCTGCCCGTCCAATCGTCTGGATCAATGCCTGACTGGAACGCAGGAAACCTTCTTTATCAGCATCAAGGATCGCCACAAGGGACACTTCTGGCAAGTCCAATCCTTCGCGGAGCAGGTTCACGCCAACCACCACATCGTACACACCGAGTCGCAGATCACGCAGAATCTCGATCCGCTCGAAGGTCTGAATCTCCGAGTGCAAGTAATGAACGTGTATGCCCATCTCGGTCAGATAATCGGAGAGGACTTCCGCCATTTTCTTAGTCAAGGTAGTGACAAGAACACGCTCACCACGCTTAACACGGATTGTCGCTTCCTTGAGCAGATCGTCAATCTGACCTGTCACCGGACGGATAGTGATTGTGGGATCGACAAGCCCTGTCGGACGAATGACTTGCTGGACAACTTGCTGTTGATGGGCCGCTTCATAGCGACCGGGGGTCGCGCTGGTGTAGATCGCTTGGCCCATGCGATCTTCGAATTCTTCAAAGTTGAGCGGACGGTTATCCAACGCGCTGGGCAACCGGAAACCATATTCGACTAATGTTTCCTTGCGCGAACGATCTCCGCCAGACATGCTGCCTATCTGCGGGATCGACATATGGCTTTCGTCGATAACCAGCAGATAGTCATCGGGCAGATAGTCGAGCAAAGTCCAAGGCGCACTGCCCGCCGGACGCTGATCAATGTGTCGCGAATAGTTCTCGATACCGGAGCAGTAACCAACTTCGCGCATCATTTCCAGATCGTAGCGGGTGCGTTGTTCGATGCGTTGAGCCTCGATCAATTTGCCCGCGCTCCGCAGTTCGCTCAGGCGAGTTTCGAGTTCGGCCTCAATATCGATCAAAGCTTGCTGCATCTTGTCGGTATCGGCAATATAGTGCTTTGCCGGAAAGATCATCAATTCGTCCATCTCGTTGAGCAGTTCACCAGTCATTGGGTCGAACTCAACGATACGTTCAATCTCATCACCGAATAGTGTCAAGCGGAAAGCTGTTTCGGTATAAGCAGGCAGCAGTTCAAGCGTATCGCCACGCACACGGAATGTTGCCTGTTTTAACTCGAAGTCGTTGCGGTCATACTGGATCTGCACTAAATTGCGGAGAAACGCATCGCGCCGAATCACCTCACCACGCTTGATAGTGATCGTGGCTTTGCCCCACGCTTGCGGGCTGCCCAAACCATAAATGCACGACACCGAAGCGACGATAAGCACATCGCGGCGGCTCATCAAGGCGGCTGTCGCTGCCAGCCGCAACCGTTCGATCTCCTCGTTGATGTCTGATTCTTTTTCGATGTACAAGTCGTGGCGCGGAACGTAGGCTTCGGGCTGGTAATAATCGTAGTAACTGACGAAGTATTCTACAGCGTTGCGCGGGAAGAACTCTTTGAACTCGGCGTAAAGCTGCGCCGCCAGCGTTTTGTTATGAGCCATCACAAGCGTAGGCTTCTGTACACGGTTGACAACCTGAGCAATGGTATAGGTCTTGCCCGTTCCAGTTGCACCTAAAAGAGTCTGGTGTTGAAGATTCCGACTGAGGCCATCCACCAGTTTTTCGATAGCCTGTGGCTGGTCGCCCATCGGCTGGTATTCGGACACAAGCTCAAAGCGTGGCATAACAACACCTCGTTTAATCGAACATGCGGTCTATTATTATACCTTACGCCGCATACGATGTCGATTCCGAAAAATGGCAATTTGCGTCGTTCTTTCGTAGCATTTGCCATGACTTCTAGCTGTCGCGTCCCGCGACAAAAATCACCTGTTTTAAATCATGCTGAGTGTTATCTACAGGTTTAAGATCGGTAGAGAGGGTACGCAAGACTTTGAACCCCTGTTTACTCAGGATAGCGGATACTGCTTGAATCGGGTAGCCGCGCAACGTATGGACTTCTTCGGAACGCTGCCAGCCGTTCTGTTCCGAGTAGTTCAAAATGATATAGCGTCGCGTAAGTAGCAGTGTCTCATAGTTGAATGACTGGCGTAGCATAATGAGAATATCGCCACCGTTATCGAAAAGGATGGTATCGGTGTTATCGTATCCAGCTAATTCGTGGATCGTATACAGGTCAAAGATAAACAATTTACCGGGTGCGGTAGCGGCGTGTGCCTGCGCGAAGACGTGTTCCAGATCGCGTAGTGTAGCCATGTAGTTGAGCGACCCACCCAAACACGTCACTAGCTCAAACTCGACACCCGGTGCATAACTGCGAATGTCATTGTGAACATACTCGACATTCATGCCACTGGTGTTAGCACGAGCTTGCCCGAAACGCAGCATTTGCGGCGAAAGATCCACACCGACCACACGGAAGTTATGCCCAGCAAACCAGCTCATGAGTTCGCCGGTGCCACAGGCCATGTCATACAGGCTGCGTCCGCTCCATTCCAGATCAAAAGCCAATTCAATGAGTTGAGGAGCCAGCGCTGCGCTGTAGTCTGCAAAACCCGCCGCCTGATAGACTTCTGCTAAAGCGTTATAGGGGTCAAGATGATTGATGCTTGGCATTGGGCTATTCAGTCTCCTTATCTAAAGGTGGCATAGGTATAGATCAACTTCAGGGTATCGCTGTAAATAACGACGCTCTTGTATCGCGCAATCGGGAGTTCTTTGGGAATGCTGTACTGCTGGTTGCCCTGACTGCCTTTGAGTGGCCCCACCGGAAAACGCGACACACCGCCTGCATCTAGATCGGCGGGGACTTTCGGGTCGGTGCTGCCGGCAAGATAGACCTGCAAGTTCGGGCCATTGACCGCCACAAAATCGTCAAAACGTAGCAGCAAAGAACTATCTGCCGAGCGATATAAAGTGACTGTCCCTTTGGCAGTCCGCAAAGCATCAAGGTTAAGAAAATCCCCGACTCGGATCACTTGAGCATCGGGCAAGACAGGCGTTGGCTGCTCGGAAGTTGGTGCAGGAACAACCGTCAATATCGAGACATAGGCGGTTGCCGCCGCATCGCGGCTTGTCTCTTTACCAATATTCGAGAGTGCTTCACGCTGCGCGTCACTTGCCGCCGGAAACGATCCTTGTGCAGCGCGGCCTGTCAGCACCTTACGCCACACTGGATAAGTGAATAGCACAATAACTAAAATGGCTCCCAAGCCAAGCAGTGACCACTGTGGGCGATATTTCATAGGGTCGGGTACCCGATTCCTTGGTGTGTACGATTATCAACCCTATACATTGTACAAACTTTGGCGGGCGCTACCAGTCAGTAGTTTTCAAGATAGGGTCTTAGGCCATTCCAGAGAAATAAGAATCCCTCAGCAGAGCGGAACAATGCGGAC
>JBDTVG010000219.1:0-9905 GCA_040007395.1 Chloroflexota bacterium
TATCCATAGCATCCCTATCTATTCGTGGTAACAAAATCGTGATCTACTGAATTTAGCTCGCACCATCGATCCCGGATCGGGTCAGAGCTTTGCACATGCCTTGCTTACTCAAGAAAAAGATGTGCATATTGCCCGTGCGCGTCTCGAAAAACTAAAGCAGTTTATCGTATAAGCGGAACACTATCTGGATGACCAATAAAAAGGTTTACACATGTAAACCTTTTGGCTCATGTTAAACCCAAGTGCAAAAGGGGTAAACTGAGGGAAGGATTAGGTAGGGATATGAGCAATGCCGATTGAGTTTCCAATTGTGGATTTAATGTCGGGTCAGAGCAGTTAGGAGTGGTTGGTGGATTATTTCCACCCAACCGGGGTCGCTTGCCCGCATTGTGGAGCAGCGTTAGAAAATGCCCGGCAATTCCGCGTGACCAAGAGCAGCCAAGTGCCCGATTATCGCTGTCGAGCATGTGACAAGACCTATAACGTGTACAGTAGGACGGTGTTTGCAGGTCGAAGGTTGCGACCTGAACAAGTCGTGTTACTGGTGCGTGGAGTGGTCAAAGGCGAACAGGCACAAATTCTGGCGAACGAAGTTGGCCTGTGTCGCCAAACGGTTCAAACTATTCGCCAACGGTTGCAGGCCAATGCGAAGGCAATGCAACCCGATAATCCCCTTGAAGGTGATGAGCAGGCGGAAACCGATGAAATGTATCAAAATGCGGGGGGGAAAAAGTGAACCCCATCTCGACCCGGCTGACCCACCACGCCGACGTGCGAACAAGCAGCGTGGGCATGGCACCTACGAGAATGACCGTCCGCCGATTGTAGGTACCGTTGGGCGGGAGAGTGGCCAAGTTCGCTTACGGATGGTTGAACGCACCGATGGTGAGACCTTATGTGCTCATGTGGAACAATTTACCCAAGAGCAGACCCAACTTTATACCGATGAATGGCAAGGTTATAACCACGTTGACCGTCCTCACGCCACCGTATGTCACGCCCAAAAGGAATGGGCGAGAGACGATGATGAGGATAGCATCCGCGAGACCCATATCAATACCGTAGAAGGCCTGTGGACTCTTGTGCGTAACTTTATGCGTCTCTTTCGTGGTGTTCACAAAAAATACCTGTCAGGCTATCTCGCTATCTGTGAGTTTCACATTAACCTACAGCGCATTACACCCGCTTTTGTGGCGACACTCGTTGCCGCGCACTTGTAATTAACATGAGCCAACCTTTTAAGGATTTGAAATGAAAAACATACTACGGGGACCACCAAAAGAAATGCCCACCAGAGTAGAGTCGGGCGGGCGAATGCGGGTAATTTACATTTATCAGCTGGTAACTCCAAATGTATCACAGGGAGGGGGGAAATGCCATTGTATTGAAGTCCCTCGCTCTGCGGGAGAGGGAGTTAGGATGAGGGCGGCGTAACATGAGTTAATTATCCGACAGATTGAGCAGGGTCTTTGCCAGCGTAAATGCCTCTTCAATCGTCGTGATTTCCCCAGCGGCCTGTGCTTCACCGAGTGCATCAAGCACCTGCCCTAGCTGTGGACCGGGTTGCAGATCCAACCCGATTATTAGGTCGCGCCCATTGACCAACGGCGGCGGCGCGACAATGATTTCTTTCTGGTTGAAGTAGCCATCTAGCAGTACAGCGACAATCTGCAAGTGATGAATCCAGTCCTGTAACACAAGGTTCACGCCGACCATGCCCAGATAATCAGCCAGAGTCAGCAGGCACACATCCAAGCCTGTCTCGCCTGTCGCTTTCCAGAAACGGTAGATCGCTCGACGCGATAGTTCACCCTTGTTGTAAGGCGCACTCGAAGCCAGATGCAGCGGACGCATGTGCTGTCGGACAATCTCAGTGACACGGCTGTTTTCGTCGTTACTTAGGCGCAGTGCTGTACAACGCGTCTGAGCCAGATCCGCGCCCACGAGTTCATGTTTGTAGAAGTGAATATGACCCTGTTCCTCAACGCTGCGCGTGGCAGGTTTGCCGCAGTCGTGCAATAGTGCCGCCAGCATCAGCAGTGATTGGACACTGTGTCCGCTGGCTTGTGGCATATCCAGATGGCTTTGCCATTGCTTACGAAACCGATCCAACAAATAGACGATCATCCCATAGGCAGAGTCGGCAGCGCTGTCTTCGGTTCGCGCCGGACTGATGGTCGCCAGCACGCCGTACAGTCTCTCAACGACACTCAGCGTGTGTCCCCACACATCCTGCGTATGCGGCAAACTCTGAGTTACACCGCGCATGGCTTCAATCTCTGGTACTACCAGAGACAATAGGCCGAGTGCGTCAAGGGTTCGCAGTGCCACATGGGGCCGCGTCCCACCGAGAATGTTCATGAATTCATCGCGCACCCGTTCTGCCGATACGGATGCGATCTGCGGGCCGTAGGTGCGGAGATCGGCGCGGGTTTGCGGCTCAATGAGTAAATTCAAGGCAACGCTGAAGCGTACTGCCCGCAGCGCCCGTACTGGATCATCAGCAATAGAATGCTCATTGCAGCGGCGCAAGCGTTTCTGCTGGAGATCCACGATCCCGCCCACCAAATCGATGACGCTCTGGAAATCGCCGTCAGTGGGAACTGCCAACGCATTGATCGTGAAATCGCGTCCGGCGAGATCCTCCGCCAGCGACTCGCCACGAAACCGCGCCACGTCAATCACAAAGCGTTCGCTGCCACGTTTGAGGATGGCGCGACCTACCCCGCGATCTGCATCGAGTGGATAGTAGGCCCCGCCGAGTTTGTCAGCGATAAGCTTTGCCAATTTACGACCATCGGCAGCGCCCGCAAAATCCAGATCGTGAATAGGTCGCCGCAGAAATGCATCGCGGACTGCTCCACCAACCAAATACACAGGCGACGGACTGGTTGCCAGAAAAGGCCGCAGTTCCTCAAGGAGGGCAGGCCAGCCTAGCGCAAACGGGGCGGGTTGTAGTGGCGGCAGTGCTTCGGGGTGCATGTCCAGAGTCATGAGGAGTCGCCAAAAACATCAGGACGAGCCACACCGATAAAGGGCAGGTTGCGATACAACTGATCAAGATCCAGACCGTAGCCAAAGACAAACTTATCAGGAATATCGAAACCCAGATAGTCAATATCGATCTGCACTTTGCGGCGCGACGGCTTGCTTAACAGGGAACAAATCTTGATACTGGCGGGATTGCGGGCTGCCAGCAATCGCCGGAGATACATTAGCGTATTCCCGCTGTCCACAATATCTTCGACAATCAGGATGTGTTGACCCAATATATCTTGTTGGAGATCCATATCGATCCGTACAGCGCCACTGCTCTCACGGGTGTGCAATTCATAGCTAGACAATGCCATGAAGTCGATAGCATGAGGGATGTCAATATGCCGAATTAGGTCGGTTAGGAACATCACGCCACCCTTGAGTACACACACTAATAGCAGGGGCTTGATCCCCGCGTAATCGCGATTGATCTCCGCCGCCAGCACTGGGATACGGGCTTGCAGCGTAGCTTCATCGATAAGAACTTCTTGTAATAAATGTTCATAGGGTTTGGGCATTGAATACTTTCCGCAGCAGAGCGAGTGTAGGACGATGCGTTGTCAGTGAACTATCTGGTTACGTAAATAATCGGATTCTGACCAATAGCGGCGACCAATAGTTGCATTCAGCGCATCGAACCAGTCGAGCACTAGTGTATGAAGTTCAGTCGTCAACTGAATTTCGGCATACAGTCGTGCCGCTGTTTTGATCGACACTTCGAGCAGTTTGCCCAACAACAACACATCGTTCGCGGATAGAGTCGTACTATGTTCCTGCACATAGGCGATAACGAGGTCAAGATCCATCTCATGATACCGCGCCAGTGCGTTTGCCGGAAGCAGCGATGTTATATCCACGGTGTAATCATCGGTGAACATCTTAATCACATGGCGGCGTACATCGAAGTGATGAACCTGCAAAGAAAGCAAGCGATGATTCAGCCCGTCGGCGAAATCGCGCAGCAGTTGCAAATGCGGCGGGTCGCCCATGACCTGCCGTTCGATGAATGCGACAATCGGAGCCGGATTATTTTCCGCAAGACAGCGATCCAACAAATCGAAGGCTTGGGTTCGCAACTGGTTCAATTCAGCCATCGCGAACAGCGACAGCGCGTCAAAATCTTCGTTCATCAAGCGCGTTTAGTCTCCGGTACACATAAATGCTTGAGATATTCCCAAGTGTAAATTCCGGTGTGATGACCGTCTTCCCAGACAGGTTGCAGCGCATAGTTGCCAACGAGTTCCACCGACTCGATAGTGTAGGAACGTGTTGGAGTCAGGGAAAGAATGTCTTTCGGGTCGCTCTGTCTACCCATATTTTGATGTCCGCCGCGACACTCGACACAAGGGCAAGCTTCGCGCAGATTGCTCAATGGGTAGGAACAGAGATCGCCATCTGACCATGTAATCACAAGCTGTCCAGTCGTTTTATCAAGCGTTACGCCCGTCGGACGTGCTTGGGTTGATTGATTCATTATTATGCTTTTACTTTACACTGTTATTTCGCACTTTGGCTGAGTTGTTTGGCTTGCCCAATCCAGTCTTCTTCACGGATTCGATCCGCTGTCACACGGGTATGCATCCGCTGCGCGAGATCGTCGGGGTCTTGCTCAGCAAGCGCGGCAAAAGTTATCACGCCAAGATCATGCAAGGCTTTTTCATAGACAGGGCCAATCCCGACAATAACTGTCAGATCGTCGTTGATGCCGGTTGCTTCGCTCGTCTCCGCTTTAGCCGCTGGCGAAGGACTAATCGCGCCCGTTGGTTGGTGCGAATTCCCGTTGACATGGCCTGTAGATGGGCGCTTCAAGGGAAGCGGAATATCTTCGGGCGCTTCCAACTGCTTGTTACGCTCCAATTGATCCATCAGCAGCCAGCCTAACACAACACTCGTACCCACAGTCAGAACAAAAAGGGTTAATTGTCGCAGTACTCGTACCATGCTATCCCCTTCTCAATAACAATAGATAACCATTCTACTCAAGAGTCTAGCAGCATTGCGGCATTCTGTCATCGCTAATCACGGCGCGTATATTACAATATTGTCAAAAGCGACTTGAAGTCCAGCCACACGTATCCCTACGCCAATATTCCCCGTTTGGAAGGTAGAGTCTTGCAGCACAGTGCTGGTTTGCCCATTGTTACTGAGACATTTGTCGCCGTTCCAAGTCGATTGTTCTTTACCCGGCCCATTAGGACACAGTAGAAGATTTTGCCCGTTAATGAAGAACTGGAAGTGATCGCCATGCGCCACAACGCGCAATTGGTTAACGACATTCAAGCCTTGCAACACAGCGGGCGAAACGTGCCATTCGCTCTTTACTTCGATCTGTCCGTTTTTGCGCTGGATGACACGGTAAGCGCCATCGCCGCGAATATTGAACATATAGAAGTTCGATGGATCGTGGTGACGGAATAACAGCCCGATCTCGTCATAAGAATCTGCCGTTACCAACCGAGTCGCATTGACACGCACGTCAAAGTCGGCAAACTCGTATTTGAGTACCGAGAATGGCCCATCGCTAACCGATTCGTTGGCGAGACGCAGACTGCCATCGACGACTCGCGAT
This sequence comes from Chloroflexota bacterium, assembly GCA_040007395.1. Lineage (GTDB taxonomy): Bacteria > Chloroflexota > Anaerolineae > Aggregatilineales > UBA2796 > DATGFK01. The sequence continues at coordinate 5,606 of JBDTVG010000219.1, forward strand.
GCCATTTGCCCGTCAAAAACCGTCCACTCATCCCCGAAATTCTGATCGAAGGTTGTCGCGTACAGGAGATTGCCCGGGCTGCCGCTGACTGGCTTGCCCAGCGCTTTAATTGCCCCGATTCCCAAATTAGCTACGCCCAACAACACAATAAGGGCAACTAGGATAAGCAGTAGCCACATATACAACGAACGCCGTCGAGGGGTTGGTGGTTGGGCGGTTTCTGGTGGCGTGGTGATAGTCGGTTCTGCTTCCAAGGTTTGCGTCATAAAACTACCTCATCTCAAGGGGTTGGAATTTTAACACATTCACTAGAGATCGGCACTACTTAAATGGCGCAGCGTGGGGTAAACATCGGGTTGGAAACAATCATGATGAGCCAGCCTTCACCAAGTTCTGCACAAACGCTTATCTATTATTTCGGTGCTGTTGAATTATCATTGGGTTACCTTACAGAATCTTATTCATACTGCCGCCGCCTTAGTGAGGAACGCTATGTGCACAAGTTATTTGCCAGTTGTCCAATCCCGTTATGCCAAACTCACGCTGATCATTTCCGCGCTGGTCCTGATTGTATTAGCGGTTGCCACACTGCCTTTTACTCCAATTGTCGTGAACGCCGCCGACACCACTCCAACGCCAACTGCGCCACTACCGCGCATTACCGCCGATAATGCTGATCGTTTGATCCAGATTGCACGCAGCCAACGCATAGTTTCTCCAGCAGAAGGTGTCCCCCCGCAACTAAAGTTTAATACTGACGGAACAACACTGATTACGTCTACTTCTGCGGGTATCAAACTTTGGGACGTAAACACAGGTCAGGAACGATCCCTTCAAGGAGCGCCCATTTTTGGGGACTTTGCCATTAGCCCAAATGGCAAGTTACTCGCCCTGATAGCGCCCAAATCAAACATAGAAAGTGTTATCCAAATCTATGATGTAGAAACGGGTAAGAAGCTGTCTGATCTAGCGGGCACTTTATTTCACATTAATCAATTTGCGTTCAGTCCAGATAGTACAAATATATTGGCGGTTGCCGTAAAAACTGGAAGTGAAAATCGCCCGCAAGTCTATAGATGGGATATTGCCACCCGCAAGCAGATTAATGGATTCAGTTCCATCGAAGGATTAGGCACTGCCATTTTTAGCCAAGATGCCAGATATGTCGCTGGTTTTGGACAGTATGGCTTAGAAGTATCGGATTTGAATAAAGGTACAAGCCAGGTTTTGTTGAAATATTCTGATCCAAACATAGCTTATTCGTTTAACTTCAGCCCTGACGGCAAATATATGGCAGTTGCGGATGAAAATACGATAACCATATTGGACATTCAAACGGGTGTTCAAATCTCGACACTACCGGGATTGAAAAGATATGGCATAACCTATATGATATTTAGTCCCGATGACCAGATTTTAGGCATTAGCAGCGATTTCGGTGGTGCGTTTGTGCCATATAAAATCCTTACCGGTAAACCAGTACAAATTCCAGACGTAACAGGCAACATGCGAGGAGTATTAACATTTAGCCCAGATAGTCAGCTAATGATTTCGAACACAGATAAAGATATTGAGATACGCACGACCCTGTCATCGGAAGTAGTTGCTAAAATCGCTGGACCAGCACGACCCGTTTTTAGTCCCGATGGAACTATGTTAGCTCTATACAATGACGGTATAATCCGCCTGTTTCGCGTTGGGCAGTAATTTACTAGACACACTCTGAATCGCTTATGCTTAAGTCGGACTATCAGGAACGATTCTTCAATTCCTGATAGTCTCGCCAAAAAGTTATGCTACATTACGGGACGAACGTGAGCGCCAACTTCGGCGCAGTTGCCGTTGGCGTATCGGCAGTGTTACGAATAGCTGGTACTGGGACTGTCCAGTGACCCGCCACAGGCAAGTCTCCTGCTGCGCCGAACGTGCTTGCTCGGTCAACCGCGCCGTTGACAAGCGCATTCTTCAGATAAAACGTTGTGTTCGAGGGGCGGAACACCCCAACGCCAGTGTGACGAATCCCTGTCCAGTCACCTGCTACTGGCAAGTCTGTGCTAGCCCCAAGCGTCACGGTGTAGTTACCCATTGCCGCACAGTTGCATACGCTGTTGGTCAGGTAAAAGGTCGTCGTTGAGGGACGATACACGCCGGGGCTGTAGATGCCATTGCCATCCCAATCGCCCGCGACGGGTTTGTCACCGGGGATGCCCAGCACCATTTGGAAGTCGGCAAAGCCAGTGGTCGGGCTGTTCTTGAGAAAGATCAAGCCATTGGAGGGGCGGAATACGCCAACGCCTGACCGACCCGCGCCAGTCCAGTCGCCTGCCATCGGTAGATCGCCCGGTGCGCCGAGCACGAAATCATAGACAATTGGCGCGTTGATACTGTTGGAATTCTTGAGCAGGAACTCATTGCCTCGCAGCACCCCAACCGTATCGATGCCATCGCCATCCCAATCGCCCACCACTGGGTAAATCGTCGTGCCGCCCGCATTCGAGCCAAACACGGTGGTAAACGCCACTTGTACAGGAATAGTGCCAGCTTGTGCTAGATAAAAAGTGTCGTTTGAAGGTCGATACAGACCGATGACTTTCTGGATCTCGAAGGTGGTCGCGGCCGCTTTTTCATAGGCACCCACATCGCACGGAGTTTTACGCGGAACGCCGCGTTGATCGCGGGTGCTGGGCGTTATCCCGCTCAACGTCGCGCAGTTGCCATGACCAAGCGCCGGACTGAGCGGCAGCAGCGGAATCGTTTGGGTCAGGCCGCCATAGCTGCCAAGTGTGCCTAACTTTGCGTTGGTGACACCCGTCTGGTCGGTGCCGACATACGTAGCGGGGCCGATGGTCGTTCCAACCACATTGTTGCCCAATGAGGTAAACGCGGAAATGGCAGCAAAATTATGCAGATCGTCGGCAACACCGCTATCACTGTTACCCTTGAGGATTGTGCTGCCCAGAGCTAGAGTGCCGGTGGTGCTTTGAATGCGTATACCACCGCCAAAAGTATTATAAGTAGATGAATTGCCCGTGATGGTTGTGTTGCTGATGGTAACGGCAGTTGCGCCAATGGTTTTCACGCCTGTCCCTGAATTATTGGAAATGGTGCTGTTCGAAATCTTCAGGGTTCCCGGATTGCCAGCCGCTTCGGTTATTCCGGTATCATTGAATATGAAGGTACTTCCCTCAATGATCGAATTCCCACTTGATAGAAAAACGGCACCCTGCGAACCTGTATTCTTCGAAAATGTGCTATCTCTGATGGTGGTTGTGGTTGTGCCACTGGTTTCAATGGCAGCGCCTTCATCGCCATCATTACGCTCGAAGATTGATCCCGTTACGACCAGCACTCCAGAACTTAGAATGCCGCCGGGGCCGTTGTTAAATCCAATAAAATCAATGTTGTGGTTATCGCGAAATACACTGCTCAGTACCGTGAGTATCCCTGTGTTGCCAACGATGGCACCATTGTCGCTGCCGGAATTGCCATCAAAGATACAGTTAATAATCGTCAATGTACCATCGTTGGCAATGGCAGCACTCCGAATGGTGTTGGCGAAAATGCCGCCAACTCCATTTTGAAAGGTTAGCCCGGAGACTAGCACTGTAGAACTGGCATTGATCGAAAGACTGCCATCGTGTTGATTGCCATCAAGCGCCAAGATAGAAGGGCCGGGGCCAATAATTGTCAGGTTAGTAGTAATGGCGATTGCGCCGCCGGTCAGAACAATCTTGCCCGTGACGTTGGGCGTGAAGGTGATAATGTCGCCGCTTGCCGCACCGGTGATCACCTGCCGCAGACTGCCTGTGCCGCTGTCGTTGTTGTTCGTGACAGTCAACGGTGCTGCGCGTGCAGGTCGGGGCGTGAAGATGGTCACGCACAAAAGTGCTAATAAAGCGAAGGCTGTGTGCAAAACATGAAATCGATAAAGACGCGGTGATTTTCGCATAATCTTTCCAATAATAAAAACTGCCATAATACCATTGGGCTTCATTATATGACTAATCACTTCAAACTTAACAGAAATAGTCAAAGAGGTTTATTGTTAGTGAAGAATTTATCTTGATAGGTACGCAGGATTATCAGGAACGAGTCGTCAATCCTGATAGTCTCGTGTAAAACCGCGCCATCTCAAGGGACGAATGTGGGCGCCAACTTCGGCGCAGTTGCCGTTGGCGTATCGGCAGTGTTACGAATAGCTGGTACTGGGACTGTCCAGTGACCCGTCACAGGCAAGTCTCCTGCTGCACTGAAACTAGCCTGCCGCAATATGGCTTCAACCGAAGGAGGAACTGAATAC
>JBDTVG010000220.1:0-28947 GCA_040007395.1 Chloroflexota bacterium
TTTTGATCAACAGAAGTTTCAAGTAATCAAATGATACAGTGCGTTGCCATCTAATTCAGGGCGCTTCACGAACTTTTCCTGATAGCGCTTCAAGTCCAGCAGGACTGATTCCTCAATAAGTTTGTCGCCGGGGGTAACGCGATCCAATAACCGGAAGCTATGGTTAACCAACGGCCCATTCACACCAATGCTCAACACGAACAGATCGCCTTTGCAGATGACGGCGGTATAGGCAAATTTCGGGAAGTCCAGCGGCGCGTCATTGTGAGCGTTGACCAACGTTTCGAGGCGCAGCAGTGCATCAATCGCGCTATCGGCGGAGTGATACGACGTAACAAGGTTATCGCCCACAATCGCCCGCAGCCGCCCGTTGACCTGCGAGATCGCTTCACGCTGAAACGCGATCCAGCGCTGGATCACCCGGTTGACCAGATCAATCGGCGCGTTGGTCATAAAGCTGCTCATGCCCAGCAAATCGGTGATCGACAAGTACACGCCACGCTCGATCCCGCTTAGCGGTTCAGTCACTAGCCGGAAGACACGCACCGGATTTGCCAGCCCTTTGAGCGGAAAATCTCCGACCAGTTCATATTCAAATTCGGCTGACTTGGCAATGTCCTTGACGGTAGAGGTTAGATAGACTTCGTTGGTGGGCACATGTTTTTCCAGCCGTGCCACCACGACAACACCTTCCCCGATCACGTCATTTTCGGCAATCACCACATCCGTCGTATGCAGCACAACGCGACACCCTTCCAGCCGCAACCCAGAGGGGAGAGTCGGCTGTCCGATAAACGAATCGACGATCCGTGCCGACGCATAGAGCGCTTCGCTGGCACTGTGGAACGTGACCATGTAGCCATCGCCCGTGAACTTGATGATCGAGCCGCCAAACTCCGCGACGGCTTGACGGATGGGCAGGGTAACATCCTCCATCATTTCGAGCATTTGCTGGCGTGATGACTGCTCCACCATCGGGGTCGATCCTACAATATCGATAATCATGACGGTAACGGTTTCAGTCTTCAAAGATTGATAGCCTCCACGTATGAACTTCTAACCGCGCACATTCTCAAAACATGCAGTATAGCGCAGTTCGATTTACGCGACTTGGCCCCATGAAGAAGCAGTTTACCTCACCCCAACCCCTCTGGGGATTGGGATATAAGGTATATAAATCTTTAAGAAATAGAGAATGTGTAAGATGCTCAAAATTTACAATTTTTCGGGTTCAGAATCCTATAGAATGGGGCATACTGAGAATAAAGGCTATATTTTTCATGAGTCTGCGTTATTTCATACCTCAATCATCGTTGCATCCGCATGTGCGGTCTTTCGCCATTCTTGAGGAACCGCAAACTGTTTTCAACAAACGCATCATTTTTCCCGATTCCCATCCTGCGCTACTCATTAACCTAGGTGCGCCTTTTATGTGGGAGATGGAGAGCGGGACTGAAGTTGAGCTACCTCGCGCTTTCTTTATTGGCGTACAAACTAAGCCGCTGAAATTGCGGGCAACAGGCCCCTGCCACACGATTGGTCTCAATGTGGCAGCTTGGGGAACCCGTTTCTTGGTCGATGAGCAAGCCGATCTCGAACGGTTGCCGATTATTCCGCTTGGTGGCGCTTGGCGAGACTTGACCCAGCTGCTTGAAACAACGTCCCATCAACGCGACGACATCGAAGCCCTCGCTGTCCTGCAACAGTTCGTGGGTGATTTGTACCGCCGCACTCACCTCGATGCCAGCATCATCCGCGCCGCTGTAGAACTGCTTGCTACGACCAATGGAGGTTGCAGCCTAAGCGAGATTGCCACGCACTGTTATCTTTCCCCCAGTCAGCTTGCGCGACACTCCAAATATTTCACTGGGCAAGCGCCAAAAACGTTGGCACGGTTGATCCGCTTCGATGCGACCTGTGCGGGGTTGCTGAATGATCCAGCCTGCCGCTTAACCGATCTCGCGCACGAGTTCGGCTATGTGGATCAAGCCCACTTCGTCCACGAATTCAAGGCATTTGCCGCTTGTACACCACGCGAAGCGCGAACTTACGTGCGTCAACTCGCGGAAGATGCTCAATTTCTACAATTTTCCTGACGCTGTTTTCTCTACAATCCATGTGTTTTCAAGCGATGAAAGGCAAAATACATGGATACGCAAACGCAATCCGCCGCTCCCAATCGGAAGGCCATGATCTTCGTCATCGTGGCGGTGATCCTTAACACGATGGGTCTCACCCTCATTTTCCCGGTAGCCCCGTTCCTAGTAACACGCTATGTCAGCGATCCAGCAATCATTGGTCTGACCGTGGGTTGGCTAGGCTCCATTTACGCGATTTGTCAGTTTATCGCCGCACCCGGCCTCGGTGCGCTCAGCGATCGCTTCGGACGGCGACCACTATTGTTGTTGTGTTTGTTAGGGTCAGCCTTCGGCTACCTGCTGTTGGGTACCGGTGGTGCATTATGGGTACTCTTCCTAGGACGTGCTATTGATGGGATAACAGGTGCGAACACCAGCATCCTCATCGCCTACATTACCGACATCGTACCGTCCGAGGAGCGTGGTAAGTATTTCGGTATGATCGGAGCCATCGGCGCGGTGAGCATTGTTCTAGGCCCAGCAGCGGGCGGCTTAATCGCAAAACTTGGTTATGAAGTACCGTTTCTTGTTGCCGGAGGGATCGCTTTCATCAATGTTATCTTCGGGTTTTGGTTCATGCCGGAAAGTCTGACGAAAGCGCGGCGTAACCCCTTCATTAGTGTGGCACAGTTGAATCCCTTACATACATTGAGAGAGGTATTTTCCCTGTCTCAACTTCGCTGGCTGTTGGTTGCTACCTTTTTCTATACGTTGGCTACCGCCATTATTCCGTCTAATATCGGTTTGTTCACGAGGGACAGGCTGAATTGGGATGCAGATTCGGTAGGCGCACTTTTCTCGGTTTTTGGGGTAGTTACTATTCTGGTACAGGGCTTACTGCTCCAATGGCTGCTCAAACGCCGCAACGGAGCACAAGTGACCATCGGTGGCTTATATTTCACTATTGTTGCCTTTTTGATGGTTGTACTCGTCTCAGTGATGGGTTCTTCTGCCCTCCTATATATAGGGATTGTCCTGTTTGGTATCGGTGATGGGTTAACCAGCCCTGCTCTGCTTGAACTGGTCACTGATGCTACGGACGAGCGTTCTCAAGGAAAAGTACAAGGGGGCAGTCAGTCTGTGCAATCGCTGGCAAATATCATTGGCCCGCTGCTGGCTGGCGAACTCTACGATCGGCTGAGTCACGCTTCGCCTTATATTGGTGGGGGTGTCATTGTTATAGTGGCGCTTGGAGCTATCTTAGTGGTTCTTCCGAGGTTGAGCCGACCCGCCATCCCATCAATTAACGAAAATACATCACCCTGAATGAATAGTCGCTGTGCGCAGCGGAGAACTATGAAATTTCAATGTGGTCATTATTGCAAGTGAGCGATTTTGCAGCGTTCACACTAGGATGGATTGCCAAAATAGCCTAAGGCTACTATAGTTCCTTGCGTAGCCTGTACTGCAAGGATGTGGTTATGGTCGATGTCTCGGTCACACAGCCTGTATTCATCTCGTATTCACGCGCCGATCAGGCGTTTATCTCGCGCCTAATCGACGATTTGCAAGCCAGAGGGGTTCGTGTCTGGATCGACCAAAGCGGTTTGGAACCGGGTACGCCAGACTGGGAAGATGCGCTGCGCGAAGCGATCCGGGCTTCACGCGCCCTGCTGCTGATCGCCTCTCCGAATTCGCGCAAGTCACGCTATGTCAAAGATGAGATCCGCATTGCTGAGATGTACCAGCGTCCGGTGTACCCGGTCTGGGCAAGTGGTGAGCAATGGATGGAGTCGATTCCGATGGGGTGGGGCGGAACTCAAGCGATTGATGCCCGCGAGGCGCGTTATGCCGACGCATTGACCCGCATTGTACAGACCCTCAGCAATATTGCACCAGCCGCTAGTAAGCCGATTGCGCCCGCGCCAATCGCGCAGGACTGGATACCGCGCAACCCCTACAAAGGCTTGCGAGCTTTCCAAGATTCCGATAGCGGCGACTTTTTCGGGCGAAATCGGCTAATCGATACACTGCTTGAAGCGCTTGCTGCACAAAAAGGTAACACCCCGCGCTTTCTAGCGGTGGTTGGCTCCAGCGGATCAGGCAAATCGAGCGTGGTCATGGCGGGACTGCTGCCCCGTTTACTGCGCGAAACAAGCGGTTATCTTTATCTGGGACGCATGGTTCCCGATGTTCACCCGCTAGAAAGCCTGACCGAAATATTGAAGGAGTCGTTTCCGGCGGAAGGATTGCGTACCATCCGCGACGATCTGGACGATTCGGCACGCGGCTTACATTTGCGAACCCGCTTGTTGACGCGCCAAACGGGCGGCAAGGCGATTCTGTTCATTGACCAGTTTGAGGAAGTATTTACCCAAACAGCCCTCGAAGCCGAACGCCAGCAATTTATCGACCTGCTGGTCACGGCGGCGACTGAGCCAGAGGGTTCGACGGTCGTGATCATCACGCTGCGTGCCGACTTCTATGATCGGCCTATGAACTACCCTGAATTGTGGCAGTTGATCGAGGCGTACAGTAAGTTTGTCGTGCCGATGGATGTTGAGGAACTGCGGGCGGCTATCGAAAAACCCACCGCGCTGCCCGATGTGCAGATCCAGTTCGAGGGCGATCTGGTCGGCGATCTGCTGTTTGAGGTACGCGGCGAGGCGGGTGCGCTGCCGCTGCTGCAATTCACGCTCGATCAGCTTTTTCAGCGGCGCAGCGGACATCTGCTGACCTATGCGGCCTATCGAGAGATTGGCGGCGTTAGGGGCGCGTTGGCGAAACACGCTGAGGAAACCTACGCGGCTTTGCCCTCCGACGAACATCGGCGGCTGACACGGGCATTATTCCTACGCCTCATCGAACCGGGCGCGACGGAACAGGATACCACGCGCCGCCGCGCCGCGTTATCCGAGTTGACGCTGCCCGATCCGACGCAATCTAAGATTATTCGCGAATGCGCCGATAGGTTTGTCGCGGCGCGGCTGCTGACAACCGATCAGATTGCGGATACCGTGACGATTGAGGTTAGCCACGAAGCGCTGATCCGTGAATGGGCGTTGTTGGCGGAGTGGCTGCACGACGCACGCAACGACATCATGATCCAGCAGAATGTCAGTGAGGACGCGGCGGCATGGGTCGCACGTGGCAGAAAGCCCCACGATGACGGTCTGTATCGCGGCGCGGTGCTCGAAGAAAAGCAGGCATGGGCGGCTCGCAATGTGCCAAGCGCTGACGAGATGGCCTTCATTGAGACATCAGCAACCGCTGAAGCCGAACGCCGCCGCCAAGACGCGATCATCGCTCGCCGGGTGCAAAATCTAGGCCGCGCTACCATATTAGCCGCACTGGTTGGAGTGGTCGTAGTGGTGCTGCTCGGCTTTTCGATCAACCACACGTTTATCGAAGCCGACCTGCTGACCAAAGCTGCCGTAATTTTGGCACAGGGTAACGCCCAGATGGATAAACTTGAGCGAACGCTGACTCCCGTTCCGCTTACCCTGACTCCTGTACAGCAAACACTCCAAGCCGCCCAGATTAATGCCGCCAATGTCAACGCTACGCTTACCCCAATCCCAGTAACCTTGACTGCCATTGCTCAACAGATTGCAGCGGGCAATGCTCAGATCGAGTCGCTGCGGCTGGCAGCGCAAGCCAACACGCTCCTTACTGACCCTAGTGGCAATACAGATGCAGCGGCGCTGCTTGCGATTCGTGCGTTAAAAACCAGTTATACCGCACAGGCCGATGCAGCGCTGGTTCAGGCTCTCAATAGCAGCACGACCCGTCAGATATTTCGTGGGCATACGGATGCGGCAGTCAGCGTTGTCTTCTCACCCGACGGCAAGCAAGTGTTAACCGGCAGCCGAGACAATACAGCGCAATTGTGGGACGCAATGACTGGGCAATCGCTACGCACCTTTACTGGACATACAGGCTGGGTATCAAGTGCGGCGTTTTCACCCGATGGTAAGCAAGTGCTAACAGCCAGCTTCGACAAGACGGCAAGGCTGTGGGATATTACGAACGGTCAAGTGCTGCGTACTTTCAGCGGACATCAACAGGCTGTGCAAAGTGCAGTCTTCTCGCCAGACGGCAAAACGATACTAACCGCCAGTGATGATACAACGGCGCGGTTGTGGGATGTCGCAAGCGGGCAAGTGCTGCAAACCTTCAGTGGACATCAGAGTACAGTAGAAAGTGCCACCTTTTCACCAGATGGCAAAACGATCCTCACGGCCAGCGATGATCAAACTGTGCGCTTGTGGGATGTAGTTAGCGGAGAAATGCTGCACATTTTCAGCGGACACGCGGATAAAGTCTATAGTGCCGTGTTCTCACCGGATGGCAAAACGATCCTCACCGCCAGCGCCGATCACACGGTGCGACGATGGGATGTCGCTAGCGGGCAAGTGCTACATATTTTTAGCGGACATACCGATGTTGTCTTGAAAGCAGTATTTTCGCCAGATGGCACAACTATCTTAAGCGGTAGTTGGGATGACACAGCACGGCTGTGGAACGTCGCCACTGGGCAAACCCTTCGCATTCTCAGCGGACACACAGGTTGGGTCTATGATGTGGCTTTTTCGCCGGATGGGAAACAGATACTGACCGCCAGTGATGATAAGACTACTCGGCTATGGAACGCAAACGGTGGCAATTTGCCGCCCTCTTTTTCTGGACACACGAAACCTATCATGAGTGCGGTAATTTCACCAGATGGCAAGCATGTGCTAACTGCCAGCAGCGACAACACAGCGCGGCTGTGGGATATATCTAGTGGACAAGTGCTGCGTATCTTTGCCGGACATACAGACATCGTCTACAGTGCGGCTTTTTCTCCCGATGGAAAAACGATAGTAACCGCTAGTGCTGACGAGACAGCGCGGTTATGGGACATTGCTACTGGACAAACTGTGCAGACCTTCAGCGGGCAAACCAACGCCGTCGTCGGTGCAGTATTCTCGCCAGATGGTAAAACAGCGCTCACAGCTAATGCTGACGGGACAGCGCAACTATGGGATATTGCCACTGGCAAAGCCCTGCAAACCTTTACGGGGCATGAGGATGCTGTAAACAGTGCAGCGTTCTCACCAGATGGCAAGGAGATTATTACAGCTAGCAGCGACGATACAGCGCGGCTATGGGATGTCGCTACCGGAAAGATGCTCTACACCTTTGATCAGACAAATAATGTGACGAGTGTCAGTTCCATCCCGATTGTGACCAGCGCTAGTTTCTCTCCAGATGGCAAAACAATACTTATCAGCAACCGGGATGGCACTGTGCAGCTTTGGGATGTAAACAGTAAGGACATTCTTCAAACTTTTAGCGGGCATACGGATGCCGTTGTAGATGCAATCTTCTCACCCGACGGTAAAACGATATTGACGACTAGCGAGGATCAAACGGTGCGTTTGTGGGATATAGCGAGCGGACAAACCCTGCGTATTTTCAGTGAGCAGACGAATGATTCTGTACCGAGGGCTGCTTTTTCACCAGACGGCAAGCAGATACTTACAACTGGAAAGGACAATTCAGCCCACCTATGGGATGCCAGCTACCATGATTTTATCGCCTACGCCTGCGCCCATGTTTTTCGCGATTTCACCGATAATGAACGGCAGCAGTTCGGAATCAACGACGGTGAACCGACCTGTCCACAGTTTGCCACGACTGATTTTCCGCTGACCACTCCTATGCCGCCAACAACGACACCGATCCCGAATCTGACAATACCCGCGTGGACACCTATCGCGTCACCAACCCTTGCGCCGACTGTTACGCCAGCGCCAACATTGACACCGACAGCCACCGCGACCTATCCCGGCGTGCTGTTAACTTTCACAGCATCGCCAACGATTACACCAAGCGAGGCCGCCACGACGAATCCGTAGCGTGTGAAACGCTAGCGACTCTTGATCTTTTCACGCTTGGACACCAGCCGATAGATCGGCTGCATGACTGTGATCGCGTCGGCAAGCTGTTTCGCTGTTTGCTGGAGGAATTCATCATCCATCACAATATAGCTGGCAGTTGTGTAGATTTTCGTCCAGCCCTTATCCCATGCTTCCGCGTACCAGTTGTCACCGAGTGCCTCACGCACCTCGAATAGATAACGCTCAAACCCGGTGAGCAGCAGTTCGTTCAAGGCGTGATCTTGACTCTCAAAGTGCAAGCCGATCTCAAGGCGGTTCTCGCCATAGCGATCTGGCAGCTTCACCAGTTCGTAGTGTAGGCGTTTGTCCTCATAGTAGAGCTGCGCCAGCCAAGGCATGAGCGCCACCTGAAAATCGCGCAAGTTTGCTGGCAGCAGGTCACGCGCTACCTCTGGCACTGTTTTGACAAACACCGACACCTTAATCGTCATGATTAGCAGTTAGCCCCTGTTGTTGCTGACTTCAATTTGTGATTGATTACTTCAAAATGTGATTACAGACTAACGTTGCAAATCTCGAAAGCACTTTTGAGCGCGGCAACTGGATCGCCTTTCGGCAGAAACTCTTGCGCCACGAAACCATCATAGCCCGTCGCGAGAATTGCCCGCATAATCGCCGGATAGTACAACTCTTGTGTCTCATCCAGATCGATCCGTCCGGGGTTGCCTGCTGTATGGTAATGCGCGAACCACGCATGATGATCGCGGATCGTGCGGATAATATCGCCTTCCATAACCTGCATGTGGTAAATATCGTACAGGAGCTTGACACGCGGCGAGTTGACCATCTGGCAAACCTTCAAGCCCCACTCTGATTTGTCGCACTGATAGTCAGGATGATCCACTTTGCTATTGAGCAGTTCCAAGATTAGCGTCACGCCGGAGTCTTCCGCCATTTTGGCAATGCGGCGCAAGTTCTCGGCGGTGATCTCCGCGCCAGTTGCGTCATCAAGGCCAGCCCGATTGCCACTAAAGCAGATCAAGTTAGGAATCTCCCACTTCACTGCCAGATCCAAACGAGCACGGATTTCTTGCTCAATCTGTGCAAGGTTCTCGCGCCGATTTAACCCCTCGGTCAACGATTGGTGTCCGCCCACCGCCGCAATCTTCAAGCCGTGATCTTTGATAAGTTGCCAGTGTTCCTGCCCCGCCAGATCAATTGCTTCATAACCAAGTTCAACGGCGGTCTGTACCAGCTTTGTCGGTTCCATCCCCTCAAAACACCACCAAGCAATCGACTGTCGAATATGATTCACAGAATTTATAGCTCCTGTTTTAAAATGATAGTCTTTTACCTCATGAGCGATTCTACAGATGCACAGGACAAAAAGCTATTGCAGGGGTGAGGACAACAACGCCGCTTGGAGTCGGTTCTATTAGTTGTCATTGTGAGCATAATGATTAGAATCATTCTTATGACTAATCTAACTACCCTGCGTACAAAATATCAGATTATCTTCGATCTGCTGGAAACACTCTATGGGTTCCCGGCATGGCGACAGCATTTGCCGCCTGTCGATGAACTGATTGATTGCATTCTCAGCCAGAATACATCGGATCTGAACCGCGATAAAGCATTCGAGGCACTCAAGGCGCGGTTTCCGACATGGGAAGCGGTGTGCGATGCCCCTGTCGAAGAAGTGATCGATCTGATTCGTCCGGCGGGTTTATCGCAGACGAAAGGGCCAGTCATCCAAAATGTATTACGGGAGATCCAAGCAGAACGCGGTATGATTTCACTGGACTTTTTAGCAAAGATGGATACCGAGCAAGCCAAACGCTGGCTAACGCACTTCAACGGCGTGGGGCCGAAGACCGCGGCAATTGTGCTGCTGTTCGCCTTCAACAAGCCAGCCTTCCCCGTTGATACTCACGTGCATCGTGTAACGCAGCGCTTGGGGCTAATCGGGCCGAAAACTTCACGCGAACAAGCCCATGTCGTCCTTGAAGCAATTATTCCGCCGGAGCAGTTCTATCAGGCGCATCTCAACATGATCCAACATGGCAGAACGGTGTGTCAGGCTCGCCGTCCACTCTGTGAACGCTGCCCACTTACTGGACAGTGCGACTACTATCAGCAGGTAATTATTGAAGGGAAGTTCCATGTCTGAGGCTCCACATCGTACCGGACCAGAATTGGACACGGCGCTGACCAGCGCCCGTCAGACGTTAACCTTGCTCCGTAGTCAGGCGCAGAGTGGCAAAATGGATCTTGCCCACCTCGAAAAACGCTTGGGGGCAGTCGAGCAGGTCATGGCGGAAGTTTCCGAGCAGCGCAAAGCCAGTATGCAACAAGAACGCCTCGCCAAGCTCTACGAAGTTAGCCGCGTGATCGGTTCCTCGCTGGATCTGCAAACGGTGCTCGATCAGGTCATGGACGCGATTATCCAGCTTACCGCCGCAGAACGGGGTTTTCTGATGCTGTTGGACGATGACGGCAAATTGAATGTCCGCGTCGCCCGCAACTTCGATCAGGCCACGCTCGATTCAAGCGCCTTTGCCCTTAGCCGCACGGTCATTAGCCGCATCCTCGAAACGGGGCAAGCTATTGTCACAACCAACGCTCAGGAAGATCCACGCTTTGCGGGGCAGCAAAGTGTCGTCGCGCACGCCCTCCGCAGCATCATGGCGAGTCCACTGCGAGTACGCGGTCAGATTATCGGCGTAACCTATGTCGATAATCGTGTCCGGTCAGGCTTGTTCTCACCACAAGATCTGGACGTGCTGGATGCTTTCGCGGCACAGGGAGCCGTTGCCATCGACAATGCCCGCCTGTTCAAGGCTACTGATCAAGCGTTAGCCGCCCGCGTAGAAGAACTCACCATGCTCCAACAGATTGATCGCCAGCTTAACGAAACGCTGGATACCGCCAAAGCGATGGCGATTACGTTGGAATGGACGAGCCGAGTATGTAATGCGCGCAGTGCCACGATGGGCTTGCTAGAGGCGGATACGAACATGCTGCGGGTCGTTTCGCGCTACGGCGAAACTGATAATCCGGCTAGCGACTCTGTCGTTGATATGAATCATCCATTGGTCGAGCGCACGATGCGAACTCAAGAACCGTCGCTAGATCCTGCCAAAGAGGGCCGCGCCGCTATTTTCGTCGTGCCGGTGCGCCGCGAAGCCAAAGTGATCGGCGTGATCGCCATGACCGCCGCGAACGCAAACTCCTTTACCAAGGATGCGGTGGCGATTGCACTGCGAGTCGCAGACCGGGCTGCCATCGCTATCGAAAACGCTCGTCTGTACGACGCGGTACAGGCAGCGAACAATGCCAAGTCAGAGTTTGTCAGTCTGGTTGCCCACGAATTAAAAGTCCCAATGACCAGTATTCAGGGGTACGCCGACCTGCTGCAAATGGTGGGACAGCTTACCGATAAGCAGCAGCAGTTTGTCGGGACGATCAAGAATGCAGTCAATAAAATGAAGGTACTGGTCAGTGACCTGACCGACATCAGCCGGATTGAGTCGGGCAATATGCGTGTTGACCTAACCGACGTGAATGTTATGGAAGCGCTCAACTCCGCCAAAGAAGGCACGATCACTGAGATCGACCAGCGCGGACATAAGTTGATAATCAATGCCGAACCTGTCTTGCCATTGGTTCGAGCCGATCAGGGGCGTTTGACACAGGTTTTGCTCAACCTGTTGAGCAATGCCTACAAGTACAGTCCCGACGGCGCGACTATCACCGTCGGGGTACGCCGCAGTAACGATCATGTGCTGATCAGTGTGGCGGATACGGGAGTCGGCATGACTCCCGAACAGCTTGCCAAACTCGGTACGAAGTTCTGGCGAGCCGACAATGGCTTGCAGCAATCGGGGACTGGCCTCGGCTTTGCCATTACCCGCAACCTGATCGACCTAATGCACGGTACACTTGATATTCAGAGTGAACCGGGCAAAGGCAGTGTGTTCACCATTAGCTTAACCACTGCTCAAGCGTGAGCAGTCTTTTTCAACGGAGTCTCAATGCACCTGTTTTTGTCGCCGCACGCCGACGATGCGGCTCTGAGTTGTGGCGGTCAGATAGCCCAATTAACCCGCAGTGGTCAATCTGTCGTGATTTTCACCATCATGGCGGGCGATCCGCCGCTGGGTTTTACGCCGACAGATTTCACCCGTGAACTGCATAAACGCTGGGGCTTGGGCGACAATCCAACTGTAGCCCGTCGCAAAGAAGATACTTCTGCTGGGAATATGCTTGGCGCGGAAGTCAAATTTGGCCCCTATGCCGATGCCATCTATCGCGTCAACCCAAAAGATAATACGCCGCTGTACCCCGACGAGAAGGCGATCTTTGGCACAATCCATCCCGATGATCCAGTACAGGAGGCACGCCGCGCCGCTGTGATCCGGGCGATCATTGGTTTGTTCGATCTGCAATCGAACGATGTGATCCATGTGCCGCTGGCGATTGGCGGTCATGTCGATCATCAGTTGGTGCGGGATATGGGCCAAGCAATTGCCCAATGGCGACCCAACAGCCCCCTATACTTCTATGACGACTATCCCTATTCTGCCAAAGGCCACACGGTTATCCAACAAGCGGTTGGCCTGCTGGATCTGGATCTGAAGCGCAACCTGCATCCAGTAGACTCGCCTGCCATCGATGCCAAGATTGCAGCAGTAGGCCGCTACAAATCGCAGATCAGTTCTTTTTGGGACAGCGAAAACAAGATGGCCCGCGAGATCCGCGCCTTTGTAAATCAGGTTGGCGGCGAGGGCGAATGGCGTTGGCTTAATAACTGATTAACCCATTGAATCATTGTGATTCAGTAATTGACACAAATTTCAACTTGACGACAATTAACGGTAGACACATTAATCGGTTTTGTAAAAGTAATCTGTTCCAGAGAATAGCTATTTTTCTGTCTTTAAAAGGAGGGTAGGCGGCACGCCGCCAATGCTATGGATAATCAAACACCCGGCCCACTTCATCAAGCACAGGCATTGGTTGCAGAACTACAGCAGCAAGCCAATTCGATTGTGCCGAATGACTTACAAGCGCAGTTGTCAAAATTGGATCAACTATTGCAACAGGCGCAAGCCCTCGGTGAAGGTACCGAGGCTAGTGAGGTGCGTCAGCAGTTGGATGACAATATTAGCAAAAATGTCTCGTTCAACTCGCTGATGGTTCACGAAATCCGCAAACCGATGACCAGCATTCGCGGTTACACCGATATGCTTGCCAAACCCGGCATGATCGGCCCGATGAACGATATGCAGCAGCAGTTCATCGACACGATCCGCAACAATGTGATTCGCATGGAAGGGCTGGTCAGCGATATTAGCGACATTAGCAAGCTAAACTCAGGTCGCTTCAAACTCGATGAGAAAATGACAACCTTCGGGCAAGTGATGATGGATGTGCAAAAGCAAGCCGAGCCACTTATCGCTGAATTTGAGCAGAACGTAACGTGGGGTATTCCGCAGGGCTTGCCCATCCTGAACGCCGATGCCAAGCAACTTTCAAAAGTGGTGTTTAACCTCGTCAAGAACGCGATCCAGTACACGCCCAAAGGCGGCAATATCACGGTGAAGGCCGAACGGCGCGACGATAATGTGCTGCACGTCGCCGTAACCGATACCGGAATTGGCATGAAGCCCGAAGAAATCGCACGGTTGGGTGAGGTGTTCTATCGTGCGGATCATGAGTTGGTCACGTCGCAAAAGGGCTATGGACTCGGCCTCCCGATTGCCAAAGAATTGTTGACGCTGATGAAAAGTAATTTGGTGTGCGAAAGCACACCCGATGCAGGCAGCACGTTTAGCTTTTCAATTGTTGGTATGGGCTAAGACAAACCAACGGCGATTGATTTGCTATCAATCGCCGTTGATATAACGAAGCGGAGAGGTAAAAACCGTTACGCGATCTGTGGGACGATTTTGCCCGATCCCATCAACTCCTCGAACATTTCACGATCGACGGTTTCATTCTCGATCAGCGTCTCGGCAAGTTTGACCAGCTTGTCTTTGTGCGTGGCTAGGATCTCTTTGGCACGCTGGTAAGCGCGATCAATGATCAAGCGAACTTCGCTGTCAATGGCAGCAGCGGCTTCTTCGCTGTAGTCGCGCCGTTCGACCAATTCACGACCCAAGAAAATCGCACCTTCCGGCTCACCGAAGGTTCGCAAACCCAGATCGTCGCTCATCCCGAAGCGCGTGATCATCATCCGCGCAATCTGGGTGCAGCGCTGTAGGTCGTTTGATGCGCCGTTGGTTACGCTGTCAAATGTCATCTCCTCCGCAGCACGTCCACCCAGCGCCCCAACGATCTGATCCTCGAAGTGAACCTTCGTTTGTAAGGATTGATCTTCGTCGGGCAAGGACATGGCATAACCAAGCGCCTGTCCACGCGGCACAATGGTAATCTTGTGAACTGGATCGGCGTGTGTCAGATGGTGCATGACCACCGCATGTCCCGCTTCGTGATAGGCCACGATCTTGCGTTCCGCCGGGCTAATAACATGCGATTTACGTTCCGGGCCAGCCACCACACGCTCCATGCTTTCTTGCATCTCGCGCATCGAGATCGCTTTCTTGGTGCGGCGTGCTGCCAAAATCGCGGCCTCATTGACAAGATTTTCGAGATCCGCGCCAACCATACCGGGCGTGATCTTTGCCAATGTATCCAGATCCACATCCGAAGACAGCGGCTTGCCCTTCACATGGACTTCGAGAATAGCCTTGCGTCCAGCCCGATCTGGCCTGTCGAGGATCACTTTGCGGTCAAAGCGACCGGGACGTATCAGCGCCGGATCGAGGACATCCGGACGATTGGTGGCTGCCACAACAATGACGTTCGTGTTGTTATCGAAGCCGTCCATCTCGACCAGAATCTGATTGAGCGTTTGTTCGCGTTCATCATGACCGCCGCCCAAGCCTGCACCACGCTGTCGCCCAACCGCGTCAATTTCATCTACGAAAATCACGGATGGCGATTCGGCTTTGGCACGCTCGAACAGATCGCGCACACGGCTTGCGCCCACGCCGACAAACATTTCCACGAACTCCGAACCGGAAATGCTGAAGAACGGCGCTCCGGCTTCGCCAGCAACGGCACGAGCCAGCAGAGTTTTACCCGTTCCGGGCGGGCCAATCATGAGCACGCCTTTAGGAATACGTGCGCCAAGCTGGATAAACTTCTCCGGCTCTTTCAGGAACTCAACTATTTCTTTCAAGTCCTGTTTGGCTTCTTCAACGCCTGCCACATCGTTAAACGTGACCAGTGGATGCTCTACATCGCGAGTGACTTTGGCGCGGCTCTTGCCAAAACTGAGCGCCTGATCTTGCCCAGAACGCATCGAGCGCAGCATTCGCCACAGAAAATAGCCAATAATCACCATCGGCAGCAGCGTGATCGCCAGATTGATCAGTAAAGCGCTATTGCTGCCATTTTCAACCCGGTACTCGAACGAAGTCTGCTTGCCTTTCGAGACACCCAATTGGTCGAGCAATTTGATCAGATCGATAGACTGTTCTTTTGTCGTTTCCGCATAGGTGCCGTCAGCATAGGCAATCGACAACCGCGTGTCATCGTGGACGACAATTGACTTGACTCGTCCGGCCTCTACTGCACTTGCTAATTTGGTAATTGACGTTGAATCCTGTCCAGCGTTAAAGGCCGGAAACAGAATGAACATCAGTACCAACGCTACCATTGTTAACCCTACCAGCGCCCCAATTTTGAAATTTTGGTTCTTGGCTGGTGTTGGAGACGGTCTGTTCACAACTTACGATCCTTCCCAGTTATCATTTTGTCGAGTGATCTTACAACAGATCATAACTAAAACTACGTAAGAATAATATAAATTATAATGAGCTTCTTGTGAGCAACTGCTCAAATCTGCCGCTATAATATAATTCCTATATATTGTAACACATCGTAGGCTTCTATATCCATAAGTTTGGACTGCTGACTCGGTACGGCGCAAGCCAGCTATCGAGGATCTGCGTCAACGATTGCATTGGGGTATTTAATGTTGTCTCAGTCGCGCACGCGATAAGCGCCACAGAAAATAGCCAATAATCACTATCGATAGCAGCATAATCATAAGATTGGTCAGTAAGGCGCTATCGCTTCTAGCTTCAACTTGGTACTCGAACGAAGTCTGCTTGTCCTTATCGACACCCAGTTGATCAAGCAGGGTGATCAGATCCAGCGATGGCTCTTTGGTCGTTTCCCCAAAAGTGCCATCGGCATAGATGATCGACAGTTGTGTGCCACCGTGTTCCCGACAAAACCGGCAAACGCCGCCTCAAATGGATTGCTTACGTGGTCATTCACTTGGACTGGTCTCCTGCCAAGTGTTACCAACGCTATCGGCGGTGCTTCGGCATTGAGAGCAGCTATCGCCAACTCGGTCAAGTCCGCGCCCGTACCAGCTCTTGTAACCCGTTCTGCGCTTTTACACGTCCCGTGTTTTGGAACGTGGGCCTGCCCGCTGGCTCCCACACCTTTTTCAGCTTCCGCGCTTTATTGCCTTTCTACGTCTTGCTATTAAACGTACCTTTGGTACACGCGATGACATCCCTATCTGTGCGTCCTAGACCAATTTTCGATCTACTGAACTTTATCAATAGGATGTAAGATAATCCCCTCAAGGCTTAATTGGCTCGGAGCAAAACGTCACTATCATGTCTATTACGGTTGATTTAGCACAAATCCGTTTGGCACATACCAAAATTGCAGGCTATGTGCGGCATACACCGCTTGTCGATGCCGCACCTGTCAAACAGCGGGCTGCTGAGATCGATAAGCTCTACTTGAAGCTGGAATGTATGCAGATCATTGGATCATTTAAGGCGCGTGGGGCGGTCAACAAATTGTTAAGTCTGCCGCTAGAGCAGGTCGAACGGGGAATTGTCGCTGCGTCTGGGGGCAATCATGGCTTAGGAGTTGCTTATGCGGGGTGGCTTGCTAAAGCGCCTGTGACGATCTATCTGGGTCACAATACGCCCTCAATCAAAGCCAAAAAGCTGGAAAGTTGGGGCGCAAAGGTTATCTTGGAGGGCGAGGTCTGGGACGATGCGAACCGCGCAGCAGTCGCGGCGGCTGAACGTGACGGCTTGGCCTATTTCCATCCATTCGCGGATGCCTCGGTCATTGCGGGACAAGGAACTGTCGGGTTGGAAATTCTGGAAGCCGTTCCCGAAGTCGATACGTTGCTGGTAGCGATTGGCGGCGGCGGCTTGATCAGTGGCGTGAGTCTTGCAGCGAAAGCGCTTAACCCTGCAATTCGGGTCATTGGAGTCGAGCCAGTGGGGGCAGCAAGCCTCTACAACAGTCTACAGCTAGGCCATCTGGTCGGCGTTGATGAAATTCATACTGCCGCCAATACGCTTGCACCACGTCTCAGCGCCCCAATTAACTTCGAGATTATCCAAAAAAATGTCGATGAGATCGTGCTAGTTACCGATGATGAGATGTATCAAGCTGCTCGCTGGCTCTGGCTGGAAATGGGCGTTGCCGCCGAATTGAGTGGAGCCGCGGCCCTTGCCGCCCTGTTATCGGGCAAAATCCAGACCACCCCGACGCAAAAAATCTGTGCACTGGTTTGTGGTGCTGGCACAGATGGAGTCGATCACTAAAAAATCTAACAAACCTATCTCAAAGTGGTACAAATTAACTATTCAGGTTTGATAGATCGCTTTATTTGGCTGTTACTTGATCATTTGGAAACATGATCTAAACAGCCCGATAAAGCTGACCATTGCTTGATGTAAGTTAAGTGCATATACAACTGCAAGGTTATTGATCCAACCATTAAAATTTGGGGAGGACTATAAATATAAAATAAAAGCTAGTTGACAAAATCTGAATTCTCAACTATTATGACTTTATTGTTTATATCGGTCTATGGGAGAAATCATAATGTTGTATATGCCTCGTGAAGAAGGTCAAGGTCTGGTCGAATATGCTCTGATCCTCGTATTGGTCGCCGTCGTGGTGATCGTGATCTTGGCAATCCTTGGCCCGTCCATCGGCAACATCTTCTCCAACATCGTTAACGCGCTGTAATTTTTCCAGCAATCGTTAAAAATAAGAGGCCAACTGGCCTCTTATTTTTTTGTCTCTCGCCCGCGTACTGCAATTCCTCTGCTTTACTAATCGCCTTTATGCAGATATTACAAGAACTCCAAAAGGCAAACCTGACTCTATAGACAAGCATAGAATTCTCGTGCTATAGTATTTTTATCTTTTTATTATGCTCCTGAGTTATATCTAACGACCAAGCGTTTGATGGGCTTCCACTGCCAGACCAAAACATATTGCAAAAATTATTCACTCAAATTAAATGTGTAACCTCAATCCAGTGCCTATCGACCTTTCCTATCGATTGCGTTGTGAAAGGGGATGAACGCCTGTTTTGCATACATTGATATAAATTAACGCTTCCTCGTTTGATAAAGGAGTCATAACATGGGCGTTCGATATGAGTGGTTAACCGCCTTACCAGATGTCGCACAAATATCGATTGAGAGTCCTTGGACGTGGGATGAGTATCGTGTCGTAACGCGGAAAGTACTTGACGAGATGGGAGCCATTCCACGCCCTGTCGCTAACATCGTCGATGTAAGCCGTATGGGGATGATGCCGCGTGGCGACATCATGGGTAATTTGCGCTATGTTGAGCAAAACATGCCAGAAAACACGGTGGCCTCAGTCATTGTCGGAGCACCCATGATTGTGACTACTTTTATGAACATATTGACTAAAATGCGCCCTAAAGCGAAGAGTCTCGCGCTTTTTGCTAGCAGTACCAGCGATGCCCTGAGTCAGATCCAGACCCGTTTCGTGGAAGCCCGTCAGGAAGCTAATGTACATGCTGGTAGTTGAGGAAAATCGCCTCTCTTAATTTAGGAGAATAAGCTCTCATGTCTCAACAGTATGATCTCATCGCGGATAACTATGACATTTCTTTTCAGCTCATCCCCTATCGGCTTCATATTGAAGCGTACTCTATTTTTAAACTGCTGGGCAGCGTTGAAGGTCTGAGTGTCCTTGATCTGGCAACGGGAACCGGTTACTATGCCCGCGAACTCAAGCGCCGAGGGGCAACACGGGTCGTGGGTGTGGATATTGCTGCACCAATGATCCAAGTCGCGGAGATGGCTGAACAGAAAGAACCAGCCGGTATTACCTAT
This sequence comes from Chloroflexota bacterium, assembly GCA_040007395.1. Taxonomy (GTDB): domain Bacteria; phylum Chloroflexota; class Anaerolineae; order Aggregatilineales; family UBA2796; genus DATGFK01. The sequence continues at coordinate 19,177 of JBDTVG010000220.1, forward strand.
TTTGCTCAAGACGCAGCAACTTACCGCAGCGACGAACCATTTGATATAGTGCTGGCAGCCTATTTGCTTCACTACGCGCCCACCTATGAACAGCTAGAAAAGATGGCGCAAGGGGTCGCTGCAAATCTAAAAACGGGTGGGCGGCTGGTGACTTACCAGCTTAATCCTGAACTTTCCCATGAAGACGGGTACTATAAGCAATATGGCCTAGACATCAAACCATCTGATCCTGCCTTAGATGGTGGACTGACTCCATTCACTGTGACGATGGGTGGTCAAACTACTCCTGAGATTCAGGCATATCGCTGGAATAAAACCACAATCGAAAAAGCATTAACTGAAGCGGGATTGACTTCAATTCAGTGGACAAGACCCGAAGTTTCTGACGCGGGCGTAACGCAGTATGGTGAAGAAGTCTGGCAAACTTATCTGAGCAACCCACATTGTGTACTCTTGGAAGCGGTAAAGGCTTAACGCTTCCCCAGTGAAAACAAAAGGGTTTTGCCGCACACTAAGATTGTGGTGGCAGAACCCTTTTCCAATCTTCAAACAGCGAAAAGTACGGTTGCTTAAGGTGGATTAGATCGGTTTAACCAAGCTAGCCACTGTGAGGGTAGACTGGAATCCAAAAGCGCGGATCATGTTACACAGTCCGCGCCTAAAATTTCTACCCAGATAAAATTACTTAACGCGATTTTGCAGAGTGCGTGTCAGGATCTCGTTTTGCTGTTGGCGGCGCTTGTCATTGGGGCGCTTATCGCGGCGAGGCTGTTTCACTTTGAGTGTCGCGGCAAACTCGTCTGCCATATCGGTACCTTGCATAGCACGGCGTAACGCTAATTCCATCGCAGTCGGCACTTCTTCGTTTTCATCTTCGTCGGGCGTAACTTCGTGAACTTCAAGGGCTTTCATGCTCAGGTCAATTTGCTTCTTCTTGTTATTGACCTTGATAACCTTGACTTCAACCTCTTGCCCAACTTTGACTACTTCTTGCGGTGAGCCAACGTAGCCGTTCGCCATTTCCGACACATGAACCATGCCGGGGCGTTCAGCGCCGACATCGATAAACGCGCCGAATTTCTCGACCCGCACGACCTTACCGTTAAGCACCTGTCCAACCTGAACTTCGTTGAAAGTCTTCTCAGGCATGGGGATCAACGTCAAGTCGATACGCCCTTTTTCCACATCCACGTTACGCACCCAGACAGTGATCTCGTCGCCTTCTTTGACGACATCGCTCACATTCTTAACCCGTTCGGTGCTGAGTTGCGAAATGTGGAGCAGGCCGTCGGTGCCAACACCCAAGTCTACAAATGCGCCGTAGAGTTCAAGTTTCTTTACCTTACCACGCAGTTCCATCTTGGGTTTAAGATCCCCGACGGATGTGACTTCGGGTATAACTTCCCCGTTTTCTGTACTCATAGCCCTGCCCCTCATGAAAATTTGGCTCGTTTGATCCGCAGACCGGGTTGCCATTATATAACTTTGTACAAACAAGATCAACCGTGATTTATCGCAGTTTTTCGCCAAAATGCGTTCTGGCACACAAGTGCTTTTTAGATGCAGATAGGTTGATCGAAGTACAAACCGAAAAACACCCTCAGGCCAGCAGAGTTTCCCACTCGTTCATCATAGCTTCAAGTTCGGCTTCAGCAGCAGCATAGGCTTCACCCAGTTCACGCACCTGATCGACTTTTCCGGCTTCACTGGCTGCACCAAGATCGCCGGAAAGCTCGACTAGTTTTAGCTCCAAAGCGTGAATCTGCGCTTCGATGGCGGCAGTACGCTTCTCACGTTCCCGCGAGGAGAGGGTTGGCTTTAAGGCAGAACGGGCGGCGGCTTTGCCGTTATTCTGATCGCGCTGATCCTTTTTGGGCGTACTGGGTGAGGCGGTCAGGGCGGCTTTGGCAGCGTGTGCCGTCGCCGCAACGGCTTTGCCATCGCGGGCAGCGATGTATTCTTGGTAGCTACCCTCGAACACGACCATTTGCCCCGGCCTTGTCGCCCAAATCTGTGTCGCTAGCGCATCAATTAGGTAACGGTCATGGCTAATCAGCAGGATCGTACCGTTAAACTCCGACAGCACCGCTTGTAACACTTCTTGTGCGGGAATGTCGAGATGGTTGGTCGGTTCGTCCAGCAGCAGGAAATTAGCGCCATCGAGCGCTAGCTTTGCCAGCGCCACCCGTCCCCGTTCGCCGCCACTCAAGGTGCTGATCGGGCGGAACACATCGTCGCCCGTGAACAGGTACGGCGCAAGATAGGCACGGGCTTGACTAATCGGCATATTCTTAACGGTCAGTAGTTCGTCAAGGATGCTGTTGGTGGCATTAAGCAGTTCGTGAGCCTGTGCGAAGTAGCCAAGCTTGACCTGTGCGCCGAGCCTGCTGCTGCCTTTAAGCGGCTCCAATTGACCGAGCAGCGTTTTGATAAAAGTGGTTTTACCCACCCCATTCGGCCCGATAACCGCCGCGACTTCGCCTCGATATAACGTCAGGTCGGGGACAGTGAACAACGGTACACGGTCATCATGATAGCCAATTGTCAGGTCTTTGGTAATCAGCACCTTGTCGCCGCTGCGGATACTGGTTTGCAATTTGATATGCAGGGCACGGGCTTCATGCGGACGCGAGATCAGTTCGTCGCGCTTGAGTCGATCCAGCCGCTTGAGGCGGCCTTGCGCTTGCCGGGTATTCTGACCCGCCATATTGCGCCGGATGTATTCTTCCTCTTTGGCAATACGCTCCTGCTGTGCCTCGAATTCCGCCCAGTGTGCCGCATGTCGATCTTCGCGCTGCCGGACGTAATGGCTGTAGTTGCCGTTGTAAACTTCGATGTGACCCCAGTCCAGTTCCCAGATCGTCGAGGCAACGTGATCCATGAAATAGCGATCATGGCTGACGACCAGTACCGATCCCTTCCAACTGTTCAAAAACGCTTCCAACCACTCGACAGCATTAATGTCCAAGTGGTTCGTTGGTTCATCCAGTACCAGCAGAGCGGGGCTTTGGAGCAGCAAACGGGCCAGAAATGCTCGCGTTTTTTGCCCACCGGAGAGGATTGTCAACGGCTTCTGGTAATCGTCGGAGTCAAAGCCAAGCCCTTGCAACACCTGCCGAATGCGCGTTTCATAATCGTAACCGCCCGTCCGCTCAAATTCTTCCTGCAAGTGCCCATAGCGTTCCATGATCTCGTCATAGTCGGGACGGCTAGTATCTGCCATCTTATGAGCCAGATCGGCAAGTTCGATCTCAGCCCGTTGGAAATGCTTGAACGCGGTGAGCATTTCGTCCCACAGCGTGCGCTCTCCCAGCAGTTCGGGGCGTTGTGGCAGAAAGCCAATCGTCAAGCCCCGCATGTGTTGAACAGTGCCAGTTGTTGGTTCGTCGGCGCGAATGAGCAGACGAAGCAGCGTGGTCTTGCCCGCGCCATTTGGTCCGACCATTGCGACCCGTGCGCCATGTGGGATCTCGACAGTGATGCCGCCGAAGATGTCGTCGGCTCCGAACGATTTACCCACCCGTGATGCAGTTAGAATAGACATATCTAATCAAGTTCTCGATACTATGGACAAAACTATCGCCTATTATAACTCACGTTACGTAGCCCTCACTCGTGAATCTCTCCCATAGGCAGAGAAAACGAGCAAGGGCTGTATAAAACCAATTCATGTTTAGCGCAAACTACCGATCACCCACCACCACAGCCGATAGATTCGAGAATTTGCACTGGGTCTTTGTACTTGCCAAACAGAATAGCGAGCACAGTCTGCACCGGGTGAATGTCAAGTTCTGAAGTCAGGTTGAAGTTCATCACTGTTGAATCCTGATAGCGGGCAAAGCTGAACCACCCGTGCGTATTGCCATCATAGATCGGCACACGGCGGACAATCCACGCTAACGTCACAGAACTACGATTACCCACAAAATTTTGGAGTTTGGTTCCGGCTTGCTTCTCATTGAGCTTTCCGCTCTGTACCCCGTCGAAGGTGTCCATTACCGCTTGAATATCCGCGTCGGTGATATTGGCGGGTCTATCAGCAGCGCTTGGAGTGGTTGAAGCGGGATCAGGTGTGACGACTGCCGGGAAATCCTTTGCAGAAACATCAGATGAGATTTTGACAAAGGGGCTTTTTCCGTTGGGTAGACTTTCTAGCATGTAACCCGTCACCCCTGATTGATTGACAACCAGCCACTGCGTTTGATACCGATATGTATTGAGCAGGGTGCAGAATGGCCCGTCTAGTATTTCGACAAACGCCTTGACCGGAGCGCCGCCCACCTGCTTTTTGCCAATACCAATCTCTTTATAGAGGATCACGCCTTGTGGTGCAATGACTTGGGCAAACGACCCTACGAACAGGATAGGACGAACGCGCCCACAGTCCATGACAAGCGGGGTTTTCGCCAGATTATCTCCAAGCCAGGGTAGGCTTACACTATCCGGCGATGGATCGACGTTCACGACTCGTTCTGATACCCATGCGGTATCGCCAGACGGCAGTTGAATCTTGTACCAGACGCGGTTTGAGCCACGCGCCCGTCCGATTACCGGGAAGGTTTGGTTAAGCCGGGCAGTGCCGACTGAACTAAATTCAAGCCCCGGCCCGGATTGGAGGCTGATAACGTTCGCCCCGACGGTAGCCCTGACTCCGGTATCCTGCGCCTTTGCTGGCATAGGCAATGCTATCGCCATTGCCACAAACGCTAGTAGTAAGAGAAAAAAGGGAGATCGACGTAGTGAAGGGTTCACGATATTTCTCCTAACAAGTCACTTCCAATAGAGTCAAGTGTAGTCGATAGCGCGTTAAACACTAATCGGCTGCAATGACTCTATCTGCTATAAATGCTCGTGTGGCTTCTGGATCTCTGCGCCTGCCGTTGTCTTGATTCGCAGTGGCGACGGATCGATACATTGCAGGGTGTGAATATCGCTTACGCCACGGAAAACGAGCGCTAGCACCGCCGCTTCGCATAGATGATACAGATTCAAGGGAATGGTCGGGTGCTGCTGGGTATTGAAGGCGGGTGTTGTCTCGCCTTCGGGGAACATGGGTATGCCGAAAGACAGCATCTTGCCTTCGAGTACTTTGGTTCGCGCCGATGCCTCGCCGCCATAGGGCTTGAACAACTTGCCACGACTGTCTACGTAGAACTTGCCGCCACCCGGCGACTCAATCGTGCCACCCGCCGCCATGCGCGATACGCCAATGCCCGATGCACCCGCTAACAGTGTCTCAGCCACATATTCGCTGGCTCCGCCCTCGACGATCACGGGTAGCGCCGTCTGGCCTCGTAGTGACCACAACAGTTCAGGCCAATCGATTACCGTGCCGCTGCGTGGGCCAGTCTTGCACCGTCCACCGCCGCCAATGCCAATATACAACGCATCTGCGCCCGCCGCTTCGACCCGCTGCGCCTGATCGACGTTGACCACTTGCCCGACAAACAGTTCGATCTCATCGCCAAACGCCTTACGTAGCGCGGCGGTGGTGAGTTCAGGACCGGGGCCGGGTTCGGGCGAATAGGGTCGAAACTTGCGAATCCCTCGCTTATAAAGGGCTTCGGCACGCCGTAGCGCCTTATCCGGCGAGGCTTCTACCGTACCCACGATATTGCTAGCCCACAGGTCAAGCAGCATCTCGCCATCAGGACGATCATTCAATATTGGCTCGTTTTTCAACCATTCCAAAGCCGACGAAGCGAGATCCGCCTGACGGTTAATGTCCACAAATACAGCATTGCGTGGCAAACATACTAGTGATTGACTGGCAGCCATTGTTGCGATGGCAGGCACGCTGCCGAACACATCGGGCATGGCGGAGCCGACAAACGGCGAATGAGCGCTGCGCCCAATCTTGACGAACGGCCCTTCCCGCAACCGCTGTTTACGGCTAATCCTATCCTGCTCCCCCTGCGGATACAGTACGACTGCGCCCAGATCGCCAATCGAAACCGATGTACCTTGTCGCCGCATGGTTTCGATAGCGTCCGACTCAATGGCGGGCAGCATGGGGCGTACCGCTTGCGTTTCACTCTGAAGCGCCTTGATTCGATCAGGGTGGTTAAAGATTTCGAGCAAGTAAGCGCGTACCCGCAGAATGTCAACCATGCGTTCTTCGGGAAACTGCATTTGTCCCGCATAGTCCAGATCGTCATAAGAAGTGCGGATCAAGCCCTGACTTGGATAGGTCTTTTCGACGGACTCTCTGCGCCAAGGACGTAAATATTCATCAATGTCTAGCTCGAAGGGGGCTAAACGTGTGCAGATATATTCTTCGGCTTTCGGTGAGTTCAGCAGATCTTCAAAACTAATCAGGTTGACCAAGGGGCTACCACCTTTTCACCAGCACTACCCAACACATTGTCTTACAAAATTAGTATAGTGCATAGCGGGGTAGTAAGATAGCGTAAAACCCGGTGCGATGGCGTTAACGCTCATGAACCCTGTAGCATAGGCCAAACGGTAATTTCAAGATGAATATCTTGATTTAGGGTATCTCGCAACGCTTGTTGAGCCATGTTGACTTCACTCTGCACAATGTTGTGAGCAGAGCGCAGTGTGACAATAAGCTGTATTGGATTTTGCGGAATATTTTCGATAGAGACAATCTCGGCTAAGGGAAATGCCTTATGCAATTGTGTATCAATGATCCGCGTCTGGTTGGTGCGGAGCGTTAATACAAACACGACACCCGCCACCAATACAATGAGGGCGACCCATACGCCTGTGACCAATAACTTTTGTTGTTTTGGCCCTTCAATCTGGATCTGACGCATTCCTAGCCAGAGAAAGACCATGCAAGCAGAAAAAGTAATGCACAGGATATTCGCAACAAACAACATAGCAGCCCCAAAGGCCAGATAGAACCGTCCTGAGGCAATGCCCAACCCGACCACACACAGCGGGGGCATGAGTGCCGCTGCAATCGCAACCCCAGCCAGCGCAGATGGAATATCCTTGCGCGATGTCGCATATGCACCAATGAATCCAGAGGCCATCGCGACTAAGACATCTAACAGCGTCGGGCTGCCGCGTGCCAAAATCTCCGGGGTGAGATCCGTGAAGGGCATAATAAACCTCAAGGCGACTGCCACCAGCAAGGCTACCATAATCCCCAGAATCAACGTGCTTGCCCCTCTAAGTATCATGGCAATGCGACCTGTGGTAAGCCCAATTGCCAGCGCAATCAGCGGTTGCATCAGCGGCGCTACCAGCATTGCGCCAATGATGACCGCGTTACTGTTTAACAGCAGCCCTAAAGTTGCGAGAATTGCTGAGATCACCACAAGCAATAGATAGTCGAGCGACGCAAACCCAGCACGTTCGGCGTACCAAGCCATTTCTTCCTGCTCAAGAGGCGTTAAGGAGGGAGCATGTATCCTGATGTTAGTCCATTTACGAACACGTTTTTCTTTCGGCGATGGGAAAGCAATTAACAGTACGGGGCCGGGTGAACGGTTGAGGAGTTGTTGAATAAAATCGCCAAAAAGCCACTTTTCAAAGGTACTGCGTTCTGAAATGCCGATTACTAGCAAAACGCTACTGTCAATCCTTGAGAGGATGCCAGAGACAGGCACTTGCGCCGCCACGACATTTCTTTTGATGAACTGTCGATCCGGGACTCCTTCTAGAGTCCGTTCGAGTCTGGCTCGCCCTTCCCAGTATGTTTCGCGGGCGCGTTTGACATAGACAACCTCTATGGGCTTGGCAAAGTAATTTGCCAAAATTTGACCGATTTGAGCAGCAACCATCGAGGATTGGTTACCATCCGCAGGAATAACGATGCGTTCAAAGTCAGGATCAGTTCCCACGCGGTAGATAAGGATGTTACAAGGGGCGGTGGCAGCCACGTTTTCAACGATTGGCCCCAAAACAAATTCACCCTGTTGGCGACGGCTTGCCCCAACAATTATCAGATCTGCATTTTCTTCTCTGGCAGCATCCAAAATTCCTCGGATAACGCTGGTCGAGACACGGGTGATTAATTTGATCCCTTCAGAGTCACCGTTTAACTCGGCAGTGATTAACTTGACCGCTTGAATGGTATTTATTTCGTCTTCGGTATCACCCGTAGAGACCACAATCGCCAGCACGGACTCTGGCTGGGGGCTTGCTAGCGCCAGCGCCAGCTTTAATAACGCAGGTGCGGTATCAGGGTTAGCCACAGGCACCAAGATGCGCTTAAATTGATGATCATTTTCCTCACTCACAAGCACCTTCCAGAATTACGTTGGGGTGGAGATAATCTACCGTGAATTGTAGTCATCATCGGGATTGAATAGTTAAAATTATAGCAGTAGTTACCCAGATAAGCGGGTTCGAGGATGTTCTTATATGGCAAAAGACTGAGAATTTAGTACCATAAGATTTTTGATGGTTTAGAAAGCTCACCGTGCGAAATTTTGAATCCTTGTGAAATTCGCTGAACTGCTCATACGAAGCTGTCTACAGAAATGAATCATGCCTATGAATCACGACGATCACGTTAATTTGCTACGGAATGGTGTTATCACCGATGAACCAACAACCGGTGGTACTTGGGCGGATATTGGTTCGGGTGCAGGTGCGTTCACACTAGCCTTGGCTGATCTACTCAGCCCAACCGGACATATCTTGTCAATCGATAAAAATGCCGGATCGCTACGAGAACAGGAAAGCCTCATGCGGGTACGCTTTCCTGACCACCATGTCACCTATCGCACCGCCGACTACACACAGCAACTCGAACTGCCGCCGTTAGACGGAATTGTGATGGCGAACTCGTTACATTTCGTCAACGCGGGGCAGCAAGCAGAGGTTATACTACTGCTCAAGAGTTATCTACACCCCGGTGGAAGGCTGGTGCTGGTCGAATACAATGTCGATCAGGGTAACTTTGCCGTACCGCATCCGCTGTCATACCCAACATGGGAGCGCTTGGCAACCAAATCCGGTTTCGCCACGACGCGCTTGTTGGCAGTCAGGCCGAGTCGCTTTTTGACGGAGATCTACTCAGCGGTGAGCTATTAATCCGTGTGCCGCGCCTTGAGCCACTCTTTTAGCGCCGCCATGCCAGCACTACTGACTTTGTGTCCAATGTCCGATTCCTGATAGGTCACATCGGCTCCGGCGGCGATAAGCTGATCGCGATTCCGGCGGGCGGTTTCGATGGAGATAGTTTCGTCCCGCGTGCCATGCAAAATAAGGATCGGCAAGTGGTTCAATGGGTGTAGTTGACTGACAAGCTGCGGTGGGATAAAGCCGCCTAGTGCAGCGACACCCGATACCGAATGCGAAGTCGCAAACAGATAGGACATCGCGGCTCCCTGACTAAAGCCGAGTAACACTAACCGCGAGGGATCTACTGGATAGACATTTGGCAAGTGATCAATAAAGCGGGTCAGGGCAGCATTACCCGCCTCAAGCGACGTGAGCGTATTCCGTTCGGGTGATTCGGAGTCGCTCCACTCATAGCCACCTGCCGTCGCAGCAAACGGCGCACGCGGGCTGATGATCAACCAATCCGGCGGGACAGTTCGCGCAAACACCCATGTTACGTCCTCATTGCCCTGCAAGCCATGCACCATTACTAGCGTGGGGTGGAGTCCCTCACCAGATGGGATTCGTACTCGATGGGCAAGTCCGAGTGCTTCGAACGCAGGGCCAGTAGTAATATGTTGGATGTCTGTCGGCAATTCTTGTGGCATCAGCAGTCGCTTTTCATTTTCTATATAACCTAAGCTGGACTTTACACATGGGTGGTATAAGAATGAGGCAGACTAAGCAGTC